>CAXTSB010000054.1:0-18516 GCA_964246845.1 uncultured Acidobacteriaceae bacterium
GGGGGGCGGGGTCGCGCGGGGCGGGGTGTACTCCGGGCGGGTGGGCAGGATCGGCAACGGTTCAGGCCCCGGCGCGGTTATAAGCGCCGCGGGTCCCGCGAGCGGGTTTCGCGGCGGCGCGGGGGTGGGCGGCGTCCACGCCGGTGCGGTCGGCGGCGTTCACAGCGGGGGCGTCGGATCGGTCGGCGGCGCATCGCATGGCGGAGGCGGCGGGGGTCACCGCTGAGGCGCGCACAGGTAAAAAGCCCCGGAACCCTGTTCCGGGGCTTTTCTTTGTTCCGCCCTCAAAAATGAAAAGCAAATTGCTTACTCGGCTCATGGCTGGCTCGCCAAAGATCGTTGGTCTATGCCGACATCACCCTGCCGGAGTCGCCGCAAAGATTTCCGAACTTCTGAAAGTGCTGTCCATCCAGCTGACGGCTCCCATACGCCCGCCCGCAAATGTTTTCGGCCGCGGCTTTACCTGCCTACACACACATCTGGTTCAGGCACAACCTTGCATGCGGGCTCGGCAGGGTCATGGGGCCGGCTCCAACTTCATGCCGCATTTGGCAAAGACCGCCGCCGCCTCACGTTCCAGGGTCTTTTGGTCTTCTGTCGTCGGTAAATTGGAAACCAGGACGAAGTTTGTTCCCCTGGGATACTGCCGAAGCTTCTCTTCCAGGAGCTCGATCGACTTCTCGGTATACTGCGCGACTTGGTAGTTTTGCCTCTCACCCTGCCGGCTGACCATGACCCTGTAGGGCGGCCCTGCCGCTGCGGCGGTTTGCTTGAGCGCCGTGCACATCTGTTCCCCCATGCACCCTTGCAGCACGGCGGAGATCAAAGCCGGGTCGGCAAGCCATCCATGTCCGGCAATCAACGCATTCGCGAGGTTTTCTCCTAACCCAAGCTCTTCCTGGTTTTCGGATTGCCCGCCCACCTTATGCTGCTCCAGCACATCGCCCTTGCCGGCCCAGGTTTCCGACCACTTCCGGTAGCGGTCCCGTACCGGCTGTTCAGCTTCGGGCGTTCCGTAGCCGGCAAGGTAGATAAGCGCGTCCATGGTCACCTGGCGGTCAGGGTCATCCAGCGTTTGGACGGCGGCTTCACTTAGAACAGAACCCCAAGCATAGGCGGCGACGTCCTGAAACAAAGTGTGATTGCAAGCCGTCTTTCCTTCTCCTCTGGCGTCAATTGCCCGCTTGATTAATGGACGGGCGGCTTCGGGGTCGAACTTGACCAGGTAGCCGAGAGCCGCGGCTTGCGGCGCGCACGGCCACTCACCCACCTTTGCTTGGAGCTTGCCGGCGATTGCCGCCGCAGCCGCGCCGGAGCCGAAACGGGTGAGCAGGGAGGCGAGCACGTGTTGCTCCTGGTAGTCGTCGGTGTTCAGAAGTGCCTGAGCCCAAGTACTTTCAAACTCGGGTAAGGCTTGCTTCGGAAGAAACCAGAGCGCGCCGGCGGTCAACGAGGGCGAAGACGAACCAATCTGACGCAGGGCCTCCCTCCGCGCGTTTTCAGGGTCGCGCTCGTACCAGCGCTGGAGCGCGGCGGCTTTCAGTTCCCGAGTTGTATAGACAGTGGATTCATTGCTGCCCGGGTTTTTGAGCGGGAGCCGGGCCAGGCTCTCCAGTGCCGCCGACGGCAGGTCGGCGCTGATGCGGTCCCAGCTGTATCGCAACTCGCCGACCTGCTCTTCTTGAGAAAGGCTGAGAAACGAGGAAGCAAGCCCGGCGGACAGCTGCCGCGTCTGCTCCGCTGTGAGGCCGGAGGGCTTGTTGTCGAGGAGCGTCCGCACGGTCGCGGCGCGGGCTTTGCCGACCTTGCTGGGGAGCCCGGCGTACACATCCCGCCAAGCCTCGCTGTTGCGGCGCTCCCATTGTTCCTGAAGATCGGAACTGTCAGTGTCCGGCGGCCCTTTCAGGTAGGACAAGGCGTAAAGAAAGCGGCCGCCGACAGGGAACGAAGAGCTTTCAATCTGCTTTTCCATGGCATTGACGGCTGCCGCGCGCATGGCGTCGGTTACGCCGACCAAACCCAGAAATGCTTGCTCCGCGATGTCGGGCTCGTCCTCGCGGAGGTCGGCGGCAAGCTCCTGTATGGCCGCCTGCGTGCCGAGGCACCGAAGGTCGGCAATGGCTTCGGCCCGACCGGGAAGCGGAATGCGCGGCTTCGCGGGCAACGGATGAAGCTGCTGCACGATGGCGTTCAGCTTCGCGCGCTGCCACTCCGGGGTGGCGGAAACAATGCGCAGCTCAATGGAGTTGGAGCGGAGCGTAAGCTGCCCGGTGTGGGAAGCGGGTTCTTGCACGCTGCGGCTCGTGACAACAAGCTTGTAAGTGCCGGGCCGGTCGAAGCGGACCCACTCGTTCAGGTCGTGCCGCACGATTGTGGGCTCGGGCGAAAGCACTCCGGTACTGGAAAGAAAGCTGCCGCTGCATCCGCCGCTGTAGTACTTCGCGAAGGGATCAGCCCAGCCGCTGTCCGGCGCAACTAAAAATGTATCGTAGCCGCCCGTGCAGTCCCGGCCGCCGGAGTTGGAGGTAATCTTATAACGGTCGGCGGCGCTTGCGCTGAATGTAAGCGTGAGCGGGATGCGCTCGCCGATGTGGAACGAGGACTGCTTCGCGGCAGCTTCCAACCGCAGGCGCGGCTGCTGAGCATGAGACCGGGTGAGGCTTGCAATCACAAATACGCATGCGATCAACGCCGGCAAGCCTAGGATCTTCATGCTGCCCTCCCGCCGCGCCCGAAGCTATCCCCAGCAGGATACTGAATGCAACCGATACTGGAAAGCTGTACATGCCTCCTTTCGGTACGGCATTCCCGGCCTTGCTATTCCGGAATCAGCAAGGAAATCGCGGTCACCGGCGGTGCGGTGGCGGAAAGCCCGCGCCGAAGCGCGGACCTCCGGATGGCGTGCGGCTTAAAACTGGAAGCGCGCGCTGAGCTGCAACTGGCGCGGTGTGTACGTAAAGCCGTTGCTGTTCGAGTTGGTCACCACCTGGTAGGCCGGGGTCGCCGGCGCACCGTTCACCCCGCCTTGCGTGTTGAAGGTCAATGTATTGCCCGTGCCCGGCGTAGTGCCGACTGTGTAGGCGGTCGTGTTGAGCGCCGTCACGTTTTGGTGATTGGCCAGGTTGAAGCCCTCGCCCAACAGCTCGAGCGTGTAGCCCTCGTGTACCTGGAAACGCTTGGATAAACGCAGGTCGACCACCTGGGTGCGCGGGAACTGGGCGTAGTTGCGCGCCACGAACGGAATGCGGGCCGGACCGTCGGTGCCGTTCAACGAGGTGCTGATGCCGGTTACGGTCGCGCCCGCGTCGCTGAGCAGCCCGGTGGTGCTCCCGGTAGTGCCGGCCGAGTAGGGCAGCCCGCTCTGGATCTGGTAGTCCGGTGCGATCTCGTAATTGTTGAGCGCGTAGCCGAGCAGTCCGTGGAAGTGCGAAGGCGAGTTGTAGATGCCGTACAGCACCAGCCGGTGCGGCACATTCTGGTTGGAGTTGCCGTAGTCCGCGCGCAGGTCGGTGGGGTCGTACTGGTTGCTGGTATTGGTGAAAGTGGTGTTGTTTTCGCCGTAGTCAAGCGCGTGTGAAAAGGTGTAATTCGCATTGAATGTCAAGCCGTGTGTCAGGCGCTGGCTCACCTCCACCACGCCTCCCTCATAGTCCGAGTTGACGCCCGAGAAGATGTTGGTTAATGAGCCGTAGTAAGGATTGCCGCGAAAGTTGCCGGCCGTGACGCCGTTGGCGAGCGTAACGTTCTGGTTGGCGGTGCGGGCGTAAAAAGGCGTCTGGTAGCGGGCCCCGTTGCGCAAAGGTCCCCGTCCGGTCGGGTCCACCACGGTATAGGTGACGCTTTGCACATTTCCTGACAAGTTTTGGTCGACGAAGTCGGGGAGGCGCCGGCCGAGTGCTGCGAGCCATGAGACGCGGACCACCGTGTTGGTCGAGAACTGGTGCTCCACGGCAAGGTCGAACTGCTGCACCTGCGGGAGCTTGAAATTGCGGTCGAAGTAGATGGCCGCGGGCGGCGTCCCGGCTCGGCCCGCGCTCGGGATCACGTTAGGAAAGGTCGGCCGCCCGGGCGTGGTCGGGGTATAGGCGAATTGGAGCTGCGCGTTGGGAACGCCGTTGGCTCCGTTCGACAGCACGCCCGTTTGCGCGATCGCGTTATAGATGGTCGAGTTGATGAGCCGCGCGTAAAAGACGCCGTAGCCGCCCCGGATGGAGGTTTTGCCGTCGCGCGAAGGCTGGAAGGCGAAGCCGACACGCGGCGCGACATTGGTCCGGTTGTCGGGCAGGTTCGCCGTTTGCGCGAGCGAGATGAGCGGGTTGGGGTTGGTGCTGTTGGGCAGCTGCGGCTTGGGCAGCTGCTCGTACTCGTAGCGCAGGCCGTAGGTGAGCGAAAGCCGCGGCGCGACCTTCCACTCATCCTGCGCGAAGCCCGCGTAGTCGACCGTGGTGAACTGGAAGCCGAGCGTGCCGAAACCCTGGCTGTAGTTGGTGTAGTGCGTGGCTTGGGATGCGGTCGCCGGGTTTTGCGAAAGGTAATAGTCCTCAACATAGCCGAGCAAGCCCGCGTTGCCGCCGCCCCCGTAGGTATAGCCTCCGAATGCCGAGGTCAGGTTTTCGCTCAGGTCGTAAGTGTGGACGAAGTCCGCTCCAAACTTGATGGAGTGATTGCCGTGAACGTACTGGATGGTGTCGGTGGCCTGCCATGCGCGTTCGTCCGGATAAGCGGGACGGTTGAGAAAAGTCGCCGTTCCGAACTGAAATGCATTCTGGATATTGACGTTCGGCGGGATGCCGTTGAATGGGTTGCTGTAACCGGCAGGTGTTTGCAGAAGCGTGTTCTGCTCATAAGCAGTAGGCTGCTGGTTGAATTCGAACTCAAAGTCGCGGCCGTACTGGTAGCGGACCTCGTTTGACAGGCGCGGGGTGAATAAAGTGTCGAGCTTGGCGATGCCCCAGTTCACGCGTGCATCGTCGTTGCCGTAGGAGCGGACCCCGTAGTTGATGCCGCCCGGCGCGGTTTGAATGCCGGCGGGCGAGTTCCAGTTCAGCCGGTTGTACTCGCCGGACACGTGATTCTTGGCGTCGACCTGCCAATCGAGCTTGGGGAAATAGATGGTCTGATCGCCGTAGCGCGGGGTCACGCCGAGGATGGAATTGAGGCCCGCGACGGCATTGTTGTAGTCGGCGGCCGCTTGCGCTTGACTGACCCCAAGGGTGGTCGCGAGGGCTTGGATGTCCGTCGCCCTGGGAGCGCCGTAGAAGTTGCTGGGATTGCTCGGCACAGACACGCCGGGAAAACCGTGCGAAAACTTGTCGGCGGCGACGAGGAAAAACAACCTGTCCTTGAGGATGGGACCGCCCACCTCGAAACCGTACTGGCGGCGGACCTCGGGTGTCTTGAAGGGCCTGGTCGTGAAAGTCCCGTTCCCGTTGGGCGTGGTGAGATTTGTAAAGTTGTTGAACGCGCTCCAGTTCGAGTCGCGGTAAAAAAAGTAGCCCTCACCGTGGAACTGGTTGGTGCCGGATTTGGACACCGCGTTGACAACGCCGCCCGCCGCCCGGCCGTACTCGGTCGAGTAGTTGGAGGTATTGACCTGGAACTCATCGACGACCCACTTGCTCGTTGAGTAGCCGGCGCGGGTGCGCCCGCGCTCCTCGGAAAAAAACTTTTGGTTGTCGTCCGCGCCGTCGAAAGTGATGTTGTTGAGCAAGGTGGACTGCCCGCGGAAGGAAAGCAGGCCGAAGCCGTTCGCATCCGACACCACGCCGGGGGTGAGCAGCGCGTAGGAGCTCCAGCGGTAGTTGTTCACCGGCAAGTCCTCAAGCACCTTGAGGCCGATTTCCGCGCTGAAGTCGTTATTGGTCGTGTTGAGGCTGGGAGTCGCGCCGGACACCTGCACGGTTTGCGTCTCCGAACCGGGAGAAAGCTGCGCGGGCAGGTTGGTGGTCAAGCCGACCTGAACCGCTACATTTTGGGATGTGTAGGTCTCAAATCCCGCTTGCGTGACGGTGACCGTGTACGCGCCGGAGCCGAGCTGCGGCACCAGGAATGAGCCGGAGTCGTCCGTCATCGTCGTTCTGTCCGTACCGGTTGCGTTGCTGTGGACCACGACCTGCGCATGTCCGAGCACGGCGCCGCTGGTGTCGGAAACCGTACCGCCGATCGCGCCGTCGGTGGCGGTTTGGGCGAGCACCGGCGATGCGGACACGGCGGCGAGCGCAAGGGTGCTGAGGACCGGATGGGGGCGATGCGGCATATGGGTGGCGCTCCTTAAGTATTGCTGCGGCCCGGGAACGGGCTCGGCCGCCTTATTGCGCCGGGCTGCGGGCCGCTTCGCGCGAGGGCGGATGGTAAGGAGCTTGCCATACGGTTGTGAAGGGGATGTTACGGCAGCCGGGCGTGACCGAAATCAGCCGCGAGCCGCACCCGGATCTCCAAGGCGGCTCAGGTATGCGCGAACACGGGTCAAAAACGCAGCCTCGCCGCGATTTGTATCTGCCGATCGCTGTACAGGTTGGTGTTGTTGCCATTGAGGTGCACGCCGAACTGCCCGGTCTGCCAGGTGAGCCTGGGCTGCCCGCCCACGGCGGAAGAGTTCGAGATTGCATAGCCGGTCGCGTCGATGGAGGTGATGTTCTGGTGATTGAGCAGGTTGAAGCTTTCCCCCAGCAGCTCCAGGTGCACCCGCGGGGCGAGCTCGGTGGTCTTTGAGATACGGAGGTTCGCGTTCACAACGCCGGGGTAGCGGAAGGTATTGCGGCCGATTTGCGCAATGCGGGTCGCGCCGCCGGAACCGTTGATGGAAGCACCCAAGCCGCTGAGGGTGACTCGTTGGTTCACGTCATTCAGCGTGCGGAGCGCGGGCACAGACCCGGAGGTTTGGAGCGAGTAAGGGAGTCCGTCGCGCACCTCGGCCGTCGGGGCAAGCTCCCAGCCGTTGGCCGCCGTGCCGAGCAGCCCGTGTACACGCCAAGGAGTCCGCAGCAGCATGCCCCCGGTAAGCCTTCGGCGGATGTCGAAGTTGGAATTGCCGTATTCCAGCTGTAGGTTCGCCGGGTCAAGCACATCGTTGGTATCAGTAAAGGCTGTGGCATTCTGGTTCCAATCGATCGCATGTGAAAAAGTGAATGAGCCGTGGAGATCGAGCGCGCCGGTAAGGTTATGGTCGACCCTCAGGACGCCCGCCTCATACTTGGAGTTGGTTTCAGAAAAGATGCGGGTAATCTGGCTGTAATTCGGGTTGAGCCGGGCAGTGTAGAGGCTGGTCGAATAGGTGGAAGGCAGCGGCCCTTGGTGCTCCGGGTCGACTACGGTATAAGTCAGGCTCTGCGCTGAGTTGAGATCGATGTTGGAGTCGATATAGCTGGGCAGTTCGCGCCCGGCCGAGTAAAGTCCTGAGGCGGTCAAGGTCGTATTATGGTTCAGCTTTTGCTGGAGCGATATCTCCGCCTGATGGATTTGCGGGTTTTGAAAGCGCGGGTCGAAGTAGACGGCGGTGGGCGCGACGGAAAGATATGGCGTACCTGAAAACACAAACGGGAACGGCGGAGCGCCGATCGCCAAGGGAGTGAAATAGTAAGACCGCTGCGCGCCCGCCGCACCGGTTGCGGAAAGCGCGGAAAAAGCAGTCGAGTTGATAATGCGCCCGTAATACACGCCGTAGCCCGCGCGCAGCACCGTGCTGCCATGGCCCACCGGATCCCAGGCCAGCCCGACCCGAGGGCCGTAGTTGTTGCGGTCGTGCGGCAGCTTGGCGGTTTCAGGGATGTCCGGGTTGACCAGGGTTTTATTGGTGTCGGGCAGCTGCTCGTACTCGTACCTGAGGCCGAGCGACACGGTCAGGCGGGGCGTTGCCTTCCACTCATCGGATACAAAGCCTGAATAATCGGCCGATTGGAAATCAAAGGTGGTTTGCCCGAAGCTCTGCGTGTAATACGACCAGCAGGGCAGTGCGCCCGTGCCTGTCGCCGCTAAGTCGCAGCGGCTGGGCGCGAGATAGTCCGTCGCGAAGTTCAATACGTTTGCGTACACGTAAGTGCCGTTGCCGTTGTACAAGGCATCGGAATAATCATCAACATAGTCGAGCCCGAAGCCGAACTTCAGGGTATGCCTTCCCCGCACATCGGTGATCGCATCCGTCACTTCGTAGCGATGCTCATCCGGATAGGCGGCGCGGTTCAGGACCGGCGGGTTGCCGAAGCGGAAGCCGTAGGTTTCTATGTCGACCTGCGGCGGCCGCCCATAGATGTTATGAGCAAGCGAAGCTTCAAACGGCGAGGGAGGGTTGGACTGCTCGGTTTCGAGGTCGCGCCCGTACTGCACTCTTGCTTCATTCAGCACATTCGGCGTGAGAAAATACGCCAGGCGTGCGATCGCTGTATCAGCGCGCGTATTCGAGTTGCCGAAGGAGTTGCTGCCGTAAGTCGCGGTCGGTGAAGTCTGCACGCCGTTCGGCGAGTTCCATTGTAAGTGGTTCCATTGCAGGGTAAGGTGGGCGCGCTCGCTTACCTGCCAGTCCAGCTTAGGAAAGTAAAGGTTTTGGTCCGCCGTTCTCGGCACATCACCCAGCAGCGACGCCAAGCCGTCAAGGACGGAGTTATAGCGCACGCGAGCTTCCGCCGGAGATACCCCGATGCGCCCGGCCAGGGTGACATACTGGGCCGCTGAAAGCCCCTGGAAAAGCTTCGCCGGGTTTGTCGCGCGGGCAATACCGGGGAAGTCCCGGTGGTAGCGGTCATACGTGAAAAACCCGAACAGCTTATCCCGGCGCAGAGGGCCGCCGACCGAAGCGCCGCCTTGGGTGAGCGTGTTGCGCAGCTGCACGGGCGTGGTGGCGGCAGCGTCGCCCGCCGCGCTTGCCGTAAAGCTTGTGGAAGATGCAAAGGCATTGCGGGCAGCCCACGCGCCGTTGCGGCTGTAAAAGAACAACTCGCCATGCAGGCTGTTGGTGCCGGAGCGCGTCACCGTGTTGATCACGCCGCCCGCTGCCCGCCCGTACTCCGCCCCGTAGTTGGAAGTATTGACCTGGAACTCCTCCACCGCGGCCTCGGAGTTGGAATACGCAACCGTTGTCCGTCCGCGCTCTTCCGAGAAAAAAGCCTGGTTGTTGTCCGCGCCGTCGACCGTATTGTTGTTCAGGAGGGCGCCGATGCCGCGGAACGACAGCAGCCCGTTCGCGTCGGCGTCCGGGGTCACGGCGGGAGTCAGCAGCGCGAAGTCGGACCAGCGCCGGGAAACGGTCGGCAGGTTGTGCACCGCGCCCGCATCCAGAGTGGTGCTCACGCCGGGCGTCGCCGTGTCGAGCACGGGGGCGACCGCGTCCACCTGCACGACCTCCTTGCGCTGTCCCAGCGGCAGGGTCGCGCGCACCGTGGTCACCCCGCCCACGGCCACCTCAGTCGAGGCTTGCCACACCGCGAACGAAGGTGCGGTCGCCTGAAGGGTATACGTGCCGGGGGCGAGCGACGGGAACTGGAACTGCCCGTCCGCGCCGGAGCTTTGGCGCAGCACGGCACCGGTGTCGTTGCTGGTAAGGGTCAGCGCACCGTCGGCCACGGGCCGCGCGAGCGGGTCGAGCAGGATTCCCTCAATCGCACCGCGCTCGGTGGCCTGGGCATGCGCAAGCGGCGAGGCAAGAAGGGCTAGGGCGGCAAGGGTCGTCAAACGGCGGCTGTGCAAGACACGGGCTCCATCGAATCTGCGTACAAACGCAGCGAGCCGGGGCGGCAGCAAAGGCGCGCACGTTCCGGCGGCAGCGCCGCCGCTGCATGGCGGAGGGCGCGGTACCGCTCGGGCGTTCCCCCAAAAGGGGTAGAAGCGCGGCGAAAAAGTAAGGCAAACGGCGGATAAGTGAGCCGAGAATACACTGGAAAAACACAAATGTTCATCGACGAAACAAGAATTCGCGTCAAGGCAGGTGACGGGGGTAATGGGTGCATGGCCTTCCGCCGCGAGAAGTTCGTGCCCAAGGGAGGCCCGTCAGGCGGCGACGGCGGGCGCGGCGGCGATGTGGTCATGGAATCATCGCAGCGCCACAACACACTGATCCACTTCCGCTACAACCCCGAGCACAAGGCGGAGCGCGGCCGCCACGGTGAGGGGTCCAACTGCACCGGCCGCGACGGGGCCGATGTGGTCTTGAAAGTGCCGGTCGGGACGGCGGTCTATGACGAGTTGACCGGCGAGTTGATCCATGACTTCCAAGCGCCGGACGAGCGCGTAACCGTCGCGCGAGGCGGACGCGGCGGGCGCGGCAACCAGCACTTCGCCACCCCTACCCACCAAGCCCCGCGCGAGCACGAAGCGGGCCACGAGGGCGAAGAACGCGCGCTGCGCCTGGAGTTGAAGCTGCTCGCCGACGTCGGCTTGGTCGGCTACCCGAACGCCGGCAAATCCACGCTGATCGCGCGCATTTCCGCCGCGAAACCGAAGATCGCCGACTATCCGTTCACCACGCTCGAGCCCAACCTCGGCGTGGTCACAGTGGGCGAAGCGCCGCATGAGGAAAGCTTCGTGGTCGCCGACATCCCCGGCCTGATCGAGGGCGCGCACGCCGGCGCCGGGTTGGGCACGCAATTCCTGCGCCACATCGAGCGCACCGGTGTGCTCGTACATCTGGTTGATGTTTCGGACGCGAGCGGCCGCCCGGATGCCGTGGCCGACTTCAAGGTGATCACTGAGGAGCTGCGCGCCTTCGGCGGCGGCTTGGACGGGAAACCCGTACTGGTTGCGGCGTCCAAAGCCGACGCCGCAAACCCGGAAAAGGTCCGCAAGCTGCGCGCCATGGCCAAGCGGCGCGGGCTCCCGTTTTTTCTGCTCTCGGCGGTAACCGGCGAGGGTGTCGAGGCTTTGAAATATGCAATCGCCGAGCGGGTCCGGGCGCACCGGGCGGAGATGGCCGCGGTCGAGGTTGGCTCCGCGGTTTAACCCGCGAGCATACGCTGGAGTTCCAGCACGGTTTTCCAGTTGCGTACCGTCGGGTTGCCGGGTATACCCGCGCCCGTACACGCCAAGGCCAACCGGGAGCGCCCAAAGCCGTGCGGCAAGTAAAGGAAGACTTCCCGGCCGACCGCGGCGAGCTTTTCCTTGGCCACCCGCTTTGCTTCCAGCGTTTTGAGGGCCGCGGCCGGCAGGGGTTTTTCCAGGAACGCGACGTGCACAGATTCGCTTTCCGGCTGCGTAAAAGGGTTGGCTTGGACAGCCGCGTTCAGCTCCGCGGACGTACGCAAAACAGCGGGAACCGGAAAGCCGAACTGCTGAGCAAGCTCAGCTGAAACCGCACCCGCGGTCAGGTCGGGATGCGCCGCGCACAGCACATTGCCGGTTTGCAGGTACGTATCGATATGGTCGCAGCCGAGCTCGGCAAAGATTGCCCGCAGGCGAGGCATGGGCAGCGGGTGTCGTCCGCCGACATTGATGCCCCGCAGCAAAACCAGTACGCGCTCCGTCCGCATCGCGGTCAGCTCCTCCAGCGCAGCGTGACCGGCCCGCTCATCGGATGCTTGCCTGAGCCCTCCAACCGCGCCTGCTTCAGCGCGAAATACCATTTCGCCGGGCGGTCCGCGTCGTCAATCAGCATCAGGCTGGGGTCGTATTGTAAACCGCGGGCCTGCTCCACCATGGTTTGCCGGTCTTGATCGACGAAGCGCTTGCCGAAGAACTTGGCCAGCGCCGTCACGCCCGGGACGGCGTAAAACACGTTCCAAGCCGCGACCACATCGATGCGGCAGGCGCGCGGGGTGGTCGGGGTCACTGTGGTCAAGCTCGAAAACCATTTCGAGCCGCATCGAATGGTCTCGATGCGGCGGTTGGGCAGCTGAAAATCGATGGTCGTCGAAATGGGTTCGCCGTACACCCCCAACAGCTTATATGGGGCGGAGTTGCCGGAAGGCGCGTGCGCGGCCATGCGGAAACCTTCGGGGATAGGCTCGAAGTGCTTCGCTTTCTCATGAATGGACCCCTGCTTGCGCCACCACCAGCTCTGGTGCACAAACGGCCCGTGCGCCGGGTCCATCAGCCCGATGATGCCGTGGTCGACGTTGCAGGGCAGGTCGGCGGTGAGGTGGGCCGAGCGGTATCGCGGCCCGAACTTGGGCAACTCCGGCGCGGGCGGCAGCCCTTCCGCGCGCACCCGGCCTGAGCCGGGCGCGGGCACGTACACCCACGCGTAGCCGTCGCGCTCCACGCACGGGTAGGCAGTCGCATAAATCCGGCGCGGGTCGAGCGTATCGTGTTCGGTGAGCGATGGAATGTCGGTGCACTGCCCGGTTCCGGCCGCGAACTTCCACCCGTGGTATTTGCAGGCCACGGCTTCCCCGTCGAACCAGCCGCAGGAAAGCGGGATGCCCCGGTGCGGGCACAGGTCGCGCATCGCCCACAGGCTGCCGTCGCGCTTGCGGCCCAGCACCATGGGGATGCCGAGCAGCAGCGTGGTCCGCATCCGCTTGCCGACAAGCCGGTCGGCGCGCATGGCCGGGTACCAGTCGTTATGGATCAGAGCGGTGGACGGGCCCAAACCGGTTTCGGCGGGGGCCGGCGCGAGTTCAATCAGTGATTCCGTGGCCATGGGCGTCCCGCCTCCAGTCTACTTGTCCGCACGTACAAGCTTGCCCCCGCGGATGCGGAAGCGCTCGCCGCGCCACTCCACCGTGTCCCCGGCATAGCTCCACACCCACAGCGCCAGCCCCAGGCAGTCGCGCAAGGGCAGCAGGAGCAGGTCGCGCATAACCCGCGCATCGCCCAGCAAACCCCAGCCCACGCGCAGGGCCAAGGCCATGCGCGCGGCGACTGCGAGCAGCAGCACGGCAAGGGAGAAAAGCGAGCCGCCCGCTGCGATGACGAACAGCACGGCCCACGGGACGGGATACGTCAGGAACAGGCCGAGGTAACTGCCCGGACGCGCCGCTTGGATAGTTCGCGCCCAACGCAGCTGGTGCGCCCAAAACTGCCCGAAACTGTACGCGGGTACGCTGGTCGACACCGCCTCCGGGCTGAGCACCACTTCGTATCCAGCGGCTTTTACACGGGCCCCCAGATCGTGGTCGTCGGCCAGTACATCCACCAGCGCTTCCAGTCCGCCCGAGGCATGGAGAGCTTCGCGCGTGACCAGCAGCGTCGAACCCAGCCCGAACTTCATCCCGCCGTCGGTGAGCCGCGCGCACAGGATGCCCGCGAACAAGTCCGTCGAAATGGAAAGCGCCTCCAAACGCGAGCCGAGCGTAGGGTGCCCCGGCGGATGCGTACGCCCCCGGTAGCCCGCGGTGACCAAACCCACCTTCGGGTCAGTCAGCGGAGCCGTCACGCGGCGCAGGTAGCGCTGACCCACCGCGATGTCCGCGTCCGAGATCAGGATGTAATCATGCCGCGCATGTGCCAGCATCTGGAGCAGGTTGCAGACCTTGCCGTTCGTACCCAATGTTCGAGGAGTCTCGATCACTTCGATGCGCATCGACGGAAACTCCGCCGCAAGCGCGCGAATGACCGGAACCGCCGGGTCGCTCAGGCTTTTTACGCCGATCAAAAGTTCGACGTCCGCCGCATAGTCCTGTACGCAATGGGTCCGCAAGGCGTCCATCATGTCGGGATCAAGGCCTTTGACCGGTTTCAGGATTGAAACCGGACGGGCCTCGGCGGCTTCCGGCGGCAGCCGCCGCACCGCACGTCCAAATGCACCCGCGGCCGCGATCGCGAAGGCGCAAAACAGGATGCCGACCCCCGCCAACACGGCAAACAACATCGCAATCCAGAGCTGCAATCGACCTCCCTGCCTCGGGCGGCTCCGCAACCGCCTCAGCTGTTTTCAGTGTGACAGAGACGGGCGGAAGCACTCTGCCCGGCGCTCTCGGGGCCAGATTTGTTTTGCATCGAAACGGGAAGGGGGAACTATGCTGCCCATCACGGAAATGCGCTTACCCGGCTCGCGCGACGACCTGCCCACCCTTGTTCTGCTCCACATGTTCGGCCTGTCGCGCCGGGAGTGGATCGAGGTCGGCCTCGCGCTCGCGCCGCAATTTCGGGTCATCACGATCGACACGCCGGGTTTCGGCGATGCGCGCGATACCGAAGGGTACACGGTCGAAAGCATGGTCGAAGCATTCGCCCGGACGGTCGCGCAGCTCGGGCTGAAGCGCTGGATCCTGGCAGGGCACTCCATGACGGGTAAGATCGCAGCGGTGCTTGCCGCGCGAAAGCCGCCGGGGCTGGAGAAGCTGGTGCTGCTCACCCCGTCGCCGGTAAGCCCGGAGCCCATCGCGCCGGAAGCACGCACCTCCATGTTGGCGCAAACCGAGCCCACCCGCGCGGACGCCGAGCGATTTATACGCGACAACAGCGCGCTGGCGATCCCGCCCGATGTTTTTGAGCGCACCGTCGAGGACCGCCTCCGCGCCGACCCACGCGCATGGCGGGCTTGGCTCGAGGAGGGCAGCAACGAGGATTGGTCCGAACAAGTCGGCGTGCTTGACATCCCCGCGCTGGTCATCGCCGGCGAAAAAGACGGCTCCCTGGGCCCGGCGGTGGCCCGCAACCTGGTGCTCCCGCATCTGGCGAACGCCCGGTTCGAGGTGGTTCCGGGCAGCGGGCACATGGTCCCGCTGGAAGCGCAGGAGCGTTTGACGACGCTCCTGCGAGAGTTCGCGGCGGGCTAGCTCACTCGTAGCGCAGCGCTTCGATCGGGTTCAGCGTGGCCGCTTTCCAGGCCGGGTAAATTCCGAACACAAGCCCGATCAGGCAGGAGATGCTGAACGAGATTGTGGTCCATACCGTGGACATCTGCGCCGGAAGCGCCGCCACGAGCGCGTGAATGAGCAAGGTGACCGCGCCGCCGAACAGCACGCCCAAAAAGCCCCCGAGCGCGCACAATGTCACCGCTTCCGCCGTGAATTGGAGCAGGATGCCGCGCTTGGTCGCGCCGATGGCCTTCCGCACGCCGATCTCGCGCGTGCGCTCCGTCACCGAAACCAGCATGATATTCATTACCCCGACCCCGCCCACCAGCAGGCCCACGCTCGACACCGCGATCATAAAAACCACCAAGCCGCCCGTGATCTGCGACCAAAGCTGCACCAGGACATCGAGCGTGAAGATTTCAAAGTCGTCGTCCTTTTGCGGGGGCACCTTACGGGCGATGCGTAAAAGGGTACGCATCTCCTCCTTCACCGCGCCTTGATACTGCGGGTCGTCGTAGCGCACCGTGATCCAAACGTCCTTGACCTGCGGCAGTACTTTGCGGAATGTTTCGACCGGTATGATCGCCTTGTTGTCTTCCGGATTTGCACCCGAGCCGAACAGTGCGGGCGACTTGGCGAATACACCGATGACGGTAAACAGCTCGCCCCGGATGGTCACCTCCTTGCCGATCGGGTCGGTATCGCCGAACAGCTTTTCCGCCGTGTCGTGGCCGAGCGCGACCACATTGGCGCGCTGCTGGTCCTGCTGCTCTGTGAAGTACGCGCCGCGGGTCAAGGGGAGGTCCAGGGTGCGCGGCAGCTCATAGGTGCTGCCCTGGATGATCGTGTTCTGCACGGCTTTGCCCCGCCACTTCACCGACTCCTGCCCAACGTTGTAGTTGGGGTCGGTATAGCGCAGGCCGGGGTCGACCGCGACCACATGCGGCAGGTTCCGCATCTGGTCCGCTTCCTCCAGTGTCAGGTAGCGCCGTGCCAGCAGCTCCGGGGTGGGCGGCGCGGTGATGGGCAGATAATACGCATTGATGGTGTTGGTGCCGAACGCGTCCGCGAATGAGCTGACCTTGCGGTTGAGCCCGGTGATGATGGACGAGATGATGATCACCGTTGAAACCCCAATGACCACGCCGAGTATCGTCAAGAGCGAGCGCATACGGTTGGCGCGCAGCGCGTCGCCAGCCATGCGCAGGGTTTCCCCGGTCTGCCCTAGATTCCAAGCCATCTATAACTCCGACCTGAGCGCGACGATGGGGTCGAGCCGCGCAGCCTTGCTCGCCGGGTACACCCCGAAAAACACACCCACGGCGGTCGCTACCCCGAGCCCCGCGATAATGGACCAGTAGCTGATGAGCGCGGGCCAGCCGACCCCGGCGGCGATGGCATACGACAGCCCGGCCCCGATCGCCGTGCCGATGAGCCCGCCCAATGCCGACATGGTTGCCGACTCCATCAGGAACTGGAGCAGAAGGTCGGCCCGGCGCGCGCCCAGCGCCTTGCGGATGCCGATCTCACGTGTGCGCTCGGTGACGGAAACCAGCATGATGTTCATGATCACGACCCCGCCGATGACGAGCGAGATGGAAGCGACCCCGACCAGCACCAGCGTGAAGCTCGAGGAAATGCTCTTCCACAAACCGACTACCGAGCCGTTGCTTTCGATCGTGAAGTCATCTTCCGCGCCCGGGCGGTCGCGCCGGATCAGACGCAGCAGCGCCCGCCCTTCATCCTCAGCGCCCTCAAGCGCGGTCGGTCCACCGGCGGCCTTAATGAAGATGCTTAAGGTTTGGTGCATCCCGTGCGAGTGCATGTATGTGGTCAGCGGCACGTCGACGTAATCATCCTGGCTTTGGCCAAGCGTCGTGCCTTCGCGCTTGCCTTGTCCGATGACCGTGTAGATGTCGCCATCGATGCGGATTTCCCTGCCGAGCGGATTGGCCCCGCCCATCAGGTGGTCAACCACGTCGTAGCCCACCACCGCCACGTGGCCGCCGGCACGTTCGTCGGACTCGCTCAAGCCGCGTCCGGCCGAGATCACCTGACCCGTCATGCTCTGCATGGTGGGTGTTTTCCCGCTGATGACCGTGGTTTTGCTGGATTTGCCCCCGGCGACAACACGGCCCGAGCCGCTGAGCATGGCCCCGGTTGCAGCGCAGTGTCGGCACGCTTCGCCGTAAGCCTGGTACTGCTCATACGTCAGATCCTTGCGCCGGTCATATTTCCTGCTTTCCTCGTAGGAAAAAACAAACCCGGGCCGCTTGACGACGGTGATCACATCCGCGCCGTGGCCGGAAATCTTGGTGGCCACGTAGTGGTTTGCCCCGTTCACCAGCGTGATCACGGTAATGACCGAGGCCACGCCGATCACCATGCCGAGCAGCGTCAGCACCGTCCGGAGCTTGTTGGCCCAGAGCGACTGCAGCGCGATTCGGACGGACTCGGTCCATTGCATACGAGGGTGTGTGCTGGCGCGAGTGTAGCAGGGAGGCTGGACACACGGGCGCGTCGACACGTTCCAGAAAACTCCGCCATAGCTTGCAAAGTATAGGCCAGCTTGATGCCGCGACTTCGCAGGGCATCAATAGCTCCGCGTACTGACGGGTGCTCTGGGTCATCGCGCTTGACAAGCCGCAAAGAATGTTTATGTCGGCCAAGTACAACGAGGGGTGTTCCAGCATGATCCTTGTAAAAAGACTCACAAGTAAATCCCTTTGCCCCTTGCACCCTGCGTTACAGTAGACGGCGGCTGCTTGTGAACGCAATTATCAGTACAGAAACGCCGCCCGTTCCGGGCGATTTCGAAGCTATGCAGGCAGCTGCAAGCAAGACAGAGACCTCCCTGAATAAGCGCTTTATCGGGCGTGCGGTCCAATGTTTGCTGCCGTCAACTCACGACATTGCAATACATCCGCGGAACGCATTCCATCGAAAACATATTTATGTTATCGTTGGATAAAGAAGCAGCAGGTACTTATGTAGGCAATCAAAGTTGAAGATGCAAGCAGGAACGAAGCAGAAAGACACACGGACGCGCATCCTTGCCGCCGCGGTCCGCCCGGGAACCCACCGCCTTTCCCGGCAGAGCGTTTGATTTTCCAAGGATGGCTCGACCGTTTCGCGAAGCAGCCGGATCACACAGGCGAAAGCCTCCCACCCTGGAAGGAGCGCAGTGCATGTCAACCAATTCCACCGCCGCGGAGAATTTCAACCCGTTTGCCTCATGGCGCATCGAGCATGCGGGCCTGCTCTTTCCCGACTTCGACGCCGCGGCCGCATGGTACGCGGAAAAACTCGGCTTCCAAGTGATGAGCACTTTTCCGATCGGTAACAAGACATATGGTTTTCTTGCGCCGCCGGACGGCAGCTTCAGCTTTGAGTTCATGGGCGGACCCGGCCCGCAACCCCGTCCGGGCTTCACCGACCTCGGCACCAGCCAGGGCTTGTCCGGTTTGCACCATGTGTGCTTCCGCGTCGAGAACGTCGACGCTGTTGTCGCCGCTCTGAAAGAGCGAGGGATGCGGATCGTGAGCGAACCGCGCGATGTTCCGGCGATCAGCAGCCGTTTTGCCTTCTTCGCCGACCCTTGGGGCAATCTGTTCGAGGTCATCCAGGCGATCAGTTTGTAAATACCTGACGGTCCTGCGCAAACAGGAAAGCCGCCCGTTTCCGGGCGGCTCTCGAAGCACCGCGGGGCAGCCTGTAAGCCGAATTCTGTCCGGATTTCTCGCGAAACCCGGGACGGCCATTCCTCTAGGCCCGCCGTCGCCGGCGGGCTCCAGCAACCTACCCGGAGGTTTCCCCCCCCCCGTGGCCCCCGGGGCGGAGGGAGCGCCGG
>CAXTSB010000054.1:18526-20342 GCA_964246845.1 uncultured Acidobacteriaceae bacterium
GGCCGGCACGCGCAGCGGCGGATCGGGACCCTTGCCGCTGCTTCCTCCCTATTTGGTCTTGCTCCGTGTGGGGTTTACCATGCCCCGCGCGTTGCCGCGCGGGCGGTGCGCTCTTACCGCACCTTTTCACCCTTACCGGCTTGTCGCGCCGAAGCTTGACAAGAAGGCGGTATGTTCTCTGTGGCACTGGCCGTCCCGCGGCCTTGACGCCGCGGTCCCGGGCGTTACCCGGCACACCGCCCTGCGGAGTTCGGACTTTCCTCCCCCGGCCCCCAAAACGAGTTCAGGAACCGGCGGCGGCCGTCCGGCTGTCCCGCTCACTAAGTGTATCTCGTCAGTGCAGTTTTACGATGGTATAGCTAGCGGGAATCGCCAGCTGGAACTGGTTGTCGGCAATCTGCTCACCGATTGTCAGTTTCTGGATGGCGATCACGATCTGGTACTCGTCTTTCGGCCGCCGGATCGTAATCGTGGATGGGTAGCGCTGGTCGCCGAAGGTTGCATACGGTCCATACACCGCCGTCGTCGACAGCGCACCGTTTTCATCAAAGATGTCGATGCCGCTTGGCAGCAATGTTTCCCGGTCGAAGTGGATTTGCCGGTCCGACACCAAAACCTGGCTGGTTCCCTTTCGATGCACCACGCTCAAAAGGTACTCCGGCGTCGACAGCAGCTGGTGCGTCTTCGGGTCTGTCGATGTTTTTGCTCCCTGCACGGGAAAAACCAGGTCGTCCGGACCGATCGCCTTCAAGGCGAGCGTGTCGAAAAAGATTGCCGGCCGAAGGTTCTCAATCGGATTGGTCGACGGCTCCTGCATTGTGTTCGCGCCGGTATAGGCCTTATCGGTATGCGGAATGAGCAGCTCAAATGTTTGGCCGTCGCTGGCCAGATCAAACGCCTGCGTGTGCACTACCGGCAGCAGCCCCACAACCCGCAGCGCCTGCGGTGCCCTGAGCCGGATGTAGCCGCTGAGCGAGGTGAAGTCCGTGACCTTGCCCTTGCGCTCGCCCCCGACCGACACCTGAAAGGTCACCGTCGCCTTCAAGGTTTGCACCGCCGCGCTGGTCCGGTTCACGATATCCACCAATTGTTCAGTGGTCGCGTCCCGAATAGAGGAAGCCGGCGGAACGATGACTTGCTGCACCTTATGGGTATGTACAAGACAGCCTTGCAGAACGGGCAGCACGCCCAATGCACAAAGCGCGGCAAAGCGGGCCGGAACGCGGAACAGTTGGAAAAATCGGCGCAAGAGATCAGTATAGCGGGGAGCCGGCGCCGCCCAGGCTCCCTCAGCTACGGCAGCGGCTCTCAACGCCCGGCCCGCACCGCCGCCCGATACGCCGCCACGTTGCGCTGGTGCTCCTCAAGCGTCGCGGCAAACCGCGAGCGGCCCCGCGGGTCAGCCCCGGCCGCGACGAAGTACAGGTAGTTGGTTCGGGCCGGGTGCAGCGCGGCCTTCAGCGACACCAACCCAGGATTGCAGATGGGCCCCGGCGGCAGCCCCGCGTGTTTGTACGTGTTGTACGGCGAGTCCGCGTTCAGGTCCGACTGAAAAATGGTTCCGCGATAGCCGCCCTTGAGCAGCGCCGCGTAGATCACGGTCGGGTCGGTGTCGAGCGCCATGCCGCGCCCGAGCCGGTTTTGGAACACGCTCGCCACCAACGGCCGCTCCGCTTCGATCGGCGTTTCGCGCTCCACCAGCGAGGCCAGCGTCACCACCCGGTGCGCATCCTGCCCCAAACCGAGCGCCGCGGCTTCGGTTTGGAACTCGCGCACCATGGTCCGCAGCATCTCCGGCGCGCCCGCGTGCCGGCCG
>CAXTSB010000055.1:0-7993 GCA_964246845.1 uncultured Acidobacteriaceae bacterium
GCCCTCGCCCGTGCCGCGCACGGCCCCGCCCGCGGCCGAACCGGCGCGCTCGGCCGAGGTGTGTACTTTTACCGGAACGGATGCCGGGGAGGTCGGGGTCACCCGTGCGGCATCGGGCGGCACACTGCGGTTCCAGCGGGACGGGAGAAGCTGGATCGTGCGCGACCGGGACCTGGTCGAGGAGGCAATAGCTGCTTGCGCTCCGATGGAGGAGCTGGGGCGGCGGCAGGCCGAGCTGGACCGGCAGCAGAGCGATCTGGGGCTGCGGCAAAGGGAGCTCGGCGCGCGGCAAGGGGTGTTGGGTGCCGAGCAGCAGGCGGCGGTTGGGCAGGTCGGGAAGTTTACGTTTCCGAGCCCGCCCCCAGTCAACATTCAATTTCCTAGGAATTTTGGAACCGATATTTCAAAACTTGCCAACGACGAGATGCGGCTCGCCCTGCATGGGGACGAACTGAGCGCGGAAGAGCGGTCCCGTTTGGAAGCGGAGCGGGATGGGCTGCAAAAGGCCTTGGCGGCGCTCGACAAGCAGGTGGCGGCGCTCGATAAACAGTTCGAGGCCGCCCGCCCGCAAATGGAAGCGCTGGAGCGCCAAGCGCGGGCGATGAGTGAGCAAATCCGCGAGCAGGCGGCCCCACTCAAGCAAATGGCCGCGCTGGCGCGCGGGCAGGCGGCTCTGGCGGCGCGGCAAAGCAGCCTCGGCTTCCAGCAGGGTGAACTGGGGGCGCGGCAGGCGGCTGCAAGCGCTGAAGCGGAGCGCACGCTGCGGGCGCTGGAGGACCGCGCCGTGCGGGACGGCAAGGCGCAGCCCGCGCAGTAAACGCTTGCCTTCGCCGCGGGCGGCACCCCTGCTTCCGGGGCCGCCCTTTCTCTTGCCTGTCTAGGCATCCGAAAATAATCATTGACACAGGCGAACCCATTCCTTAATGTTGGCTCCCATTGGAATCGTTTTCACCAGAAGGCCGTTTTGCGGCCCACAGAACTAAGCGATCCAGCGTCTCGCAGCACAAGCTGCTTTCCGGAGGCTCCGCCATGTACCTTTCACGTCTTGCCCGTACCGCCGTTCTCGCCGCGCCCCGCAGGCGCGGGCCCGCCCTGCTTGCCGGAGCCCTGCTGCTGAGCTCAGCGCCCATGCTGTTCGCGCAGGCATCGAGCGGCATCACGGGCACCGTCACCGACCCGAGCGGCGCCGTAATCCCCGGGGCCAATATTTCCATCGTAGGCAACACGACGCAGACCACAACCAAGGCCGTCAGCAGCGACGCGGGTACCTACACCGTCACCGGCCTGATTCCGGGCCGCTACACCGTGACCGTCACGGCTCCGGGTTTCGCGACGACCGTCCAGAATGATGTCAACGTCGAAGTGACCGTGCAGTCCACCATCAACTTCACCTTGAATGCAGGCGCGAACGAAACGGTCACTGTGTCCGCGCCACTGATTGCGCTCAACACCACACAGCCTGAGCTCGGCACCACGGTTGAGCAGACGGTCGTGCAAGCCCTGCCTACATCCATCGGCGGCGGACGCGGACGCCAGATCGACACGCTCCAGTTCCTTGCCCCCGGCGTACAGGGCGACACCTTCTCGCACCGCATCAACGGCGGCGTCGACTTTGAAACGGAAATCCTTTACAACGGCATTCCCGCACCGCAATCGGAGACTGCAGGCTCGACGGGCAACTTCAATCCGCCGTTCGAGTTAGTGAATGAGTTCCGCGTGGAGCGGTCCACCTTCTCAGCAAAGTACGGACTTGCCCAGGGTGCCGTAACTTACCAGACTGCTTCAGGCACCAACGCCCTGCACGGCGACCTTTTCTATATCAACCGCAATGAGTTTTTCGACGCGCGTGGTTTTTTCAACACCACAACACCGATCGACCGTGAAAATGACGGCGGCGGCACCGTGGGCGGCCCGGTCATTATCCCGCACCTGTATAACGGCAAGGACAAGACCTTCTTCCTCGCCTCGGTCGACCTTGCGCGGCAAAGCAATACCAATACCGGCTTCGGCACGCTGCCCACGCCGCAGGAAAAGACCGGCGACTTTTCCGACTTCATCAATCCCAGCACCGGCCAACTCATCCCGATTTTCGACCCGCAAACCGGCCGGCAGTTTCAATATCAGGGCAGGCTCAACGTGATCGACCCGGCGCGCATCAGCCGCAACTCAGCGACCGTGATTCCGTTCATCCGCGATCCCGACCGGCCGGGTCTGGTCAACAACACCACGGATACGCCGAACGCCTTCCCGAACACGAACAATACTTGGGGCTTCACCATCGATCACAATCTCACGCCGACCCAGTCCCTGCACTGGGCCGAGTGGCGGAACTCTTTCACCACCACCGGCTTTGACGGCAACACCACCATCCCGCAGGGCAACCCGCTGCAAAGCACCAAATCAAGCCCCGTTTTGGGAAGCGTGTTCCTTCTCAACTATGTCAACTCGCTCACGCCCAAGCTCGTCTTGACCGCGGGCGTGTCGTGGATCGGGGAGATCAACAACCAGTTCTCCAACAGCCCGGTAGTCAACTTCGCCGCTCAGCAGCCCAGCCCGATTGCGCAAGGCTTTTTCCCAAAAATCAATTTTGACGGGCAGAACAGTGTAGATTCTTTCGGCGTGGGTGACGGCATCGGCGAAACGCAATCCATCAACCGCAAGCTCGGCTTGGCTTTCGTCAATAACTGGCTTTGGACGAAGGGGATCAACACCTTCAACTTCGGCGGCGAAGCGAGGCGCTCCTACCAGGACGACAATGAGTGCCAGAACTGCACCGGCACTTTCAACTTCAGCCAGCGCACGACGGCGGACCCGAACAACCTGAACACAACCGGCAGCTCCTTCGCCAGCTTCCTTCTCGGTCAGGTGGACAATGCCAGCCGCACGTTCGCGAATGAGTTGAGCCTCAGGAACCTGCTGATCGCTCCTTATATCCAGGACGACATCAAGCTCACTTCGAAGCTCACCGTGAACCTCGGCCTGCGCTGGGACATTATGCTGCCGTTCACGGAAAAGTCGAACCAGATCGTATACCTGAACCAGACGGCGCTCAATCCCGCGGCGGGCAACCTCCCGGGTGTGGCGAACCGCTTCGGCAACGGCGCGGGTCAGGTCAGCCGGGCCGATCTCCACCTGAAGAACTTCGGTCCGCGCGTCGGCGTAGCGTACCAATTGACTCCCAAGTCGGTGCTTCAGGCCGGGTACAATCTTGCCTTCCTGAACGGCGGCGCGTACGAGTACGGCACCAGCAAGGTGGCCACCAGCTACGGCAATCTGCTCCAAGGTGTATTCAGCCGCAACTCGACCAACAGCACCGTCGCGGCCTATGGCTCGTGGGATACCAACCCGCTGCCCGCGCCGCCTTCGCAGCAAGTCAACCCGGCACTCGGCTTGGGCACCACCATCCGCGCATTCAACCCCGTCGATGCCGGACGCCCGCCCTACCTCCAGCAGTGGAACGTGAACTACCAACGGCAGCTGCCTTGGAACACCTTCGTCCAAGTCGCCTATATCGGCAACCGTGCCGTGCATCTTGACGGACAGCTGAACCCTATCAACCAGCAGAACCCGGCTATCCTGCAGAACGGAGCCCTGCTGTCGGCCTCCTTCAGCAATCCGGCGGATGCGGCGCGATTGGCCGCGGCGGGCTTTAACAGTCCATACCCCGGCTTCGTCAACGACTTCGGCGGCGGCGCGACCTTGGCGCAGGCGCTTTCCCCGTTCCCGCAGTACTCGAATGTGTACAACAACTTCGACCTGACGGGCACGGCGGCCTACAACGGCCTACAGGCCACGCTTGAGAAGCGCTTCTCAAACGGGCTGTCATTCCTCACCTCGTACACACTGTCGAGAACGCTGGGCAATGTCGACAGCGGGTTCACGACCTTTGCCTCACTGCCCGAGAACAAATTCAACCAGAAGGCGGAGTACACCGTCACCGGCAATGACGAGCTGAATAATGTCAAGATCAGCGGCGCGTACGACGTCCCGGTCGGACCGGGTAGGAAATTCGTCAATAATAAGGGCCCCATCGGGCAGATCGTCGGGGGTATCCAGCTCGGATTTTTCCTCGACTACGAGACAGGCCATCCGTTGGGCATCTCGGAAAACGGCAACCCGCTCCAGTGCGCGGGCTGCTTCAACCGTCCGAATGAGGTTGCAGGCGTTTCCCGGAGCTCCGGCAGCTATAAGAATCTCAGCTTCGGCTCCAGCAGCCAGAGTGTGAACCAGCTCTTCACGACCAATGCATTTGTTTCAACAGAAAACAGCACCGGGCAGTTCACGCTCGGCAACGCCCAGAGAAACTACGCCGACCTGCGCGGGCCGGGTCTCTACACCGAAAACCTGAAAGCGACTAAGGCGTTCGAGATCACGGAGCATGTGAACTTCGAGCTGGAGATGAACTACTTCAACCTCCTGAACCGCACCCGCTTCAACGGTCCGAACACCAACATCGACAACACCAGCAACTTCGGCTTCGTCCCCGCCAACGGACAGCAGGGCTTGTCCGGTTCGGTCAGCGGTGCCCGCAACGGCCAGCTCAGCGGACGCATCACTTTCTAACCACGCTCGACAACCAAGAAAAGGCCGCCTCCGGGCGGCCTTTTCCTATACTGGACTCACACCATGCGTCGCTTGCTCCCCGCCCTGCTCCTGGCCGCCGCCGCTCTCCATGCGCAGGAGGAGGTGTCGCCCGCTGTCGAGGCGCTGTATGCCGACGCGCAAGCCAAGCAGAAGGCGGGCAACGAGAACGCGGCTATCGCGGACTACCGCAAGATCACCGAGCAAGCGCCTGCCCTGGTCGCGGGCTGGAACAACATGGGCCGCCTGTTATTCAACGCCGGGCGCTTCGGGGAGGCGGCCGCCTCGCTCCGGCAGGCGCTCGCGCTCCAGCCCGGCCTGCCGCCGGCGGAGCTGATCCTGGGTGCGAGCCTCCTGGAGCTTGGGCAGCTGAAGGAGGCCGAGCCGGCGCTTGCCGCAGCGGTGCAGGCGCTTCCTCAGGATCGCTTTGCCCGCGTCACCGATGCGCGCGTGCTGACCGGCTTGAACCGCCCGCGGGAAGCTGTCGCCCAGCTCGAAGCCGCGCTCGCGAACGACCCTAAGGACCAGGAAGCCTGGTACCTGCTGGGCAAGCTGCACCTCCAGCTCTCGCAGCAGGCCTTGGCGAAGGTGCAGGAGATCGCCCCGGACGCGCCGCTTGCCCACCAGATGCAGGGCGAGATCATGGAAAGCCTGAGCAACACGCCCGGCGCGGTGACCGAATACAAGGCGGCGCTCGCGCTCGCGCCGGACGATGCGCAGGCCGAGCAGCACCTGGCCGACCTGTACTGGAAAACCGGCGACTGGGCGCATGCCCGCACGCAGCTCACCCACCTGCTTGGGGAGCAGCCCGGCAACTGCTACGCGCACTGGAAGCTCGGCAACACGCTGGCCGAGCTCGGCGAGCCGCCCGAGGCCGGGCTGAAAGAAGAAAACACCGCGCTGGAAGAGTGCCCGGAGATCGCGCAGGCCCGCGCCGAGCGCGCCCGCCTGCTGCTGCGGCAGGGAAAAGCGGCTGAGGCGCTCCCCGACTTGAAGGCCGCCGAGCAGGCCGCGCCGGATGAGCTGTCTGTACAGCGCCTGCTCGCCGAAGCGTACCGCGCCACGGGCGACCGCGCGCAAGCCGACGCGGCGAACAAGCGCTTTGTCGCGCTCCAACAGCAGCTGCACGAAGCGGAGGAGAAAAAGCAGGTGCGCGTGACGGAGGCGAACCAGTAAGGCTAGGCCCGCGTGACGGGGCAGCCGCAGGACCCGCGCAGGACCAGGCGGGGGGTGAGCAGGAGCGGGGCGGGCGCGGCTGTTTCCATGCGGCCGACCGCGTCGTGGTCCATTTCAAAAAAAAGCAGGTTGGCCGCGGTGCGGCCGAGCTCCTCGAGCGGCTGCTGCACCACGCTCATGGGCGGGTTGAGCGAGTCGGCCAGGTCAAAGTCGTCAAAGGAAATCAGCGCGACCTCGCGCGGGATGGACAAGCGGAGCGCGTGCACGGCCTCGCACAGGAGGCGCGCGGACAGGTTGTTGCCGGCGAAAAACGCCGTTGGGGCATCCTGGCCCGGAAGCACCCGGCGGCGGAGCAGCCCGATCGCATCGGCGCGCGTGGCGATCACCTCTTCGCGCGGCTCGATGCCGGCGGCGGCCATGGCGGCGCGGTAGCCGCGCCCCCGCTCGCGCAGGGTATACAGGTTGGGCTTGACCTGCACACTGATGACCGCCGGGTAGCCGTGCGCCAGGAGATGCTCGGTGGCTTCGCGGGCGCCCTCGAAGTTGCGGCACAGCACCGACGGCAGCCCGGCGTCGGTGAGCGGGCCGTCAATGCCCACGACCGGTACCCGAAGCCCGCGCAGGACGCGGAGCAGCTCGCGGGTGTGGGGCTGCGAGGAGGCCAGGATGAGCCCGTCGATGTGCTGCTCCAGCAGCCGCTCGATGCCGGCCAGGATGAGCTCGTTGCGGTCGTGCGAGCCCAGGACTACCAGCAGCGCGCCGCGCTCGCGCGCGACCGCCTCCACCGCCTCGGCGCACTGCGCGAAGAACATATCGGCGATCGAGGGCACGATCATGCCGACCATGCCGGAGGAGGCGCCCTTGAGGCTTTGCGCCAGGCGGTTGGGCTTGTAGCCCAGCTCGCGCACCACGGCGAGGATGCGCTCCATCTTGTCCGGGCTGACGTTGCGGCCGCCGTTGAGCGCGCGGGAAGCCGTCGCATTGCCGACCCCGGCGCGCCGGGCAACGTCGGAAAGCTTGGGGACGCCGGAAGTGTCGCTCGTCATTCGGCTCTTTCAGGCGCGGGTGCCCGGGCTTAGGGTGGTGCCAATAGGATGCCGCGCTCCTGCATGGTACTAGAGCAAGCTGCCCCAGCCTAGAAGATACCGACGGCCGCGGGCGAATCGGCTGCGTGCCGCACGTCCGCTGTTTGCGCGAGGAGCTCGGCAAGCATCCCACTTACGTTCATGTTGTGCGTGGAGGATGTACAGTGAAGCATTCAGCGTTGTTGAGCGGCGGAGCGGATGCGTCGGCGAACCTGAACCGGCGCGGCTTTTTGGGCAAGGCGGGCGTGTTCGGGCTGGGTGCCGCGGCAGCGGGGCTGGGCTTGGGTGCTCCCGCGGCGCGGGCGCAGGCGGCGGGCAGTTCGGGGCAGGACAGCGTCGTTCAGATACTGACGGCGCTGTTGATCGCCGAAGACCTGGCGACGACGTTCTATTACAACGTCTTGGTCGGCGCGGTGATCCAAACGCCGCAGCTGGCCGGGCCCGGCGGGTCGGCGCTGGCTCCGGCCGCGGGCGGCATCCGCGGCAACGTGCAATACATGCGGTCGGCGTTTTTCCAGGAGTGGTCGCATGCCAACCTGGTCCGTTCGCTGTTGGGCGGCACGCAGTCCAGTCAGGATCCGTCGCAGACGTTTTATTTCCCCGCCGGCAGCTTCGACACGATCGAGAGCTTCGCCAACCTGCTCGCGGCGCTTGAGAATGCATTTATCGGCGCGTACATGACGGCGATCGAGGAGTTCGCGGTCAAGGCCGCGTTCGGCGGGGCAACGGGCGGCACCTACACCGATGCGGATGGGCGTACGTATTCTTCAGCGAACCTGGCTTATGCCGCAAAGGTGGCCGCTTCTATTTTGGGGGTGGAGTCGGAGCACCGCATCCTGGGCCGGGTGATCAGCGATATGGAGCCGGGCGACAACGTGCTATACGAAAGCACGGACGGATTGACCTCGATCTCGAACGGGCCTAACTCAGCAGTGGCGGCACTTACGCCGTTTCTTACCGCAAGCACGGGGCCGGCGTACTCGCTCCAAACCGCGATTGCGAACCAAGCTGCGCTCGGTCGGCCGGTGGGCGGTGCCGTACCGTCCATCAACCTTTTTCCGTTCTCATAATTGCAGCGGGGGGGGGGGGGGCGGGCTCGGCGCTTCTCGTCGACGCCATCCAGGGCCAGCGCCAGGTCGTGATCAAGAGCC
>CAXTSB010000055.1:8003-20315 GCA_964246845.1 uncultured Acidobacteriaceae bacterium
TCCCGGGGGGGGGGGGCGGGCCCCCCGGCCCCCCGCCGCGCTGATTACTGCCCGGCGGCTTCCAGCTTGTCGGGTTTGCCGCTCATGCCCAAGGTGTCAAACAACGGCTGGGCAGGGACGACGGCCGGCTCCTCCTTGGCCACGGAAATGCCCAGGATGCGGATCGCGGGGTTCTCCGGCAAGGTCAGCGTCCCGGCCCCGGGGGGCAGGTCGAGCGAGTACATGAACAGGTAGCTGTACTGGTAGGGCTCGTTCAGGCCCTCCGCGGTATGGTGGTGCGAGGCGTACCAGGCCAGGGTCGCGGGCTTTACGTAGCCGGGCCTGAGACCGACATAGTCGTCCGGGTATTTGGGGGACCAATCCGGCGAGCCGGCGCTCTTTAGGTCCCATGGCTGGTGAGCGGCCGAGATGGCGTAATCCTTGCGGAGAGCGACCTGGTGCTCCGGCGTGCCGTTGCGTCCGCCTTGGGTCACGAAATCCGGCTTTTGCTTCCAAATACGTGTATCCCACTGGCCGACGAACCCGCCCCAATCTTGCACCGTCAGGCTCGCGGGCATTTTACCGACCTGGAAGTCCGCGCGCTGGTCTCCGTCCGACGAAGCGGCGAGCACGTATACCTTATTGAACGCGCCTTTCGGCAGGGTGATGGCCTGGCCCTTGGCTGTCACGGCGTCCGGCTTGCCTGTCGCCGCGGGAGCAAGGGTGAAGCCCACGCCGTTGACCTGGAGCTTGGTGGGCAGCATTTCAGCGGGCAGCGCATTGCCTTCCTTGTCGAAGCCGCCCACGGTTTTGGTATCGTCGTTGCTGGCCGCAGCCAGGTCGTACTGGAGCGCGACCGGCTCCGAGGTGACGCCCGGCTCACGCGCGGGAGCCGAGCCCAGCTTAAGGGCAAAGGTGCGTGGCTGGTAGGGCTTGAAAGAAGTTTCGAGCGCGCCGCCGACCACATTCGCGGAGCCGAGGGGAAGCTCTTGACCGTTCACCTCGCGTGCCGCCTGAACAGGACCGGCGAAGCTGACCTTGACGCTGTCGGCGGGTTTGCCGTCGAGCTCGACCAAGCGGACGATCACCTCATCGCTCAACTCCGACTTCTTGAGCGCGAGCACGCGGATATTGGGTTTGTCGACCGTGAGCAGGGAGAAGCTCTTGCCCAGGGTGCCGGGGTGCTTTTCCGTGTTGAAGGCGACCAGGGGCGTGCTGAGGCGGTAGGCCTGCCAATCGGTACGCCCCTGCCGCCAATCGCCGGCGTGGCCCGCGAGGCCGAACAGAATTTCATGGTGGCCCCAGTCCTGGTTGAACTCGTCGGTGTACGCGCCCTTCATGTCGGCGGCTTCACCGGGCGAGCGCAGCAGCGTAAGGCGGATGGTGCTGTCGTCGCGCTTGTCCGAGCCGTTCTTGACGTCGGTGAGGATGGTTGCGCCGTACGCGCCGGACGCATCGGTCTGATCAATCCAGTGGTGGGACGCAACCTCGAACTGGCGGTCAAATGCCGCAGGGCGCTGGATGGTCCCGACCTCCCAGTTGTAGGTGGCCAGCTTATTCGCCGAGGCAAGCGGGAACACTGCTTTGACGTTGGCCGAAAGCGACCGCCAGTCGATGGACTCGCCGAACTCCACACGGTTGCCGGCGTCTCCGGCGGAAAGGCGGACGGTTTGGGTGAACTTGGAGCCTTCGCCTTCGCGGGTGAGTTCGACCGCGATGCGCGCCGGGCCGTTTTCGACAATGCGGGCCTTTGCCGAGCCGCCGATGTAGGCGCGGGGCTGGGCCTGCTCCTGGTCGAAGTCCATATTCCACGCCGGCCATTGCCGGGGCGCGTCGTTGCTGACGGCCAAGCGCATCGGGGCGGCGAGGAGCTCCTTCTGGATGGATTTGTCGAAGATACTGCCGACGTCGCCGGCTTCGTTCAGCGTGACTTTGTAGCGGGCGTTTTCAAGCGACATCTCGGTGACCTTCAGTTCTTTCGCGTCCTCCGGCTTGCCCGGGCGGACGTCGAATACGCCGTAGCCGACTGACGGAACTTTAGCGAGGAACAGGACCTTGCCGTTTTCGACCTGCGCGGGCACCTGCTTCCCGTCCGGCCCGAACACCGCAACCTCCGCCGGAGCACCGGCGGGCAGCGCGGCTTCCACAATATCCTCGCGCGCGATGTTGAGCGGGTTGTACACCAGGACCGGCGTTCCCTTCACCCGCGTATCGAGCGATGACGCGATGGACTGCGTCGCGCTCGTGAGCACGTCGGCGAACTGGTTGGAGGCGATGATGTCGTCATTTTGCGCGAACTCGTACGCGCGCGGGGTCGCGGTGCCCGCGCCGGTGTCGTGGAACTGGCCGCCCATCACCAGGGGCCACGCATTGTTGAGCTGCTGCTGCGGGTAGGGCCGTCCGCCCATCCAGGCAGCGGCCACGGAGGCCTTCTCGGCGGCATCGGCCAGGATTTCGTTCTTGCGGTTCCAACGCTTGTGGTATGCCTGCGAGGTCAGCGAACCCGCGGAATGGTTGATCAGTTCAAGATCGCCCTGGTAAGTGGGCATCTTGGTTTGCATCTCCGGCTTGATGTCCAAAAACATCTGGTCGGCGGAGGCGGAGATGACCTTGACCGGCCCGCCGCCCATGCGGACGGGCGCGCCCTCGGTGGTGACCTGCCCTTCCGCGCCGGGCGGGGTCGGCGAGAAAGTTGTGGGCAGGGGCGCTTCGCCGCCGGTGACGATCGCTTCCAGCAGCTTCGCGGACTCTTCATTGGTCGCCCCGCCGATGTCCCCCGTGCCGACATAGTGGTAGTCGGCGAAGACCCCGGTGGCTTTCCCGTCGATGTCGAGCCGCGCGGGCCAGTCGGTTTCAAACGCCCGTCGCCGACGCCCGTTCGAGCCGGCCGGGGGCTCGGGCGGCGACGTCGGTGCCTTGCTCAGGTCGGAGTAGATTTCGCTGCCGTATCCGCCGGGGTTGAGCGCGGCCAAAACCGTTTCCCCGTCCGGGCCGGTCCACACGCCCACGTTGAAGGGAATGCCTTCGGGCGTTTTTTCGGGTGAATCGGGTCCGCCGATCCTGGGGGCCGGCTGCCAACCCGAGCTCAGCTTTTGAGTGGAAAAGCCTTTCACCCCGGAAGCAGCGAGGATCGTCGGCAGGGAAGCCGGAAAGCCGAAGCAGTCGGGCAGCATGTACTCATAGCTGGCTTTGCCGAACTCGCCGCGGAAATAGGTGTTGCCGTACAGCACCTGGCGGAAGATCGACTCGGCGCTGGGTAGGTTCACATCGCCCTCTTCGACCGAGGAACCCGCCGGGAACCACTGCCCTTTCGCGATGTAGCCCTTCATCCGCGCATAGTCGGCCGGGTAGTACTCCTTCATCAGGCGGTAGCGGTTGGAGCCGGTCCAGTTGAATACGTAGTGGGGATACTTGTCGATGTAGTCGAAGTTGACCCGCATGGTTTTAAGCAGGTACTCGCTGATGACCTGGGGATACTCCCACCGCCATTGGGTATCCAAGTGCGCGTACGGGACCACATACAGCGTGGGCTGCTTGGTGATGTCGGGGGCCGTCATGGTCTGCGCCGGAGCGGTGCCGAGGACAAACACGGAGCCGAGGGCGGCGGATAGGGAATACCTTGCTGAAGGGAGCACAAGCACCTCACGTGTGGTGGATTGTATAGGTTTGACCGCGTACACGGCGGCGGCCGGCGCTGCTTTTATGCTGGTGCCATGAGTCGAGCGGGCGGGGAAGGCGAAAACGAGGGTCGGTCTACCGTGCTGGACCGCTTCCCGTTCCTGGAGGACATGACGGTGAGCCCGATCCGGGGCGGGCGGCGCGCCGCCCTGGCGCTGCTGGATGCGATCGACCCGGCCTCTTACGCGCGGTCGCGCAACTTTCTCGCGGGCGCGGTCACCCGGTTATCGCCCTATCTGCGGCACGGCGTAGTGAGCCTGGCCGAGGTGCGCGACCGCGTTCTGGACGTGGTTCGAACTCCCGAGGATGCGGAAAAGCTCGTCAACGAGCTCGCCTGGCGCGATTACTGGCAGCGGCTCTACTTCGAGCTGGGCGAGGATATCTGGACCGACCTGGAGCCGTATAAAACAGGCTGGGCGGCGGACAGCTACGAGGACGTCTTGCCGGAAGATGTCCTGTCGTCCGGCACCGAGCTTTGCTGCATGGACTCGTTCAGCAGGGATCTGCGGGAGACCGGCTACCTGCATAATCACGCACGCATGTGGACGGCCGCGTGGCTGGTGCACTGGCGCAAGGTGCGCTGGCAGGCAGGCGCGCGCTGGTTTTTGGAGCACCTGCTGGACGGCGACCCGGCAAGCAACAATCTTTCCTGGCAGTGGGTGGCAAGCACCTTCAGCCAAAAGCCCTACTACTTCAACAAGGAAAATCTGGAACGGTACACCGAAGGCCGGTACTGCCGCGGCTGCGCCCTCAAGAACAACTGCCCGCTCGACGGGAGCTATGAGGGGCTGGAAACGAGCCTGTTCCGGCAGGCCGCGCCGGAGGGCGGTACGCGCCGCTCGCTGCGCGGCGAGGCGCACACGTCCGGAGCGGGAGCGGGCCCGACCCAACCGCTGGTGTGGGTACATACCGACGACCTAAACCCCCAAAGCACCGTGCTGCGCGGCAACCCCGACGCGCCGGCCTGTTTCGTGTGGGATACGGAGTGGCTCAGGAACGGGCGGATCAGCGGCAAGCGGGTTGTCTTTATTGAAGAATGCCTGGCGGAGATGCCGGAGCGTGTCACCCGCAGGGAAGGCGACATAGCGGCCGAGCTCCTGGCGCAAGCCGCGCAAACGGGCGCGGGCCGCATCGTCGCCGTCCGTACGCCGGACCCACGGCTGCTGGCGGCCGCCGCCGCGGTCCGGAGCAAGCTGCCGGTCGAGTGGATCGATCCGCCGCCGTTCACTGACAACCGGTCCTACGACCTGAACCGTTTTTCAAAATACTGGCGCGCGGCGAAGCAGTCCGCGCTGCGCCGGACCACCTAAGCCGGCTTGTTGAAGTCAAGCGCCGCCGCGTCCATGCAGGAGCGCAAGCCGGTGGGCGCGGGCCGTCGTCGAACACATGGCCGAGGTGCGCGCCGCAGTGCCGGCACGGGACCGCGGTGCGCTCGATGGCGAGGCTGTCGTCCTTGGTTTCAAGCACGTTTTCACGCGCGATCGGCTCCCAAAAGCTGGGCCAACCTATGCCGGAATCGAACTTGGTGTCGGAGCTGAACAGCGCCGTCGCGCAGCGGATGCAGCGGAACAGCCCGGCATCGTGTAATACAAAAGAAGTCACGTCTTCTTTCGACTGAAATCGTAGAGCTGCATGCGAATTCATCCGCGCACATACGAAACCCCGCCCGCTTCAAAAACCACCCGCACCACCGGCGGCAGCGCCGGCGACCACAAGGCAGGATTTTGCTGATCCCGCACAAGGGCCGCCATTACCTCGTCAAAGCATGCCCCGGCCGCCGAGGCGAAAGCCTCCACCTCGGGCCACAAACCTTCCATGCTGAAGCCGAGCACGTCGTTGTCGAACAGGAAGTGGTTGTCGAAAGGGCGCTTGTGGTGGTGGAGGGTAAGGCAAACCGCGGCGCCGACCGCGGGAGCCTCCCCGCCGCACACATCGGAGACGAGAATCTTGAACAGCTCGGCAGGCAGCGACTCCGGTCCGCTGTTGACCGCGAGCAGGCAGGTGCGCCCGGGTCCTTGCTCGAAGGTCGCAAGCAGGCGGCGCATGTGCGTGACCGCGTCCGCCGCGGGCGTGCGAAACACTTGCAGCATTTTCTGCTTGACCCGTTTTGGTTCCGTTCCCCTCACGTCCGTTTCAAAGATGCCGCTGATGCGCTCCCTTTGCTCGGCCGTGTTCAAGCCCGCTTGCTCGAAATGGACAGCCCCGGCCGACATCTCCGGCCATGTGTAGATGGACGGTTTGATCTCGGTGCCGCCCGCACGGCTTCAGCGACGAACGAAGGGGACAGAAACGGCGCTGGGAGTGCATTCATGCGTGTTCAAGATCGAAATACAAGTGGTAATGCAGCGCGCAGCGGGGGTTGAAGCTTGTCCGGCAGTGCGGGCACGCCGCGCCGCTCCCCAAATATGCATGCACGGTCAACTCGCTCCGGCAAACGCCGCAAAGCACTGCCGGTTCGCCCCACTCGGATGCCGGCCATACCTCCGGCGCATGCCCGGCCATGGCCGCGTGGCACGCGATACAGGCGTAGTATTCCCCGCAGCAGCGCATCTTCACCGCGATGACGTCGACCGCCGAGTGGTAATGGGCGCACCGGCTTTGCGCGTCGACCTCGATTCCAAGAACCCGCATAAGCTTGTTGTACACGCCGTTGTGCTAGCAGCGGCCGTAGGGCAGGAACTTGCCCGGCATGGTGATGCGCACCCGGTCGCCCTTGGGATTCGGCTCGCGCTCGATTTCCATGTGGAAGTCGATGGCGCTCATGATGCCGTCGCCGAACTCTTCCTCGATCAGCGCTTTCCAGGTTGTTCCGTAGTTCCGCACCAGCTCGTAAAGGCGGTAGATCAGCGAATCAGCGGCGAAGCGATGATCAAACAATCAATCTCGGTCACTCGATCGAAAATTACGATAGCTCTCCATGCGGTTCGCGGAATGGCCGGACCGTAAGGATTCGTCAATCCTCAAGTCAATCCGCCGGTTCAGGTTTTCCTCTTTCGCCGTGTCGAGCAGCGCGCGCGTTACGGGAGCCAAGGGTTCGCGGTCTGAAGCGACGATACCGACGGCATGCGCGCTTTCAGGTGCGACCAGCGGCAATACGGCAAGTCCGGACGTTTCACCCGTAAGCGCGAGGAGAGAATGCGGCACAACCGCTGCCCAGCGTCCAAAGCGAAGCAGCGACCAAAGGGCAACCAGCGAATCCACTTCCACAGCCGCATGCGTCGTCGCGCCGGACTGTTGAAAATGCCGATCAATCATCCGGCGGTGCTGCATTTCGCGTACAAACAGGCACAAGGGAAACGTGGAAGCCTCCTTCCAGGAAATGTACTGCTTTTCGCGCAAGTCCCCGCGCGCGCCGGCGACAAACATGTAACGCTCCGTATAGAGCTGGTAGCGCCTTACCCGGGCGAGCGGCTCGTCATCAAGGTACGTGATGCCCGCGTCCAAGCTGAACTCGTCCAGCCCGCGCTGCACCTCGGCGGAGCTGAGCGAACGCAAGGTGATGCCGACCCGGGAGTGCTGTTTAGCAAAAGGCGTCAGCAGAAGAGAAATCAGCGGCAAAGCTGCCGGCACCACACCGAGCCGGAGCTGTCCGGTCAGATCCTTCTTCATCTTGGACAGGTTTTGGCGCAACCCTTCGAACTCGGAGATAGACTGGCGGGCCCACGCGAGAACCACGGCTCCTTCCGGCGTGAGCCCTCCGTAGCGCCGGCCCCGCTCAACCAACAAAACGCCGAGCGCTTCCTCCATTTGCTTGATGCCGGCCGACAGAGTGGACTGCTTGACATGGCAAGCAGCTGCGGCACGGGCAAAATGACGTTCCCGTGCCAATGCGGCGAGGTACTCCCAATGCCGGGTAATCATAGGGCTGAGTCTGTTCCGCTCTGTTGCGAGCGGTCAGGAGCGGCTCTCCAAAATGGGTACGGTGGAAGGCGCTGGGGCAAGCCCTTCTCGCGTTCCGCCGCTGGTCTTCCCGACTGATGCTACTCCAGCCCGCGCACTGCCGAGGCAAGGCGGATGTGGAGCGCTGCCCAACACCGTGACTTCGGTGGGAATGGGAGATCGGTTCAGATGGAAATATCTGTACGGCTTCGGCGGGTTGCGCCGTATGCTGGGACCTGAGGCGGATTCGACCGGCGCGTCCCAATCCGTTGCATCGAAGCGACCTGTCGCGTATGAGTAACCGCAAGCGGCTTCCTCGGCTCGGAAGAATACCTCGCAGGCTTAAAGATTGCACCGCGTAGGTATTGCAAGTTCCCGGGCGGGAAGAGTGAAAAGGAGAGCAGGCGATGGCGGCAGCAGCACATTCGGCACCGGCGCAAGCAAAAAGCGGCGAACCCGAACAAAAGGAGGCCAGCATCCGTTTGGAGCGCAAGCACCTGCTTTCGATCCGGTGGATGCACTGGGTCAACTTTCCCGTGCTGTTCGTCATGATGTGGAGCGGCCTGCTGATCTATTGGAACGACTCGGACAGCGCGCACCGGTTCGACCATCGCGTGTACCAGCTCGGCATCGGCCACTTCACTCTGTTCCGCTTTTTCCCGCAGTGGTTCTACGACCTGCTGCACGTGCCGTACCACGTCACGCAGGGGCTCGGCTACCACTTTACGTTCATGTGGATTTTCGGGATCAACGGCCTCCTATATGTCCTGTACCTGTGGCGCTCGGGGGAGTGGCGGTTCATGGTGCCCGAAAAGCGGAGCCTCACCGACGCGATCCGCGTGACGCTGGTCGATCTGCACATCCTGAAAGGCCTGCCGCCGCAGACCAAGTACAACGGCGCGCAGCGCATCGCCTACACCTCCGTCGTCCTGATGGGCGCGGGCATGCTCGCCACAGGGTTCGCCATCTACAAGCCGACGGAGCTGCACTGGCTCACAAGCGCGCTGGGCGGCTACGAAATGGCGCGCTGGCTCCATTTTTGGCTCACCATGAGCATGCTGGCCTTCTTTTTCGTGCATGTGGCGCAGGTGATCATCGCCGGCTGGAACAACTTCCGCGCGATGGTGAGCGGGTATGAAATCCAGCGCACGGAAGCGCCCTCGCTCGATGACGAGCGGCGGAGCTGGAAGTGAGGCACCCCGGTTTGGAGGAGCCGTGGGCCTCGGAGTCCGAGGTGCGTAAACCTGCGGCGGCAAACGGTTATGCTCCGGCAGCGCCGGAAAAACCTGCGTCAGAACCGGAGGCGAAAAGCACGCCGACCGTCAGCGGGCCGAAAGCACCGGCCGCCGCTCCTGAGAAAGCCGCCGATCTGGGCAGTTCTCCCGCGAGTAAGCCGGCCTTGCCTGCCTCCGAAATGAGCCCGGAAAGCTCACCCGCCGAAGCCGCAGCCCCGCCGACGGCAAGCGGACCGGCGCGGCCGGAGCAAGACGGCCCGACGCAGGCAGCGCCGGCAACCACCGACGACACGGCTCAACCCGCCGCAAAAAACACGGAGCCGGACAGCGGGCCGGCGCGGCAAGCGGCAGGCGCGCAGGAAGGCCTCGCTCCGGCGCCTGAAAGGGAAGCGCCGTCGCATGAGAACCAAGCGGCCAAGCCCGCCGCCGCCAGTGCCAACCCCGCGGACGAGCCGGAACCGGTCAAGGCGGGCGGGCAGCGGCCGACAGACCCCAAGGATGCCGATGATGTGATGACCCGGCGCATCCCGGGCGCGGAAGCCGCGGACGCGGCGGTGCTGGCGCAGTCCCGCCTGCACACGCGGCGCTCCTTCCTGGGTGCTGTGGCAGGGGCCGCGGCAGGCTACGGCGTGTACGCGTACCTGGACCATGCTCCGGCCAAGCAAATGCAGCCGAGCCCGATCCGGAACGCATTCAATCTGAACGCGTTCCTCAACCGGGAGATTTTTCACTATCACCCGCTCGCGCCGACCTACCCGTTGCACCGCGCGGAAACCGCCCGCATCAACGGGGTGTTCGGCTTAAAAAAAGAGCTGAAGCTGGACACGTGGCGGCTCCAGGTCGTGGGTGCCCGCGCCGCGTCGCGCAGCCCCCGGTATGTCGCGGACGTCACCGCCTGGAACTACCGCTACCACGGCGAAACGGAGGGTTTGAGCCAGAACCACGACAACAAGGAAGCACCAAAGCCCGGGGATGCTCCGCAAGGCGGCGCGCCGGGCCAAGATGCAAAAGTGGACCCGAACAAGTCAAGCGCCGACAAGATGGCGCCCGCCGGCATGGTCGAGAAAGCCAAGTCTGACGAGAGCAAAGCGCCCGGCGGCAAGGAACAAAACGCTCGGCACCGCAAGCCCATGCCCGATATCGCGAGCTCCACCAAGATGGCGCCCGCGTCCATGCTGCAAAAGGCGATGAACGACGAGATGCCGGACGCCGATGAGGATGATGACGATTCTGGTGAGGACAACAACCATCTCGGGCGCAAGCCGCGCGGGCGGGAAGAGTCCGGGGAAAGCAACTCCACGCTGCGCGCGGGTACTCCGGGGCTTCTCCTGATGCTCGACGACATCACGAAACTGCCTCGCCATGAGTTCGTCACGCAGTTCAAGTGCATCGAGGGGTGGAGCCAGTACATACGCTGGGCCGGGGTGCGCATGGCCGACTTCCTGGACGTCTACCCGCCGGAGCTGATCGACGGCAAGGAGCCCAAGTACGTGTACATGGAAACGCCGGACGGGGACTATTACAACGGCTACCTGCTGCGCGAACTGCGCCACCCGCAGGCGCTGCTCGTGACCGAAATGATGGGCGCGCCGCTTGAGCAGCTTCACGGCGCGCCGATACGGCTCCATATGCCAAATAAGTATGGCTACAAGCAGATCAAGCGCATCGGGCTGATCGCCTACACAAACCAAACGCCGGACGATTATTGGACCAAGCTCGGCTACGACTGGTACGCGGATCTTTAGCAGCGGGCCGCCACCGCGGAACGAGGTACCGAAGTACCCAGAAGCGCGCATTTTCTTCCTGCTGTCATGCACTGTTCATAGTGCAGGCGAAGCATAGATGGAGGCGGGAGGCGCGGCGGATGGTCGAGCGGAGGCGGATTTCCTTTCTGTGGCGGGATGAAGCGGCGGCCGAGGATGCCTTGGCCGGTGTTTCCCTGCACAGCCACACCAACCAATCCAAGGAAACTTTGGATTTCCTCGCGCTGCTCGGCGAGCGCATCGGCTGGCTGGACCCGGTGGTGAAGCGCGTGGAGCGGCGCGCCGAACGCAGGCACCGGCTCCGCGTGGACTATGCTCGCGGCTATTGGACGCCGCCGCTGACTCCCAAGCTGGCTTGGGAGCTTGAAAGCGGGCAGATCGCCAAGCTCGGTCTGCGGCCCCTTGTGTCCCTCACCGACCACGACACGATCGCCGCGCCCATGCTGCTGCGCACCGTCACTTCGGCCCGGCATATCCCAGTATCGGTCGAATGGAGCGTTCCGTTCGGCCCGCAGTCGTTTCACATCGGCGTTCACAATCTGCCTAGCGACAGCGGGCAGGTTTGGATGGAGCGCTTCGCCGCGTTTACGGCTGGCCCCAGCACTGGGCCGGAGCTGACCGCCATGCTTGCCGAACTGCACGCCCTGCCGAACGTCCTGCTCGTGTTCAACCACCCGATGTGGGATATGTACCTGGTCGGGCAGGCACGGTTTCGGTCGCTCCTACGGCGGTTTCTTGAGGAGAACGGCAGGTACCTCCATGCGCTGGAGCTGAACGGCTTGCGCGATTGGGAGGAGAACCGCGCGGTACGCCGGATGGCCGCCGAAACCGGACGGCTGCTGATCTCCGGCGGGGACCGGCACGGCATGGAGCCGAGCGCCAATATCAATCTCACCGATGCCGCGACGTTCACCGAATTCGTGCATGAAATCCGATACGAGGGCCGCAGCCATGTGCTGTTCCTGCCGCAGTATGCCGAGCCGTTCAAGCACCGGGTGCTGCGTTCGACGATCGATGTGATCCGCGACTACCCGGAGTTCCCGCCCGGCTCGCGGCGGTGGGACGAGCGCGTGTGGCACCCCGGTCCGGACGGCGCCATGGTGCCGGTCGCCGAGCTGTGGCCGCGCGGGGCGGCCCCGCTGTACATCCGAGCTTTGCTTGGATCGGTGCGGGCGCTGGGTGCGCGCCCGGTTTCAGGCGGCTTGCGGCGTGCTTGGGCCGACGCGCGGGAGCTCCGCCATGCACTCGGCGACTAGCCTTTCGGCCGTCTACCCTGAAAAGGTGAACACACCGCCCCGGACCGCTTTCTTTCCCGACGCGTTCTCGGAGGTGAACGGCGTGGCCGCGATTGCGCGCCAGTACACAAGCTGGGCGGCGCGCGCGGGCCGGCCCTTGCTGTGCGTCCATGCGGGGCCGCACCGGGGTTTAAGCGGGCGCGGCCCGGTGGAGCTGCTGGAGCTGCCGCGCGGGTTTGCCGCTTTTCCCATCGAAAAAGACCTGCGCTGCGATCCGCTCTGGCTCCGGCACTGGGCGGCCGCCGAGGAAGCTCTGCGGCGCTTCCGGCCCGATGTGGTCCATGTCACCGGCCCGAGCGATGTGGGCATCCTGGGCGCTCTGCTCGCCCGCAAACTCGGTGTGCCGCTTGTCGCCTCCTGGCATACCAACCTTCATGAGTACGCGGTCGACCGCGCCGCCCGGCTGCTCGGCCGCTTGCCGGAAGGTGCGCGCCGGGCCCCCGCCGGGCACAAAAGGAACGCGGCGCTTGCCGGGGCTCTCAA
>CAXTSB010000056.1:0-6332 GCA_964246845.1 uncultured Acidobacteriaceae bacterium
ATGGTGGGCAGGGTATGGTTGGTGCCCACGCACTTGTCGCTGTACACCACGCTCGCGTTCTGCCCGATAAACAAGGACCCGTAGTTGCGCAGCTTTTTGGCGAACTGCCGCGGCTCGGCGGTGTGCACCTGGAGGTGCTCCGCCGCGATGTGGTCCGAGTAGCGGATCATCGCCGCTTCGTCCGCGCACACGGTGATCTCGCCGTAGTTGGCCCAGCTTTCGCCCGCGATCTTGGCGGTCGCCAGCGTTTCGAGCTGTTGGAGCACGGCGTGCGCGGTCGCCTCGGCCAGCGTGCTGTCGGTCGTGATCAGCCCCACGCGCGTCCGCACGTCGTGTTCGGCCTGCGCCAGCAGGTCGGTCGCGATCAGCTCCGGGTCGCCCGTCGCGTCGGCAACCACGAAGATCTCCGAGGGCCCGGCCAGCTGGTCGATGCCAACCGGCCCGAAAACCTGCCGCTTGGCCTCGTTTACAAACGCATTGCCGGGACCCACGATCTTGTTCACCTGCGGCACCGTTTCCGTCCCGTAGGCCATGGCGGCGATGGCCTGCGCGCCGCCGATGCGGAAGATCCGGTCCGCGCCCGAAAGGTGGCAGCCGGCGATCATGGCCGGGTGCGCGTTGGGCGGCAAGGAGGCGACCACCTCGTCGCAGCCCGCCACCTTGCCCGGCACGATCGTCATGATCGGCGCGGAAAGCAGCGGGAAGCGCCCGCCGGGCACGTACGCGCCCACGCGCTCGATCGGGATCACGCGGTGCCCCAGGTGCAGCCCCGGCAGGGCTTCCACCTCCAGCGGCAGGATGGTCCCCAGCTGCGCTTCGGCGAACCGGCGCACGTTGGCGATGGCGAACTCGGTATCCTGACGGGTCTGCTTATCGAGCGTGTCCACGGCTCGGGCGCGGTCGTCCGCGCTCACTTCAAAGCTGTCGAGGTCCGCTTTGTCGAAGCGCCGCGAAAACTCCCGCACGGCGGCATCGCCGCGCGTTTCCACCGCGTGCAGGATTTCCCGCACCAGCCCGACCACGTCCGCGCTGTCGGTGACCGAGCTGCGGCCCGGTGCCTTCATGTAGTGAACCTGCCCTTCAAACCCCGCCGGAAACTCCGCCATGACCGCCTCCTGGACATTGCATCTTTCACGCGCCGCACTAGATGGTCCGCGCCTGCCGGCAGCATGGTTTGCGCCGGGGTAGTGGGGCGGCCAAGGGAAGCGGCCGCATGGTCGAAACCGCCGCTGGCGGCAGATCTGACCCCGATCAACGATTGGCGGAGCGCGCGAAAGATTTTCTGAAAAATAACCACGATCTCCACTTAAGGTAGGTCATACGACCGGCAGGGCACGGCGCGCCCTCAGCGCCGACCCGTGACCGCAAGCAGCGGGTCGCTTTTCGAGCCGTCCCGCAGCACCTCCGTGCTGATCTCGCGAAACCCGGCGCGATCCATGTAAAGGTCGACCAGGGCGGCGTGCCCGCGGGCGTCGAGCGACCGCCAAATCGCCATCGCCTTGGTCGGAAAGCAGCGGTTGGAAAAGCTGACGATGAACGGCGCGCCCGGCCGCAGCACCCGCAAGACTTCAGCGAACACCTCCACGGGATGCTCAAGATATTGAACCCCGACGCAGCACATGGCGCCGTCGCAGCTGTCGGCCTCGAGCGGCAGGGTGGAGTTGCGGTTCAGGTTCTGTACAAAGCTCCGGTTTAAACGTGGATTGGCCTTGAGCTCCTCGGCGTTCATGCCGTGGCCGATCACCTCGGCGTAGGCCGCCTCCGGGGGCAGATGGCTGACCCAGCTCGACATCAGGTCCAGCAGCACGCCTCCGCTCGGCAGGGCCGCTCGATAATACTCGGTGAGCGCGCGCACTGCGGGCTCGTCGATATGGGTGACTAGGCGGGCCTGCGCGTAAAAGCCCGCGTCGTCGCCCGCGTCTTCCTTCAGGAAAGCGCCGGGCGGCAGCTCGGGCAGGCGGTCGCTCATGCTTGCCATGGAGCGTCTCCTTGCAAACGGTCGTGTTTGGAAGTTGTAAGGTTCATTGTTTTCTCGCTTTGCCCGCAACGCTTGCGCCGCGGACCGCACATCACCCATTTTGAAGCTGCCGCCCCCACATACGGCGGCCTTGAGTGCAAAGCAGCTTTGATCGAGGCGCTTACCCGGCGAGCACGTCCTGGTACCGGTAACCGCTCCCGCGGGGAGGCACGGTGCCCGACTGTAGCCTAAGCGGACAGGACGACGGAGAGGCCGGTAAACTATACCCATGCAAGCTGATTTTTCGTCTGTGTCCAGCAGGTCAATTCGTTGCGCGGGGAAGCGTGTGGCGGAAGCATGGCACACCATGCTTTCGTGCCTGGGCCGGCAAACACAATGAGCTCAGCCGACAAGCATCCTCTGCGGAACATCCTTCAAGACCGCATCGCCATCATCGACGGCGCGATGGGTACGACCATCCGCACCTACGGCATGACGGAAAACGACATCCGCGGCAAGCGCTTTGCAAGCTCGACAAAGGATCTGCTGAACAACGGCGACCTGTTTTCGCTTACGCAGCCGGACATGATCTGCGACATTCACCGCCGCTTTCTCGATGCCGGCGCGGACATCATCGAGACCAACACTTTCGGCGCGACCAGCATTACGCAGAGCGAGTTCTTCGTGGACGACCCGCGCGAACACGGCGGCCGCAAGAACCCGGAGTTCTACCAGGAAATCATCGAAAGCCCTTCCCTAAGCGCCCTGGCCTGGGAGATCAACGAAACCTCTGCGCGGCAGTGCCGCGAGTGGGCCGACCGTGTCGGGAGCGCCTCGGGGCGGCAGCGCTTCGTGGCCGGGGCGATCGGGCCGCTCACTGTTTCGCTGTCGAACTCGCCCGACGCCGACGACCCGGGCTTCCGCGTCGTCACCTTCGACCAGGTTAAGACCGCGTACACCGAGCAGGTGCGCGCGCTGATCGCGGGCGGCTCGGACCTGCTGCTTGTCGAGACGATTTTCGACTCGCTGAACGCGAAGGCGGCGCTCGTGGCCATCCGCGAGGTCTTCGACGAGGACGGAAAAGAGCTGCCGGTGATGATCTCGGCCGCGGTCGGCCGGGGCGGTGAAACGATGATCTCGGCGCAGACCACCGAGGCGTTCTGGAACGCGGTCGCGCATGTGAAGCCTTTGTCGATCGGCCTGAACTGCTCGCTCGGTCCCGACCTGATGTACCCGTTTCTCGACGAGCTTTCGTCCAAAGCCGACGCGGCGATTTCGTGCTACCCGAACGCGGGCTTGCCGAACCCCCTGTCCGAGACCGGGTTCGATCTCGGCCCCGCCGACATGGCGCGGTACTTGGGCGAGTTTGCCCGGGCAGGCTTGCTCAACATCGCCGGCGGCTGCTGCGGCAACACGCCCGAGCACATCGCCGCCATCGCGAAAGCGCTCGAAGGCCAGGCCCCGCGGGTATGGAACGCCCAGGTCGGAAAAGCAGCATGAGCGAGAACATCGAAGCGCGGCCGCTGCGGCTTTCAGGTTCCCAGCCTTTCACGCAGCAGCCCGGCGTGTACATCCTGATCGGCGAGCGGACCAACGTGGCCGGCTCGCCCAAGTTCGCCAAGCTCATCAAGGCCGGCGCGTACGAGGAAGCCGTGGGCGTCGCGCGGCAGCAGGTCGAGAACGGCGCGAACGTGCTCGACATCTGCATGGATGAAGGCATGATCGACGGCGTCGCCGCGATGACGCGCTTTCTGCAGTTGCTGGGCAGCGAGCCCGAGGTCGCGAAAGTCCCTTTCATGGTCGATTCCTCCAAGTGGGAGGTCATCGAGGCCGGCCTGAAGTGCCTGCAGGGCAAGGGCATCGTCAACTCCATCTCGCTCAAGGAAGGCGAGGAGCGGTTCCGCCGCAACGCCGCGACCGTGCTGAAGTACGGCGCGGCCGTGGTCGTCATGGCCTTCGACGAGCAGGGGCAGGCGGCCACGTACGAGGATAAAATCCGCATCTGCGAGCGCGCCTACCGAATCCTGACCGGGATCGGCTTCGCGCCCGAGGACATCATCTTCGACCCCAACATCCTCACCGTCGCGACCGGCATGGAGGAGCACAACAACTACGCGGTGGACTTCATCAACGCCACGCGCTGGATCAAGACCAACTTGCCCCACGCGAAGGTTTCGGGCGGCGTTTCCAACATCTCGTTCTCCTTCCGCGGCAACAACAAGGTCCGCGAAGCGATGCACTCGGCTTTCCTCTACCACGCCGTCGGGGCGGGCATGGACATGGGCATCGTCAACGCCGGCGTGCTCGAAGTGTACGAGGATATCGAGCCCGAACTGAAGGTGCTGGTCGAGGATGTGCTGCTGAACCGCAACCCGGACGCGACCGAGCGCCTGGTCGAGTTCAGTGAGCTGATCAAGGGCCACACGGCCGCGGTCGCTGAAAAGAAGACCGAGGAGTGGCGCAGCGGCACGGTCGAGGAGCGGCTTTCGCACGCGCTGATCCGCGGCATCGACGCCTACATCGAGGCCGATGCCGAGGAAGCGCGCGTCAAGCTCGGGCGGCCGCTCCAGGTGATCGAAGGTCCGCTGATGGACGGCATGGGCGTGGTCGGCGACCTGTTCGGCGCGGGCAAGATGTTTCTGCCGCAGGTGGTCAAGTCGGCCCGCGTGATGAAGAAGGCAGTCGCGCACCTGACGCCGTTCATGGAAGCGGAAAAAGCCGCGATGGAGGCTTCCGGCCAAACCGTAAAGGCCCAGGGAAAGGTCCTGCTGGCCACGGTCAAGGGCGACGTCCACGACATCGGCAAGAACATCGTGGGCGTGGTGCTCGCGTGCAACAACTACGAAGTCATCGACATGGGCGTGATGGTTTCGAGCGAGAAGATTCTTGAACGGGCCCGCGCGGAAAAGGTCGATGTGATCGGCCTCAGCGGGCTCATCACGCCCTCGCTCGACGAGATGGTGCATGTCGCGAAGGAGATGGAGCGCCAAGGCTTCAAGGTGCCCTTGCTGATCGGCGGGGCGACCACCAGCCGCAGGCACACCGCCGTCAAGATCGCGCCGCACTACAGCGAGCCCGTGATCCATGTGCTGGACGCGAGCCGCGCCGTGCCCGTGACCACCAGCCTCCTCAGCGATGAGGCCAAGCCCGCCTTTGTCGCCGGGCTCCGAACTGAGTACGACGCCCTGCGGACAGCTTACGCGCAGCCCCGCCAGCCGGTCGTTTTACTCGAAGAAGCGCGCGCGCGCCGTACGCCCATCACATGGCGCCGCGAAGACTTGGCCCAGCCCTCGTTCACCGGCGTCCGCGTGCTCGACAACTTTTCCCTTGCCGCCTTGCGCCCGTTCATCGACTGGAGCCCGTTGTTCCACGCCTGGGGGCTCAAGGGCGTGTACCCGCGCATCCTGGACGATGAAACACAGGGCGAGCTTGCCCGTCAGCTCCTCGACGAAGCCAACGCTATGCTCGATCTCCTGATCGAGACCGGGCCGGTCACGGCGCGCGGCGTATACGGGCTGTTTCCGGCGAACGCGGTGGGCGACGACGTGGAACTGTACACGGACGAGACCCGCACGGCGGTCCTGGAGCGGTTCAGCTTTCTCCGCCAGCAGGCGAACCGCGAAGGCGCGGAGCCGTGCCGCTCGCTCGCCGACTTCATCGCGCCGCGCGCGACCGGATGTCCCGACCACATCGGCGCGTTTGCCGTCACCAGCGGCATCGGGCTGAAGGAGCTTACCGAGCGCTTCCGGGCCGAGGGCGACGACTACAACGCCATCATGGCGGAAGCCGTCGCCGACCGTTTAGCGGAGGCTTTCGCCGAGTGCCTCCATAAGCAGGTCCGCGACGAATGGGGCTACGGGCAGCAGGAGAACCTGAGCCCCGCTGAGATCATCCGGGAAGGCTACCGCGGCATCCGGCCGGCCCCGGGCTACCCGGCCTGCCCGGACCACACCGAGAAAGGCCAAATCTGGCGTTTGCTCGACGTGGAAGCCAACACAGGCATGGTGATCACGGAGTCCTTCGCGATGTGGCCGGGGTCGAGCGTGAGCGGGATTTACTTCGCCCATCCGGAGTCGCGCTATTTCAGCCTCGGCAAGATCGACCGCGACCAGGTGATCGACTATCACCAGCGCAAGAACATGACCGTCAAGGAAGTGGAGCGCTGGCTGGCCCCGAACCTGAACTACGATCCCGCTGATTGATGAAAGCATTTCTGCTGCGTCAGGCAAAGCCGAGGAGCGCGGACGACGGCGTCGAGCCCCAACGGGCCGGCGGCGGATCGAAGCATGGATGAGGCCTGCGGTAGGGTGTACGGCCGCCGCCCGCTGCCGGCGGGGCCCACGGGCAGCCGGGCGGGGGTTCACCCGAAAGCGGT
>CAXTSB010000056.1:6342-20101 GCA_964246845.1 uncultured Acidobacteriaceae bacterium
GGGGGGGGGGGGGTTTGTAGGCTGGTTTGGGGCGGGGGGTTGGGTGTTGGCCCGCCGGGGGGGGCGGGCGGGCCCATCGGCAAGCGGCGATGTTCTTCACTCTAAAGCTTTTTGCAGCCGTGATTCGGCGTTGAAGGCCTCGTGCGAATCCCGTGGGAGGCGCGGGAAGCCTATCTCCCGCACATTCCGCGGCAATTTACGTGAATGCAGCATCGCATTTGGAGAATGGCTTTCCATAGAGCGATTTTGTTGTGTTCCTGCTTCCGCTGCCCTTGTGCTCGGCGCGCTTCACCCCGCCCACGCGCAAGCCGGCCCACCGGCGCCGCTTGTGGTTATTTCCATCGACGGGATGAAGCCCGAGTACGCCACCCATGCCGCCGAGCACGGACTGAAAGTGCCGGTGCTGCGCGGCTTCATGGCCCGCGGCAGTTATGCGGACGGGGTCGTCGGCGTCGTCCCGACCGTAACCTATCCCAGCCACACCACGATGCTCACCGGCGTGTGGCCGGCCGAGCACGGCGTGGTCGACAACCCCCTGTTCGATCCGCTCCGGGAGCACCCCAACACCTGGTACTGGGATTTCGCGGACATCAAGGTGTCGACGCTGTACACAGCCGCCTACGGCGCGGCAAAGCCCGGCGCGCGGGGCCCGTCCGTCACCTCCTGGCAGGCCGAGGCTTGGGCCGCGGGTGGCTCCAACGCGATCATGCTGCGGCACCCGGACGATCCGGCTCTCGCGGCGAAGGTGAAAACTGTTCTGGAGCAAGCCAAGGCCGATCCCGCGAACGGGATTGAGACCATCCTGACCCATGACGAGATCGTGGAGCGGGGCGGCTTTCCCCAGGCTTCCTTCCTGGTCGACTACAAGGACGGCTGGGACCCGGGCGGGGCGCTGACGGGGCCTGTAGTGCAGGAGGGCGGAAAGGGTAAGAGTTCGGCCGGGTAGGCAGCTTATCTCCAAAGGTGTACGGAGCTTCGATGAATCTTGCGTTGCGGTTTTGTGAAAACCTGGCCAGATTCGCGTGTGTTCGAAGGTATGGCGGCACGACGAGAACTTCTCGGCGCGGGGCGGGATCTCCGGCGACCTGGATCAGGGACGGAAGAATGCGGGGCAGTCGTCGAAGGCAGACCATTTCTCGGAACAGACAAAAGCCGGTGTCCTCCGGTTTCCTGCTATACCAGCTTCGCGGGCGCGCATACGCTCCAACCGCCATCGATCGCCGGCCGTCAATGTGCGCGGGGTCTGCGCCGGTTCTTTTCTGGCCGGATTTGGAACAGTTCGAGCCAAACTGTGCAGAGTCTGCTGCCGATGTTTCTTAACGCAGAACTCGTTGCATCACCAATACTTATCCTGAACCGGCCTTCCACGAGAAGCTGGACGTTCTCCATGTTGTTACTTAAGTGCTCTCATAATTGCATGCGCGCTTACCTTCAGTTACCGCGCGATGCTATACCAATGACGGCGGTCCGAAGCCGCGAATCAATCACATCGACCATGAGGAGCCATCCATGCCGCACTGCTCCGCTTCTTGTAAGACTCAATTTTTGCTTGCCTTGAGTGCGGGCACTTTGTTCCTGCTTTCAGTCAAGACCTGCCGGGCGCAGATCAGTTCAAGCGCCGGTACGGTAACCCTCAATGCCACCCTGCCGGAAGTGCTCAGCGTATCCGCGACGCCCGGCAACGTAAACTTCACGCTCGTGCCGGGCGGCACGGCGGTCGCGTCCGCGCCCATCCTCGTCACCACGACCTGGCTTGTAAGGGCGTCGAGGGCCAACATCGGGCTTTTTGCCTGGTTTGCCGCGCCGGCGGCGGCTTTGACCGACGGAGCAGCGACTCCGAACACCATCCCGAGCGCGGAGGTGTACGGCACCGTGCCCACCGGCTCACCCACTGCCTACACCGCGTTCACACAGTCGGGCGCGCTCGGCGCGGCGGGCGGTGGACTTCAGCTGTTTACGCAGGCGCTGTCGTCGTCCACCCGCTCCGCCACGCGGACGGACAACCTGAACTTGGAGATCAACCTGACGGCACAGCCGCAGCTGCCCGCGGGCACCTACAGCGGCGTACTTAACTTGCAGGCCCAGGCTTTGTAAAGCGAACTACTTAGACGATCTGCCCTCAGTTCCTATGTTCGGCGAGATACATTCCTGCCGCGCTTGTAAGAAGGTCTTTTATGGAAGATAAAAACTTTCGCATGTCGTTTCGCTTCAGCTTCTTACGCGCTGCTTGCCTGCTCGCGCTTGGCGCCGCGGCGGCAGGCGGGGTCCGTGCATCGGCGCAGACCGTTGAACCCTTGATCGCCGAGTACACCGAGCATGGGGAGGGCTCCTTCCAGGTGACAAACACCGGGCTCGCCGCAAGCGTAGTGGTGCTTGAGCCGAAGAGCTTCAGCATCCGCCCGGACGGAGTGGCCGACTTCCGTCCGCTTGACGACTCCATCCACCTTGAGCTTTCCTTGACCAGCTTTCGTTTGGAGCCCCGGGAAACGGCGCGGGTCTTCTATAAAGCAACAGCCGATGCAGCACCGGCCTGGTTTTCGATCTACGCTTCGTTCTCGCCGGCCAAGGCCGCCAAGGGGCTTTCCGTGCGGGTCATGCTGCCGCACACCGTGTACCTGTACCAGAAGCGGCCGTTGAGCAAGGAGGCCGTTGAGGTCAAGGAAGCCCGGTTCGACGCGGCCGCGCACAAGGTCGAGTGCCGGATTGCAAACGAAAGCGGCATGGCCGGCCGGGCGCAGTCGGTCGAGGTCGCCGGCGGCCGCGCGTCCGCCTCCACGGGCGGCTTCCCTTTGCTGCCGCACACCGAGCGCGTGCTTTCGCTCGATTGGACCGCCCCCGAACCCCCGCGGACCGTGGACATCGAGTTCGACAGGTTTTCGCTCAAGCTGCCGGTTGAGGCCGCCAAGTAGGCCCACATGCCGAGGCTTTTGCTTCCCGCGGTGCTCGGTACCGCCGCCGGCTTGGGAAGCGCCGCCGCGCAAGTGGTCGAGATTTCAGGGGGCGCGTCCACCGAGTACGGAGCGCAGGGCGGGAGTGTGCTGTTCCACGGCGAACGGGTGGACTCGTCGGTAGGGGCCGGTTTGATCGCGGGCCGACCCAGCCTGGGCGGCGCGGTCATCAGGAAGATTGACCGAGGCACCTTGTTCATGGGCCAGCAGGATTTCAGCTTGGAGCTCCCGACAGACCTTTTCGACGCGGGGCACGTGTTTTTCGGAAGCGGTTTGGGCATCGTGCGCGCGCTTGGGAGCAGGCGCGGCTTCACCGGCTTTGTCGGCGGGGCTTCGCAGGACGGCGGCACCCCGCTGTTCCGGACGGCAAGCCTGGGCGGCCCGGCGCTGTTTGGGCAGTGGCGGCAGCCGGTGGGCTCAAGGTGCTTCTCGACCACGACGGCTTTATTCGCCTCGACCCGCACCGGCCTGGAAAGCCTCGGGTGCGGACGCTCTCCGGCAGCCGCTGTCGCGCTCACCGCCGGGGTCGGCGGCGGGTCGCCCTACGGCGCTCTCAGCACGGCGCTCAGCCGGCACCGCTTTGACCTGCGCCTGGCTTATATCGCTTCCGGCAATGCGTTTGTACGCGGTTCCGGAAGCGGGGTGCCGGCACCGGAGGCGGTACGCGACAATCTCGCCTTCGAGTACAGGCCGGGGAGGCGGTTCACGGTTTCCCTTCTGCACCAAAATTATCTCGTGCCGGCCGAGGGCGGCAGCGGGGCAAGCCGCAGCGCGCTGAACGAAGCATCGTTCAGTGTGCGCGGCCGCGGAACCGCGGGCAGCCTCAGCCTGCTCCAGTCGAGCTTCCGCCCGCTGAGCGGGCAGGCCGGGTCGCAGGGCGGCAACAGCTCCCTTACTGCTTCGTTTGAGCGCACGCTCCGGCGCGTGCAGTGGACGGAAACTTTTCTCGGCAGCCTGGAGCCGTTGGGCGCGCACACGGCCAACCTGATCAACGGGGTCGGTGTGCAGGTCGACCCGCACTTGCGCCTGAACGGGAATGTCAACGTCGGGTCAGGACGCGCCACGTTCTCGCCCGGCGGGGCGCTGCTGCTGCGGTCCAGCAGTTTCGAGGTGAACTATCAGCTGCTTTACCTCGCGAACCGGCCCGCCGACCCGTTTCAAAACTCGCTCCTGTTCGACGCGCGCGTACGGCTTCTGCGCGGCTTGGAGGCGCACGCTTCCAGCACCGTGAGCCCGACCGGCGCGGCGCTGTATTCCGTGCAGCTGAAAACGTTGGTGACGCGTGCGGGCCGAGCCGCCGCGCAGCAGGGCGCGGGCGCTTTCGGCAACTGCATCCTGCACGGGCGGGTCGTCGACGGCGACGGAAAACCGGTGGACGGGGCCGCTCTGCTGATCGGCGAGGCCCGCGTGTACACCGATACAAACGGCTATTTTCTGTTTCGGGAAAAAACGGCGCACCCGCATCCGTTTCGCGTGCTGACCGATGAGTTCTTGGAACCGGGCGAGTTCCATGCGGACGGAGCGCCGGCCATGGTGAGGACCGAGGACGAGCGTACCGCGCCTGTTCTTCGGATCAGGATTGCCCGCACGACTCCAGGTGCGGGCGTGGAAGGGTCGGGATCATGAAGCTGTGCACGCTGCTTGCGGCTGTGTTCATCGCGCTGCCGACGGCAAACGCGCAGGTGGTGCGGCTTGGCGCGCCCGCGCGTCCGCATCCCCAGTTGGCGCTTGGCTCGCTCGGCATCTCCGCGAGCCCGTCTTCGATCAGCTTCACGCTTGCCGCCGGCGGGCAGGCGCTTGCTTCCTCGCCGATTTCCATTCAAACCACGGCTAATCTTTCAGCCCTCGGCAGCTTAAGCCTGTACGCATATTTCATGAGCTCCACGGCACTCGCATCCGGCAGCGACGCCATTCAAGCATCCATGGTGTACGGGCGCTGCCCGACCGGGAGCTCCACAACCCTCACCGCTTTTTCCCAGACCACGCCGTTCAGCGCCGCGAGCGGGTTGCTGGTGTACCGCACCGGCAACCTGGTCGCACTCGGTTCAGGACGCACCGACTCGCTTTTCCTCGTGGTCGACCTCAGCACGGCTCCCCAGCTGCCCGCAGGCAGCTACACCGGTACGCTCGTGCTCCAAGCCCAAGCGCTTTAGCGGGCGCTCACTCGAGCGGAGAATGAATACGACTTTCGCCGCATCCGGGGTATGCTTATACCCGCACAGGTTCTTTTCGGAGGATCGCCATGAAGCCCCAACAGGTTCTGCGCGGTTTTGCTCTCCTGCTTACCGGTTTCGGCCTGCAAGCCGCACCGTGCCGGGCACAGTCGGTGCAGAGAATCTTCGTCACGCCCATCCCCAACCAGCCGTTCACGGCAACGGTCGCCATGGAACGCACCGGCGCGGAGGGCGGCTCCGCAGCCGTGCTCCGTTCCGCCAGTACGATCGCCAGGGATGCGGCGGGGCGCATCTACTCCGAGTTTCGCCCGCTCGCGCCGGCCTCTGTTTCCGGGACGGTCCCCGTGCAATCCATCTTGCTGTATGATCCGGCGACGCGCATTTCCAGCCGTCTTTTCCCGCCGCGGCACACTTTCGCGGTCAGCGCCGTGAGCCGTCCGCCAGCCGCCGACACACCTGAGCCTTTCGCCTCGCCCGCGGCGGACGGCTACCCCCAAAGCCAGTTCGTGAAGACGCAAGACCTTGGAACGCGCACCATTGCCGGTGTGGAAGCGCACGGCGTACGCGAAACCCAGACCATTCCCGCCGAAGCAAGCGGCTCCGGCAAGGACGTGGTCCTCACCAACGAGTACTGGTACTCCGACGAGCTGCGGATCAATCTCAGCATCAGCCACACGGACCCGCGGCTCGGGAGCACCGCAACGGTGGTGACCTCGCTGAGCCGCGGCAGCCCGGCCCCGGAGCTGTTCGGCATCCCGCGGGACTACCAACCGGCTTCGCGAACCGCGGGCAGGTAGGAGCCTGCGGCGCGGGCCTGACTCGTATTTGAGCGAGCCTGTTTCCACGGCGCGCCCCTGGGTGCGTCGGAAGTGCGCCCGTTGCGGAAGGTGCTTGGGTTCATTTCCGACCCTTTCCGTCTCTATTTTCCTTTTGCGGCGTTTCCCTTATGCTCGGCAAACAGAAGCATGCCCCTCCTTCAGCACACGCTTGGCTGCGCTGCCGTGCTTTGCTTGCCGGCGGCGGCGGAGGCTCAACAAGCCTTGACGCTGCACCAAGCCGTTCAGGACGGGCTGGCGAGGCTGCCGGCGGCGCAAGCCGCGGCGGACCAGGTGGAACTGGAAAAGGCGCGCGTACTCGGCGCACGGCTGCGGCCCAACCCCCGGCTGTACCTCAATGCCGAAGATCTGGGCCCGCAGCTGAACGGCTTCGACTTCCCGACCACGACGGAAGATTACGGCTACGTGGGGCAAACCTTTGAGCTGGGCGGCAAGCGGGGGCGGCGCATCCGCTACGCCGAGGCCGGCGCGGCGCGGGCCGATCTCCAGCGTGAGCTTGCGCTGGCGCAGCTGGCGTCCGCCATCGCGTATGCATATTGGAGCGCGGCGGCGGCCCGCGCTTCGGTAAGCGCGTACCGCGACCAGCTCGCGGGGTACGACCGTTTGGTCCGCTATCAGACGGATCGTGTGCAAGCAGGCGCAAGCGCCGGGGTGGACCTGCTGCGGATACAGATCGAGCGGGACCGCGTCGCCCTTGCGTTAGGAGAGGCCGAGCGTGCGGCGGACGCGGCGAATATCGAGCTCGCCCGGGCCGCCGAAAGCCCGTCTTTCCGGGAAGCCGTGCTCGCCGACCCGCTGGAGGCGGAAGGCGCGCCGCCCGAGGAGCGGCCCGAAGACGAAGCGATCGAGCGGCGGCCGGATGTCGCGGCGGCCCGCTCCGCCGTCCCGCAAGCCGAGGCCAACCTCAGCTTGCAGCACAGCTACAGCATCCCGGACCTCGATCTGCTGGTCGGGTACAAGCGCAATAACGGCTTCGACACCGGCTACGGCGGCCTCCAATACGACCTGCCTTTTTTCAACCGCAACCAGGGGGCCGTCGCGGAAGCGGCCGCCGCGCGGCGGTTTGCGGAGGACGATTTGGCGGTGAAGCGGGCGCAAGCCCGGGCCGAGATCGAAACCGCCCGCGCTGCGTTTGCCCGCGAGCAGACGCTGGTGCGCAGCACCCTGGCGAATGCACTCGGGGACGCGCAGCGCAACGCGGACATCGTGCTCGACGCCTACAAAACCGGCGGTGCGGATTTGCTGCGGCTTCTGGATGCCCAGCAGGTGCTGATCGGGACGCGCCTGCTTGCGATCCAAACCTGGGGCAGCTACCAGCGCGCCGCGGTTGCACTCCGCGCCGCGCAGGGGGAGCCTTTATGAGCCGGTGGACCTCGCTGCTGCTCGTGTGCCTGCTCCTGCCGGGCTGCTCGCCGCCGCCCTCGGGCGGTATGCGTCCGTCCTCCGATACGGGCGGGAGCAAGGACGGAGGCGCGTCCACGGGCGGCGCGAAGACCGGCGAAGGGCACGACACCGCCGCAAGCGACACTACGGTACAGCTCAGCCCTGATGAACTTCGCCTCGGCGGTGTGCGCTTGGCCGAGATCAGCCCGCGGATGGTGCCGCGCACGCTTGCCGTACCCGGCCAGGTGACGGCGAACGAGCTCGCGACCGCGCACATCGCCACCTACACCGACGGCCGCGTGGTGGACGTGATCGCCGCCCCCGGCGACCGGGTGCGCCCGGGGCAGGTGCTCGCGCACCTCCACTCGCATGTCGTGCATGAAACCGTAGGGGCCTTGGCGACCGATTACGCGAACGAGCGCCGCGCACAGGCCGCGGTGGCCTACACGCAGGCCAAGCGCGACCGCTACGCGCACCTGTACCAGATTCAAGCCGCCTCGCTCGAACAGCAGCAAAGCGCGAGTCAGGAGTTGGTGCAGGCGCAAACCGATTTAGCCGCCGCGAGTGCGGCCGTGATCCAGGAGCGTGCCCACCTTGCCGACGTGCTCCAAATCTCCGACGAAATGGTCACCCCCGACACGATCTACACCTATGAGGACGTGCCGATCAAATCGCCGATCGCCGGCACGGTGCTCCTGCGCGACATCACGCCCGGCGGCGTGATGCAGCTGGGGGACGAAGCCTTCGCGGTCGCGAACCTCGGCACGGTTTGGGATGTGGCCTCGGTCAACCAGGCCGACCTCGGACTTCTGCGCGTGGGGCAGCGCGCGCTGGTCCGCACGGACGCTTGGCCGGGCGAGGTGTTTGAGGGGCGCGTAACGCTGATCGGCGCATCGCTCGATCCTGCGACCCGCACGATTTCGGTCCGGATCACGCTCCCGAACGGGCAGGGCAAGCTCAAGCCGCAGATGTTTTCCACCGCCTCCATCGACGAAACCGCCACCCGGCAGGCGCTGTTCGTCCCGCAGGACGCGCTGCAAACCATCAACGCGCTCCCCGTTGTGTTCGCCACGCCGGACGGCTCGCACTTCACCGCGCGCACGGTGCGCACCGGGCCGCCGGTCGGAGGCGAGGTGGAGATCACCGACGGCCTCCGGCCCGGCGAGCACATCGCGGCCGCCGGCGCATTCGCGCTCAAGTCGGCGCTGCTCAAAAGCACGATCGGGGATGATTGAAGCCATGGCCGCTCCTTACCGAAAACTTGGCTCCCGAGTACACAGCCGGCCTAGTGCAAGCCGGCGCGCATGCCGCCCATGATCAATTTCTTTCTTTCCAATCGCTGGCTGGTCCTGCTCGGCATGGTGCTGCTGCTCGCGGGCGGCGCGTTGGTGATTCCGCGCATCCCGCTCGAGGCCTTTCCCGACCTCACCAACAACCAAGTGGTGGTGTCGGCCAAGGCGCCCGGCATGAGCCCGGTCGAGGTGGAGCAGCTCATCACGTTTCCGCTTGAAACGGCTTTACTCGGCCTGCCGCACTTGCAGGTCGTGCGCTCGACCTCGAAGCTGGAACTCACGCTGCTCACCATCGTGTTCGACGACCGGATCGACCTGTACCGGGCCCGGCAGCTCGTGGCCGAGCGGCTCAACCAGGCTTCCGGCTCCATGCCCCCGGGCGTCACGCCCGTCATGGGGCCGATGTCGACGGCCTTCGGCGAAATCTATCAGTTCACCGTGCAGTCGCCGCAGCTGTCGCTGATGCAGCTGAAGACGCTGCTGGACTGGAACATCCGCTACAAGCTCGCGACAATTCCGGAGGTTTCCGAGATCAACTCCTGGGGCGGGGAAATCAAGGAATACACGGTGCTGGTCAATCCGGAGTCGCTGCGCCGCTACGACCTGACCCTCCATGATGTGGTCGCGGCCGTCCAAAACAACAACGCGAACTTCGGCGGGTCGTACATCGAACACGCGGAGCAAACCTATGCCGTGCGCGGCCTGGGGCGGGCCGGCTCGCTCGACGACCTCGGCAATACGGTGGTCGCCGCCCGCAACGGCACGCCGGTGCTGGTGAAAGACGTAGCGGAGCTTAAAAACCTGCCCATGATCCGCGAAGGCGCCATCCTCCACGACGCATCCGGGGAAACGGTGTCGGGCATGGTGATCGTGCTCAAGGGCGCGAACGGGAACAAGGTCATCCAGCAGGTGAAGCAAAGCGTCGCGGGCATGCACCTGCCCGGCGGTGCGAAGATCGTTCCGTTTTACGACCAGTCCAACATCATCCATCAGAGCATTTCGACCGTCCGCGACAACCTGCTGATCGCCGCGGGGCTGGTTTTGGTCATCCTGCTCGTGTTTCTCGGCAACTGGCGCGCGGCGCTGGTGGTGGCCTGCACCATCCCGCTCTCGCTTTTATTCGCGTTCCTGGGCATGGCGGCCTTCGGCGTTTCCGCGAACCTGATGTCGCTCGGCGCGATCGACTTCGGCACCATCGTCGACGGCTCGGTCATCATGGTCGAGAATGCGATGCACAGGTTGGAGGGCGAGGAGAAGCGCGACATCCTGCTTGTGATCCGCTCGGCCTCGGCGGAAGTCGCCCGGCCCATCCTTTTCGGCGTGCTTATCATCCTCGCCGTGTACATCCCGGTGCTGACGCTCCAGGACCTGCCCGGGCGCATGTTCCGGCCGATGGCGGTCACGGTCATGTCGGCCCTGGTGGGCTCGCTCGTGATTGCACTGTTCGTGGTGCCGACGCTTTGCTCCTTGGCGCTGCGCCCGCGCGACCCCGCAAAGCCGCACACGCGCCCGGTCGCGGCACTGCTGCGCGCCAGGGAGCGCCTGCTCCGCAAGCTGCCTTGGAACCGGACGGAGCGGCGAGACGGCCGGGGTTGGTTTGAGCGGCTGCGCGAAAGGTACGCCCGCTCACTCGACCGGGCCGCGCGGCACCGCAAGCTCGTTTTGGGTACGGCGGCCGCGCTGGTTGTGCTCGCGGTCGGTTCGCTGTTTTTTATCGGAACTGAGTTCATGCCGACCCTCGATGAGGGCTCGCTGGTCATCACTTCAAAGAAGCTGCCCGGCATTTCGCTGTCGCAGTCCATCAAAGTCCAGAACGAGATCGACCGCGCCATCCGGTCGTTCCCCGAGGTGTCTTCCGTCGTCGCGAAGATGGGCCGGCCCGACCTGGCGACCGAAGCGATGGGCGTATACGAAACCGACGCGTACATCAACTTTTACCCGCGCGCGACCTGGCGCAAGCAGTTCGGCAGCAAGCAGAAGCTGGCGGATGGACTGTCCGCGGCGCTCGACACCATCCCCGGCGTCGCGTACGAGTTCACGCAGCCGATGGAAATGCGCATGGACGAAACCCTGACCGGCGCGCGCGGGGATTTGGCGCTGAAGATCTTCGGCGGCGACTTGGAATTGCTGGAGCGGCTGGGCCACCAAGCCGAGCGCATCCTGGGCTCGATCCACGGCGCGTCCGAGCCGCAGCTGGAGCGCATCGGCGGGGCGACCAACCTCGAAATCCAGGTCAACCGGGCCGAAGCCGCCCGCTACGGGCTGAATGTGTCCGACGTTCAGGAGGTTATCGAATCCTTGTTCGGTTCGCGGCAGATTTCGGAGATGGTCGAGGGGGAGCAGCGCTACCCGATCGCCGTCCGCCTCCCCGCCTCGCTCCGCAACGACGTGAACGCGGTGCACACGCTCCAGCTCAAGGCTCCATCGGGCGAGCTGGTATCGCTCGACCAGGTGGCCGACGTCCGCGAAGCCGCCGGACCCATTCTGATCAACCGAGAAAACGCGCAGCGCCGCGTGCTTGTTTCCACCAACGTGGAAGGGCGCGACCTAGGGTCGTATGTGAAGGAAGCGCAGCGGAGGATGGCGGCCGAGCTCCCGTTGCCGCCCGGCTACACGCTCCAATGGGGCGGCCAGTACCAGAACGAAAAGCAGGCCGAAGCGCGGCTTGCCGTGGCGCTGCCCTTGTCGCTCGTGATTATCGGCGGCCTCCTGTACGCATCGTTTCTCAACCTGCGGCAAACGCTGCTGATCTTGTTCATCGTGCCGCTCGCGTTGGTCGGGGGGATCGCCGCGCTTTGGGCGCGCGGTATGAACCTGAACCTGTCTGCTTCCATCGGGTTCATCGCGCTGTTCGGGGTGGCGGTGTTGGACGGGATCGTGATGGTGTCGCACATCAACAACCTGCGTTCCGGGGGGCTCCGCATGGCCGAGGCGGTCCGCCAAGGCGCGGCGGACCGCCTGCGGCCCGTGCTGATCACCGCGACCGTCGCCTCGCTCGGGTTTCTCCCCATGGCGCTCGCGACCTCGCGCGGGGCCGAAGTGCAGCGGCCGCTCGCCACGGTGGTCATCGGCGGTTTGATCTCGGCTACGCTGCTCACCTTGTACGTGCTGCCTTTGCTGTATCCGGCTTTCAGCCGAGGCCCTGCCCAGGAGCGGTGAGTTTTCTATGCGGGTACTGGTGGTGGAGGATGAAGCCCGGCTCGCGGCGAATGTCGCGGCTGCCCTCCGCCAAGGCGCGGGCTACGCCGTTGACCTCGCGGCGGACGGACGGGAAGCGCTGCTCCTGTGCGCGATGCGGAGCTACGACCTTATCCTGCTCGACCTGATGCTGCCCCATGTGCCCGGCCGCGAGGTCTTGAAAGCGGTGCGTAAAGCTGACGAAGCAACCCCCGTGCTCGTGTTGACCGCGGTCGGCGAAACCGGGAGCAAGATCGAGCTGTTGAACCTCGGCGCGGACGACTACCTGACCAAGCCGTTCGACCTGGGCGAGCTGCTGGCCCGGTCCCGCGCGCTGGTCCGCCGGGGCAAGGGAGTGGCGCAGGCTGTGCTGCGCTTCGGTGTGCTGACGCTGAACCCGTCCGAGCAAACGGTGACCAGTGCCGGCTGCCCCGTCGACCTGTCCCCGGCCGAGTACCGCATCCTGGAGTACCTGATGCACCGCCCTCGGGCGCTGGTCCCCAAGGAAGAACTGCTCGAACATATGTACGACTTCACATGGAAGCACCACTCAAACGTGATCGAGGCGCATGTGTCCAACCTCCGCAAGAAGCTGCGCGCGACCACCGACGCGGTGCTGCTTGAAACCGTGCGGGGACGGGGCTACAGGCTGGCTCCTCAGTAGGCCGGACGCATGAAACCAAGATCTCTCATCCGGCAGGCTTTGACCGCCGTTGTCATGGCCGAGACGCTGTGCGCGGGCGCGTTTACCTGCGCTGCGGTCCTCCATGAACGGCACACCCGCGTCCGCGCTTTCGACATCATGCTCGAAGGGCGTTCGGACTCCGTGCTCGGCGCGGTGCAGGATGCGGAAGACCCGGAGGACAACGTCGCCGTCGACCCGGCGGAGCTGCGCTTGCTCCCGGCCGACGTGTTCGCCGTGTACACCCCAGGCGGCCGCCTGCTGGGCGCATCCCCCAACGCGCCGGGGCCGCTGATCGAGCGGGGCCGGGACGGCTTCACAAACCGCGTATTTGAGGGGAAAGGGTATCGCTGCTTTCAGCGTGAGGCCCTGCGCATTATCGATCGGGAGGAGTCCGGCGGCGCGGGCCTGCGCCGGCCCGTGACGATCGTGTACGGGGCGCGGACGGATGGCATTCGGCACGAGGTTTGGGAGGCCGCCGAGTTTGCCGCCGCCCTGAGCCTGGGCCTGCTGTGCGCCGCTACGGTGCTGCTGCTCGCGATGCTGCGAAAAATCCTGCAACCGCTGCAAACCTTGGCGGTTGCCGCCGGCGGGATTTCCCCAAGCGCGCTCGCGTTCGAGCCGCCGCCCGAGGCCCTGCGCCTAAGGGAACTCGCGCCGCTGGCCCGGGCTTTGTCGGAGACCATGGGGCGCCTCCGTGAAGCATTCGAGGCGCAGCACCGGTTTGTTGGGGACGCCGCGCACGAGCTGAAAACCGCCGTCGCCGTGGTGCGGTCGACCGTGCAGCTGCTCACCTTGAGGCCGAGGTCGCAAGGGGAGTACCAAGACGGCTTGTTTCGCGTGCTTGAAGACAACAGCCGGGTTGAGGAGCTGACGGCGCGCATGCTGCTGCTGGCCCGCTTCGAGGAGCGCGCCCCCGACATGGCCGAAACCGTGGATCTGGCAGAAAGCGCGCGGGCCGTCGTCGCGGAGCTGCGGGGGCTTGCGGCGTCGCACGGCGTCACGCTCGAGGCAGCCCTCGCCGCGCCCGCTCCCGTGCGGATGGCGCGGGAAGGAAGCAGGGTGCTTGTTTCGAATCTCGTCGTCAATGCCGTCGAGCACAGCAGCCCGGGGTCTGTGGTGCGTATCGGCGTGCGACTTGAAAACCTGCCGCGGACGGCCATACTGACCGTCGAGGACTCCGGCAGCGGTATCTCGGCGGAAGCGCTGCCGCATATTTTTGAGCGCTTTTTTCGGGAAGACGCGTCCCGCGCGCGGGTGACGGGGG
>CAXTSB010000057.1:0-10460 GCA_964246845.1 uncultured Acidobacteriaceae bacterium
CTGCGCGACGAGGCCTTCTACGGCGCCGACGAGCTCGTCGACGGCCCGGACGGGCCCCCCCCCCCCCGCGGGGGGGGGGCGGGGGGGGGGGGGGGGCGCCCCCCGCCCCCCCCCCCCCTTCTCCGACTGTTCCTCCGGAAAGGCGTTGCTGTCCGCCGCCGGCTTCGTCTGCTGCGGGGGCGCGGCTGTTTGCGCCCGTCCGCTGTGCGGGCCGAATGCTCCAAGCAAAACGACAGCTGTCCAGAGTCCTTTCATGCTTCTATTGGACGCCGAATCGGGCCGCTTGGCTATACTTTCCGCACCGCTATGGCCCTTGTCATCCGTTCTTCCGCCATCCACGCCGCCGGTTGCTGCACCACCACGGCCATCCGCAAGGGCGTGTACGTCGTCGAGTACACCGGTCCGCGCTTGGGCAAGGACGAAGCCGACCTGCGCTACGAGAACCTGCCCATGACCTACCTATTCGGCGTGGGCGACGGCCGCCGGGTCATCGACGGCCACGGCACCGCCATGTTCCTCAACCACTCCTGCGCGCCCAACTGCGAAACCGAGGAAGAGCGCGGGCGGGTATGGATCAAGGCGATCCGCAACATCCGCGCGGGCGAGGAGCTGACCTACGACTATCACCTGTACGACGGCGACCCGGCGGAAGCCCCGTGCCGCTGTGGCGCGCCGGAATGCCGTGGGAGCATGTTCGCGGCGGGCTAGTGACACCGCACTGATGCACGCACTAAACCAAACAGGTGTCATCCTGAGCGAAGCGAAGGATCTGCTGTTCTCGGACTTTCTATGTGAAGTCCGGTGAAGCAAAAGCCATTTTCTTCGCAGTGCGGGCAAACAGCAGGTCCTTCGCTTCGCTCAGGATGACCTCTCCTGCCCTGCTCCGCTTTCCCGCTGAGATGATTGTTGACGGTCTACACACAACCAGTGTAGATAATCACAGCATGGGCAAGCCGAGCGACTTACTCCAGGGGACGTTAGACCTCCTCATCCTGAAAACGCTGCTTGCCGAGCCGCGGCACGGCTGGGCGATCGCCAAGCGCATTCAGCTCGTTTCGGACGAAGTGCTGCAGGTGCAGCAGGGCTCCTTGTACCCGGCGCTGCACCGGCTGGAGCAGCAGGGCTGGATACGCGCGAAGTGGGCCGCGACCGAAACCGGACGGCAGGCGCGCGTGTACTCGCTCACGGCCAAGGGCAAGCGGCAGCTCGAAGCGGAAACGGCGAGCTGGCTCAGGCTCGCGCGGGCGGTCAACCTGGTGGTCGAGAACGGGTAAAAACGGAGGCGGCGCATGGGCAAGCTGGCTTTGCGGTTGAAAATGCTGTTCGGGCGCGGGCGCGAGGGCGAGCGCCTGCGGGATGAGGTCGAGTTCCATGTCGCCGAGCAGACGAGGGAAAACCTCCGCGCCGGCATGGGTCCCGAGGAGGCCGCGCCGCCCACCCGACAACCGGGACGGCTTATTAGGTGTGATAATTGGCATTTCTTAGATATTGCAGTCTGATAAACCGATAAAAGCGGAAAAACTTCATCGACAACAAATCGAAATAGAAATTAAGAGCTGGAATGGCAAGAACAGCGCAAAACTCACTCATAGAGATTATTTGAATGCTGAAATCAGTTAATGAAGCCTTGATCTGCGTCCTAAAAGTTTTCTTAAACTAAGTTGGATGACAAGTTAGAGAGCGTGTCCTATTGCCTTCGCCTCTAAACGCAAGTTGTCGAGCGCTAATGTTATCTTTTTGTTCCAAGCCTCGACAGCATCGACCAGAGCATTCCTGAGCCGCTCCATTTCTCGAGTTGCTTCCCGCAGCGCCGCATCCCTCTCGTCCGCAAGCTGCTTCAGTAAGGTAGCCTCGATCGCGGCAGCACTTACCTTCACCCTGGCAAACTCCACCGACAACTTACTAAAGTCGGCATCTAGCGAAGGTAAAACAAATGTATAAGCTTCCAAGAAGCGGCGAGCCTCTTCCTTTAGCAAAGCGAAGTTGTCCTTTTGTTTCAAGGCGGCAAAGATTTCCATTTCGATTTTTATGGTTGCGCGAGCCCGCTTAAACCAGAGTTTTATAGCTCTCCGTGTGCCATGCTGCTCAGACGCAATCAGCCATCCAACTATTCCACTTTCTGGAAGTTGCTTCAAAACGCTTGTTTCCTGGTCATTTAAATTTTGGTCCATCTCGCCCAAGTACATTGCAAATTGAGAGTAGAACGAGCTGAACCTTGAAGAATAGTTTCGCTGCTCTTCAGCTATTTGTAGATTGCTACTGTGCAGAGCCGCAATTTTTCTGATCTCATATTGTGCTTTTAAACGTTTCCGGAGAGCTCCAACCTCGCCTGCAGTAGTCCACCTCCGCAGATCAAGCCCCTTTTCGGCTTCAGCTACTGTCGCTTCATAATGCTCACGGGCTTGCTTGAAAGGTGCATGCCGAAAGCCGGTCGAAACAAGCTTGCCTGAAATACCCCCAACGATTCCACCGAGCAAAGCTCCGACCGCCGCTCCAGGCGGCCCGGCTGCCGAACCTAACAGAGTTCCCAATTGGACGCCCGCCGTCGCCCCAGTGCCTACCCCGGCGACATCCATACCAACATTTTTGAGAGCTCTATGTATAGTTGTATCTCCTTGATTGAGCAGTTTAACTTCCCTCCAAGTAGAGAAAGCAAGCGTGATGTACGGGAAGTGAAAGCCTGGAATGAAAGTATCGTGCACTCCTTCTAGAGAATGTTGCGTAAGCGCGTGAATGTGATCTGACCCAAGATCGCTGAGCCCATGAACATGCGGATCATGTATTGCTGCGGCGACACTATCGCCCGTGTAAATGTCAACGTTGTGATGCTCTGCGAGGAACTGCTTGACTCCCGATAGACCCTCTTTGATTTGCACCGGATGTCCGTCTACTAGCAGGTCCCAGACAGGCTGATTCGCAGTTGCGGCGAAAGTGACGTGATGTCCAGCCGCTTCCAGCGCCGAAGCCGCTTTTTGCTCTGTCACGTACCCCGTCAACCGCTCATACCATCCCTCGGCGCTCAACGCAGGACCAGCGAAGAAATGCTGCTCAATGTAGGCATGCGCGGCAGGAAAGCTTGCGATGTGCTCAGCCGTCGAATTTTGTATTGCGGCGAGAACCGATGGATCAATTTGCAATACGGCGTGAAGGACAGGCACCCCTGCCAGAAAACCATCCGCCACGGCAGCGGCAACAACCGGATCGCGAAACAGCACACTGGCGGTATCGACCTCTGGCGGTTCGAGCGTTAGCCCGAGATCAAAACCTTTGTGTCGAAATGGAGTTAGGCTGTTCGATTCGGCAATTTGGAGATTCCTTGCAGATACACCCCAAGAAAGCTGGTTTATGGGAGGCATCACGGCTTCTAGGCGTTTTGCGCGCCGAAGTACGAGTTTATATCTAGATATAAAAGCGGCAATAACAGCTACTAAAATAAGCGAGCAGAGTATCACCATGAATCACCTCTAAAATTTTACTCAGCGGAAAGACCAATTTACAGGGTCTTTCAGGAATCAGTTTTGGCTACCAAACCAATACCACTCCGACGCGGTCGTGGGCAAGCTAGTCATTGCCGAAGTGGCTCCAACCTCTTCCGGCCTAATGAGCCTCCCTGTCAAAAGCTCATCGCGCAGCTCGACCCGACCCTCGCCGTGGCCGATGTACTGCCCTTCCGCGATGTGCTGCTGAGTGGAGCCGCCGACACCGGTTTCGAAGCGACCCTGCTCACCGCCTTTGCCGCCGTGTCGCTCGCGCTCGCCGCGGCGGTGCTGTTCGGCGTGCTCTCCTACGTGGTCGCGATGCGCACCAGCGAGCTCGGCATCCGGCTCGCGCTCGGAGCGCAGCGGGGGCAGATTTTGTCGCTCGTGTTGCGGGACGGCTTGAAACCCGCCTTTGCCGGAATCATCACGGGCCTGGTCGCCAGCGCCGGACTGGCGCGGCTGATCGCCTCCCTGCTCCACGGCGCGCAGCCGCTTGACCTTCTGGTGTACGCGGGCGTGAGCGCGGCGCTGCTGCTCGCGGCCGCCGCAGCCTGCGCCGCCCCGGCCTGGAAAGCCTCGCGCCTCGACCCAGCGGAAGCGCTCAGAATGGAGTGAGGTCTACAAACCCAAGCCCGCGAGCGCCTCAAAGGTCTCCCGCACCCCGTCCTCCAGCTGCGTGAACGGAAGCGCGCACCCGGTCTCCCGCAGCGCATGGAGGTCCGCCTCGGTGAAGTGCTGGTAGCGCGCGTCCAGGTCGCGGGGGAACGGGATGTACACAACCGGCACCTCGCCGTGCACCTGCATCAGGGCGCGGGCGACCTCGTTGAAGGTACGCGACACCCCCGTGCCGGCGTTCACGATCGCGTGATACTGCTTGCGCTCCGCCGGGGGCACGCCGACGCCGGCGAAGAACAGGTTGAGCCGGCACAGGTCGCGCACATACACAAAGTCGCGCCGCTGCTCGCCGTGCGTGTAGCCGCCCGAGCCCTCAAACAGCCGCACCTTGCCGAGCTCCAGAATCTGCTTGGAGAAATGGTGAATGACTGACGCCATCCGGCCCTTCTGCTGCTCGCGCGGCCCGTACACGTTAAAGTAGCGCAACCCGACCGCCGTAATCGGCACACGGCCGAGCCGGAACTGCTCGCGGAGGTAGTGGTCGAAGACGAGCTTTGAGAAGCCGTACACATTCAGCGGGCGCTCGTTGGCGTGCGTGGGTGAAAACTTGCCCGGCCCGCTCAGCCCGTATACGGCGGCGGTGGACGCGTACACAAGCGGCGCACCCGCCTCGACGGCAAAGGCGAGCACCTCCTTTGAATACGTGAAATTGTTGTCCATCATGTACACGCCGTCGTCGACAAGGGTGTTGGAGCAGGCGCCTTGGTGAAATACGGCATCCACACGCGGCAGGCCGAGCGAATGCGCCGCGAGCGCCCGACGGAACTCGTGCTTGTCCATATAGTCCACGAAGCGCGCGCCGTGGAGGTTGAGCGACTTGCGCGGGTCGGCCATGTTGTCCACGACCAGGATGTCGGTAATGCCGTGACCGTTGAGCTCGTGGACGAGATTGCTGCCGATAAACCCGGCCCCGCCGGTGACGATGTACATGCGTTCTCCTAAGCAGTCGGCTGCCGCCGGGCCGCGAGCGCCTGTCGGGCGGCCTCGAACATCTCACCCGGCGAAATGCTCGTCAGGCAGCGTTTCCCGTTTGTGATGCAAAGCTCCAGGTCGCAATTGGAGCACGGCACGCGATGGTAGATGACATGATGCCCTGTCCCCGTGGGAAACCAGATACCCGGCTCGGTGCGGGAAGCAAAGGCGATGATGCAAGGCACGCCTGCCGCGGCGGCGAAGTGCATGGGGCCGGAGTCGGGACCGAGAAACAGTACGGCCCGGGCAAGCGCGGCGGCGGTGACCCTGGGCGCCAAAGCCCCGCACAGGTTGAGGCTGCGCCCGGCCCACGCCGGGGAAACCTCCTCGGCTACTGCGAAATCGTCTTTCGCGCCGACCAGCACAAGTCCGTGATGCGGGTAAGCGGCGGCGAGCCGATGCAGCAAAGCCCGCCAAGCGGGAGCGCCCCAATCCTTAGCTTGCATCTTGGTGCCGGGGCCGCAGGCGATCAAAGGTCGTGTGCCCAACGGCGCAAGCGCACGGGCGGCGGTTTCTTTTTCCGCGGGCGTCAGCCCGAGGTCCCAGTTCTGTAAATTTCCTACGTCGAGATGACCCAAGGGGGCGAGCGACCGAACGAGCCGCGCCGCCTCATGCTCCCAGAGCCCCCCGACTTCGGTCGGCGGCAGATTGCTTCCGAGCGCACCGACGGGCAGCCCGAGCATGCGCGGCACCCCGCAAGCGATGGAAAAAAACCGCCGGTCGCGGGCGAGCACGGCTTCGCCGCGCGGCTTGGTCAGGTACACAAGCAGGTCCGGCCGGTACGCTCGGATCTTGAGTGCGATCGCGGCAAGCGTCAGAGGGCTGCGCGTTCCCACGGGGTAGCTCATGTACCCCGTGATCAGCCCGGAGGAGTCCAGGATTGCCGAAGCCGCTGGCGCTTTCCCGTGGACCGGCTGGTTGGACAACATCCGGCGCTCCGCCTTCGGAAATCGCTGCCTGAGCAGGTGCAGCGCCGGCAGCACCACCATCGTGTCGCCGAGCGAGCCGAGGCGGTAGATCAGGACGCGCCTTACTCTTGCTCGTGCTGCTTCATTCATTCAGCTTCGACTGCCCGGGATCAGTCCGCGACCCCGGCCAGCACGGGCTTTCCGGTCATCTGGCCCTCGATCCAGGCATAGGTCTTGCGCATCCCGTCGCGCAGTTTGATGGACGGCTCCCAACCGAGGTATTTCTCAATCAGGGTGTTGTCGGAGTTGCGGCCGTTCACGCCCTTCGGTGCCTTCAAGTTATAGCGGCGCTCCAAACGGATGCCGGCAATCTCCTCCACGATGTCGACCAGCTGATTGATCGTGACCAACTCGCTCGATCCGAGATTGATCGGCTCCTTGATGTCGGACTCAAGAATCGCCCGCGTACCGTAGGTGCAGTCGTCGATGTACATGAACGAGCGGGTTTGGTGGCCGTCGCCCCAAATCTCGATCTCGTGCTTGCCGCTCATCTTGGCTTCAAGCACCTTGCGGCACATCGCGGCCGGCGCTTTTTCGCGGCCGCCCTCATACGTGCCGAGCGGCCCGTACACGTTGTGGTAGCGGGCGACGCGCGCGGTCAGGCCATAGTCCTCGTCGAAATGCCGGCACATGCGCTCGGAAAACAGCTTCTCCCACCCGTACCCGTCCTCGGGCAGCGCCGGGTAGGCGTCCTCTTCCTTCAGCGCGACCACGTCGGGGTTGGTCTGCTTATCGCCGTTGTAGACGCATGCGGACGAGGAGAAAAAGAAGCGCTCGACGCCGGCCTCGCGCGCGGCCATGAGCATGTGCGTGTTGGTCAGCACGCTCAACATGCATAGCGCTTTGTTGTTCTCGATAAAGCCCATGCCGCCCATGTCGGCCGCGAGCTGGAATACAACTTCGGTACCGTCAGCCGCAGCCTGGCAGTTGCCGCGGTCGCGCAGATCGAGCGAAAGGTTTTCCACGCCCTTTGAGGTTTGGTACCACTCGTCAAGCGGCTTCACGTCCACGGCGCGCACGACGTTGACGCCGCCTTCTAAAAGGTCCTTGACCAGGTGCCCGCCGATGAAGCCGCCCGCCCCGCACACCACCACACGCTCGTTTGTCAGCTTCATCTCGCTCCTTGCAACCCCTCGCACACGCTTCATCAGCGCACGCCGTTGTCTTTCCGGCATACCGCCCGACCGGATCGGGTGTTTTGCCTCAGTATCTTGTTCGCTCGGGTGAGCGTCAAGCCTCGGCTACCCTTTCGTAACCCGACCATCCGCGGCTCAGGCATGGAGCGCCGGCACGCGATCCGCCCGCGGGCCCCGCGCCCCGTCCCGCACCGGCGTCACTTCCTGCCTGCCGACGCTGAGATAAGTGAAGCCGCGCGCCGCCATCTGCTCCGGCTCGTACAGATTGCGGCCGTCGAGAAGAATGGGGTAGCGCAAGCTGGCGTGCAGCCTGTCCAAGTCAAGCTCCGCGAACTCGTCCCAATCAGTCAAAATCAAGAGCGCATCCTTGCCCCGCGCGGCGGCATACGGATCCTCGACGTAGTGCATGAAGTCCGAAGGGGGCAGCACTTCGGCGGTGCGCTCCATCGCCGCCGGATCGAACGCATCGATGGAGCAGCCTTCGCGCAGCAGCATTTCGACGATCTCGATCGCGGGCGACTCGCGGATGTCGTCCGTGCCGCCCTTGAAGGCAAGCCCCAGTACACCCAGCTTTTTGCCGCGGAAGGTCCAAAGCGCCGACCGGACCTTCTGGAAAAACCGGAGCTTCTGCTCCGCGTTGATCTTTTCAACCTCGCTCAACATCCCGAACGGAATGCCGACCTGCTCGGCAACGTAGCGGAACGCCGCGACGTCCTTCGGGAAGCATGACCCGCCGTAGCCGACCCCGGCGTGAAGGAAGCGCGGGCCGATGCGGGTGTCCATCCCGATGCCCTTCGCGACCTGCTCGACATCCGCGCCGACCGCTTCGCAAATGTTTGCCACAACATTGATAAACGAGATCTTGACGGCAAGAAAAGCATTGGACGCGTGCTTGATGAGCTCCGCCGCTTTTGTCGATACGTGAAGCAGGGGTGGCAGCGCGTGCGGCCCGCAGCAGCCGGGGATCGCGTCGTCATTGCCGTAGTACGCGCCGCCGGTCAAAGGCCGGTAGATGGCCGACATGAGCTCGGCCGCGCGCTCCGAGCCCGTGCCGACCACGATGCGGTCGGTGTGGAGGAAGTCCACGACGGCTGTTCCTTCGCGCAGGAACTCAGGATTGGAGGCGATGTCGAACAGCTCGCGCGGCACGCCGTTGCGCTCGATCACGCGCCGGATCCACTCGTTGGTGTACACCGGCACCGTGCTTTTTTCAACGATCACCTTGTAGCTGTCGATGGAGCGCGCGATCTCACTCGCGACCGCGTCGACGTACGACAGGTCCGCGGAGCCGGTGCCGCTTTGCGGCGTGCCCACGGCGATGAAAATGGCCTGCGCTTCTCGCGTCGCATCGCGGAGGTCGGTGGTGAAGCTGAGGGAACGGTCCCGGTGCCGGTCGAGCAGTTCCTTCAGGTGCTCTTCGTGGATCGGCACGCCGCCCGCGCGCAGCATCCCGACTTTCTGTTCGTCATTGTCGACGCAAATCACGCGGTGGCCGATCTCGGCAAAACAAGCGGCGGCCACCAGGCCCACGTACCCTGAACCCACCACGGCGATGCAAATGGAGCTTTTCATAAATACCCTGTTCGAGGCCCGCGAACCCGCGGGATGGAGGTCGGCGGTGCCGGACATATTAGCGGACCGACGCCTGCGTTTTTTGTTCCAGCCGGAATCCGGCCGTGGATGGAGTGGATTGCGTGAGAGAAGACCTGCGGCCTCCCCTGCTGCGGCTGAGGTGAAACTGCTGCGCGTCCTCCCGATAGGCGGCGTCGGCTTGGCTGATGGACTGGCCGTGCGCAAGGCGGAAACGCCGCAGCTTCTGCTCGTAGGCCTCAAATGAACCCGTCGGCAGCACGGCCCGGGTGTGCAGGTTCGGGTTGAGCCGGGTTTTCGGTGCGAACACCGTGCCCTCGCTGACAGGCGGGAAAGGCGGAGCCGTGGAAAGAGCGCCGCTCGAAAGCGAGGCAGCCGTGAATGGGTCCGTCGCGCCCGCCGTGCCCTGGGTTGAGTCCGGGAAGCCGGAGGCGGCATGGGTGTACGCAGGCGCACTGCCCAGCACGGCACCGACCGGAGCGATGCCGGCGGACGGGGTTTGCCCATCGTCATACTGGTACACAGGCGTTGAGGGCGCATACGAAGCAAACACCCCCCCGACCTCGGACGAAGCTGTCGGCAGGTCGCCGTGGATCTCGGGACCCGTGTCGTATCCAGAGGAAGAATTGGTTAGGACCGGGTCAGTCAAGATCGGGTTCGCCGACAAGGTTGAAGCAGCTTGCTAGCGGTCGTTCGCTGAGGCGCCGAGCGGCGGCACGGCCTGCGCGATGGGAAAGGCGGACGGTGCGGCAGTCGCGGGCAGGGTCGGCTTCGCCGCATCTTCTCCGGAAAATTGAGCGGCGCCTGCCCCCGCGGTGCGGCCGCTGAAGGCACTCATGGTTTCGGTGCCCCCGGCGAACGCCGACCTGGCGGCGAGCCCGCCGAAGGCAGCCGTGGAGGTTTGGGAGGCCGCCGAGGGCAGCGTGTGCGCCGCGGCAGCCGGGGCAAAGCTCGCGTTCCGGTGCCCTCCGAAGCCGAACGCACCCAGGCTCACGGCGGCCTGGGCGTCGGAAAGCGTGCCGGTCTGGGGCGAGGTTTGGGGCGCGGCACTCACCCCGGCATTGTCCAGCGGCGACAAGGCGGAGCCCGCAAGCTGCGCGTGCGTGGGGTCGTTGATGTCCGCGTGAACCGCCGGATTGGTGATCGACGAGGTGCCCGCGTCGAAGCTGCCGTTGAAGCCGCCGGTTTCAGACCCGGGCAGCAGCGGGTCGGAAATACTGCCGGAAAGCCCGCCGGAAATGGAAGTGCCGTTGTCCTGAGCCGGGCACAGCGCCGGCGCAGCCAGGATGGCCGACAGCACGGCCGCGAAACATCCGACTCGTGCGCGCATCATAAACCCACGTTCTTCACGCGGAACTCGGGGAGGCTCATGATGAACCACACCGCGCCGCCGAAAAAGATGCCGTTGCGCACGATCACGAAGTACGCGGTAAGGGTGTTTTCGGGCTGCAGGATATCGGCGAACGCGCCTAGGACAATGAAGCAGGAAGCGAAAACCGGCATCACCTCGGAAACAAACTCAAACGCGGCACGGAAGAAGACCACCGCCAGAATCGGGTAAAGCAGCACTCCCCAAAGCCCGAAATCGACCGCGCCGGCCGAATAAATCGAGTTGGCTTCATCCAGATAGTTGGAGCCGA
>CAXTSB010000057.1:10470-17368 GCA_964246845.1 uncultured Acidobacteriaceae bacterium
CTCAACTGCTCCTCGGTGAAGAACAGGTCCTTGCCGCTGTAGAGCAGGGACGGAAGCGCGAGCTGGAACTGTTTGGCGAAGTCGGCGCCGTGCGCCGTCGGCAGCTCCCGGGCGTAGGCTTCGACCTGGGCGATAAAGCCCAGGATAAAGGTTCTCCGCTGGACGTTTTCGGAGAATCGCCGTTTTACATCCGCATAATCCTTTTCCTCAAAAAGGCGGTAGGCCGCGCTCAACCGCTGCAGCAAGGTGGGTCGGACCAGGCCGTACCCGGCCACACGGAGAAAAAAAAAGCCTACGGTCGCAAAATAAACTACCACACCGAGAACGGCCAACAAAACAGTTTTCTTGAACGCAGAGTAAGGCACGCGATAGCGACCCAACCGCAGGCCGATCAGTGCGAGCACGATGGAGTAAATGATGATGCGGCGCCCCAAGGGGAGAATCATCAAGAAGATCAGGCCGCTCAGAAGACGCGCATAATTGCGGGTGAACCGTTCTTTGATGTTGACGGCGACACACACGGCCAGCGTAAGGAGCGGGCCGGCCAGCCACGCGGCGAGGCTGGCGATGATGCCGAGATGCCCGATATCCCCGCCTTCGCCGGCGGTCGCGCCTTGAAAACCTGTGGATCCGCGCGCGAAGGAGCCGGCAAGGATGACCGTACCCAGCGTCAAGAAGAGCATCGCCCTGTTATTGAACTCGAGGTGAAACTCTTCGCCGAAGATCGGCCGCTCGTACAGCTCGCCCAACCCGATCAGCAGCGCCAACGAAACAAGGATCGAAGCCATTGCATAGGACAAATCCGGCGTGCTGATATGCAGAAAGTCGCCCAGGGTTTCATCGCCGCGGGGCAGGGTGAACCAGGTATTCGCCGTGCCTAAGCCGTACGCGAGGCCGAGCGTGATGGCGAACACCGTGGACACGCGCAGGGGCGCGCGCCGCCCGAGCAGGTCGAACAAGAGCCAGCCGGCGACGCCGCTCAGGACGACCGCACCCGCGATGAACGACAGATCCGTGCCGAGCGCCCAGCACGGCAGGGCGGCCGCGACCAGGATCGAGGGCATGATGAATAGGTAGCTCCTGCGCAGGGCCGGAAAGGTGGACCCGAACCGCCGCGGGCGGAGCAGCCGCACCAATGTTCTTCCGCCTTGCTGCTCCAGGGTGGCTGTCTGCATCTGTCCTCGATCAAAGTTTGCGCTGCCGCCGGGGCGGTCTAATGCACGAAAAGCGCGTAGCTGGTTGCCAACCCGAAAGCCGCTTCGGTACCGCGGAGCAAAAAGGTCTTGCCCAAGCTGGACGGCACATACAGTATGTCTCCGTCCGAAACCAAAACGTCGGCTTGCTTGCCGAGCAGGATGTGCTTGAGGTCGAGGTCGACTTCCTCGCGTCCCGCGGGCAGCTTGCGTACCAGTTTAGTCTTGGAAAGCGCGGCGGTCTTGTTCATTCCGCCGGCGAGGGAAAGTGCTTCAATAATGGACAGCCGTTCGTTGTTGTCGACGAGGATGCCGCCCGGCCGCAGCACGTCCCCGATGATGTAGATCACGCCCGCTTTCGCGATTACGACGGTGTCGCCGGGCAGGATCACCGGGTTCACCTGCGCGTGGAGCGAAGCCGGGGTCGGCTGGAGCGCGATTTGTTCCGGGTGCGTCCTGTCGTTGCGGTGGATGATGGAAACCAGCCGTCCCGCCGTCGAGGATACCCCGCCCGCGAGTGAAATCATATCCAGCAGCCGCCGGGAGCCGAGCGTGGGATAGACGCCGGGGGTCCGCACCTCGCCGATCACGGTCGCGCCCTGCGAAGCAAACTCGGTTTCGGAAACACTGACGTGCGGATTGAGCAGCAGCCCCCGCGTCCGGTATGCATCCTCAAGCGCCGTCCCCGCCTGCTGGGTGTTGAGCCCGGCCAGGTGGATGGTCCCGAGCACCGGCAGCTCCGCGTCCCCGCCCTGCGACACGCGCACCGGCGCGCTCAACTCCGGCGTTTCAAACACCTGCACGTTGAGCAGGTCGCCGGGGCCGATCAGGATGGAAGGCGCTTGGTCGCCTGCCGCTTCCGGCGCGGGCGCTGTCTGGGCCGCGGGCGCTTGAGCCGGCGCAACCTGTGCAGGGGGTACTTGGGCCGAAGCCCGCCCTGGGGTGAGCACCTGCGGCAGCAAAGCCAAGGCGGCCGCGCACAACCAGCTACTGCTCCGCATCCATGCCTCCGCCGTAGCCCGCCCCGTAAGTGGAGTTGTAGCTGTAGTTATACCGCTTGGAATAGGTGTAGTAGTTTTCGAGCCGGAGGTCCACATCGTTCACGATGATGCCTTGCACGCGCGCGCCCACACGCCGCATCTGTTCGCGCACCCGCAGCAGCGCCTTTTTCCGCGTCACGCCGGAGCGGACGAGGATAAAGCTCGCGTCGACCTGGGGCGCGAGCGACAGTGTGTCCGCGACAGCCAGCACCGGTGAGCTGTCCAGGATGACATGGTCGTATTCCGAGCGCCAGCGCACCAGCAGTTCCTCCATGGAGCGCGAAGCGAGCGCCTCGCCCGGGTTGGTGGTCACCGGACCGCGGGTCACGAGCGTAAGGTTCGGCAGGTCCGGCAGCGGGATTTCATACGCGCTCTGCTCGTTTTCGCGCACCAGCAAGGTGGAAAGCCCGAAGCGGTTGGAGGTGCGGAACTTCATATGGAGCGTGCCCTTGCGCAGGTCGGTGTCGACCAGCAGCACACGGGCCGAACGGCGCGCGAACGAGATCGCGAGGTTGGCCGCGCAGGTGCTCTTGCCTTCGGTCGCGAAGGAGCTGGTCAGCAGGAGCAGCTTCGGCTCACGGTCCACGGCGGAAAGCAGGATGGAAGAACGCAGCGTCCGGAACCCTTCGGAAACATAGGACTGCGGTTCGGTGTAGGAAATCAGGTCCGGCGACACCCGGGACATGCGCTCGCGTTCGGCTTCCGCCGCGGGGGTGCCCGGGGCGGCCAGCACCTTTTTCTGCGCCGGCTCGAAGTGCGGGATCACGGCAAGCGCCGGCAGCGCGGTGATCGATTCCGCATCATCGGAGGTGCGGATCGTGTCGTCAATGGTTTCGGCGAACAAGGCCAGAATCAAACCCAGCACCACGCCCGCGCCCAGGCCGATGCTCGCATCATTACGCTTGACCGGGAAGACTGGAATCGGCGGCGGCGTGGCTTTATCGACCACGTCGATCTGGTTGGCGTTGAGCCCGGCCGTGATGCCCGCTTCCTTCAAGCGGGTTTGCAGGGCGTCGTACAAATCCGATGCCGAGTCCGCGCCGTGCTTCAGAATCTGGTACTCCGCCGAGGTGCGGTTTTGCTGGAACGTCTGCTGCTTGGCTCCGTCCAGCCGCTGCCGCATCAACGTTTCCGTGCTGGCCGCGGTGTCGTACTCGACCTGGAACCGCTTTTGAAGGTCGCCGATCTCCGCCCCGATCGCCTTGCGCACCTCGGCGAGCGAGGTGGTGACTTCCTTCAGCCTCGGCCATTGCGGCCCGAACTTCGACTGAAGCTGCGCCTGCTGCACCACCAGGGCGGCTTCCTGCTGCTGCAGCTGCGAGAGCGTGGCGGTCGGCGCGACTGAAAGCAGCAGATCCGGATTGCCGGAAAGGGCCATGCGGTAGCGCGCTTCCTTGACCACCCGGTCCGCTTGCGCTTCCGACAGCTGCTGGTTCGCGATGCGGAGATTATCGAGGGTGATGTCCTCGCCGTTGCCGTTCGGGTCGATGCCGATCAGATTGTTTTGCTTTTGATAGCTGGCCAGGTCGTCCTGCGCTTGCGTGACCTGGTTTTTCAAATTGTCCAGCTGCTTGGCCAGCCAGTCCGAAATGCGGGTCGTACCTTCATACCGGACGCGCAAACTCCGGTCGATGTACTTTTCCACGATCATGTTGGCGATTTCGGCCGCCACCGACGGGTTCTGGTTGCGGAACCGCACCTCCACCAGGTCGGTGCCCGGCTTGGTCGTGATCTTCGACGAGCCCTTGAAGATGCCCAACAGCGCTTTCCTCTGTGCGGGCGACAGCTTCCCCGCGTAGGGGGTACGCACAAACACCTGCGCGAACGGCTCTTTTCTGTACAGGTCCAGCGTATTGATCACATCGAGCGAGACCGTATCGCTTTGCATGATGGCGATTTCAGTCGCTGTGTGTTCCAGGCTGGCCTCGATGCCGCCCTGCTGCTCCTGCACCAGGTCGGTGATGCCGATATTGCTTTGCTTGCCGGAGTTGATGTCTATCAGGGACAATGCCTCGTACTGCGGAATCGTCGTCAGGATATACACCGCGGCGAATGCCAGGCCGACCACAATGCCGGCCAGAATGAGCCATTTGCGCTTGATCAGGATTTTGCGGACATCGCTCGGCGTGATGATGGCCTGCTCGGGGGCGAGCAGGGGTGCCGAGGTTCGTTCGCTTTGGGGTAGGGGGCCCGCCATGCTAGGCGGCTCCTTTAGCGGCAGTGCTCATAGAAACAAACAGCTCCAAGGAAAAGTGGCGCATTGCATGCAGGAACCCGAGCACCCGAACTCCCGAGCTGAATACAGAACTGGCGGCCGCGCCATGTGGACTCCCCGGCACGGCTCTCAACCTGGGCAACTCCGCGATCCGTCGCCCACTCTTGCCGCTCCCGTGCTTGTCTTCCGCGCAGACCGACCCGCCTTTCACCTTAGTATGACCCGGCAGATGCGATAGCCCGCGTCCCGGAGACGACCGGAATCGGCTGCGCTCTGTACGCGCGGAATGGAAGCCGGGCGGTTTGCGGCCCGGAACCCCTCAAGTTCCACCTGAGTGTAGCCAAGTTGCCTGGCAGGGTCAAACAAAGATCAGCGCCGGGGCATGCGGGAGGTACCGCGGGAGGCAACCGTTTTACAATGCCTTGACAAACTGCCTGAAGCAGGCCCCTAGAACATGGAAAACACGCTGTGCCGGTTGCCGCCGCCGCGCTTGGCGCGGTACATGGCTTTGTCGGCCTTCACCATCAGGTCTGAAGCGTTGCCGCTGTGCTCGGGCGCGAGCGCGACGCCCATGCTGGCGCTGAGCTGGATCGGCTTGCCGTCCACCATGTGCGGCGGTCCCAAAGCGAACAAGAGATCATTCACCACGCTTTCCGCGTCCTCCTGCCGGCTGATGTCGTCCAGGATGATGGTGAACTCCTCGCCGCCGGTCCGCGCCACCGTATCGACCGAGCGGAGCCGTTGGCGGAAGCGCGCCGCCACCTCGCGGAGGCAGCTGTCTCCGGCGGCGTGGCCATACACATCGTTAATTTGCTTGAAGCGGTCGAGGTCCACGCAGATGACGGCGCACTTTGCGCCGCTGCGCGCGGCCTTGGCCAGGGCCAGCTCCATGCGGTCGCGCAATAGCAGGCGGTTGGGCAAGCCGGTTAGCGGATCGTGGTTGGCCAGGTGCACCAGCTCCTCGCGGGCGCGGGTTTCGGCGGTGGTGTCCTTGGCCACCAGCAGGCGGGCATCCTTGCCGTGGAAGCGTACGCGGCGCAGCGACACCTCCACCGGGATCTCTTCCCCGTTCTTGGCTTCAAACACCATCGCCCGGGCTTCGACTAAATTGGCTTCCGTTCCATGCGCGGAGGACGGCCCGGCGAGGCTCCAGTTCATTTCCAGGATGCCGACCGGCCCCGCGCCGTCCCCGGCAAGGAGGTTTTCAACGTTTAAGTGGTGCAGATCGCCCGCATCCCAGCCGAAGGCGCGGACCGCCGCTGCGTTCACCTCGAGCAGGCGCGTGGACTCGGCGTCAAAAATCCACATGGGCAGTGGGTTGCCGTGAAAAAGGCTCCGGTACTGTTCCCGCTCCTGCTCCGTGAGGCTCAACTCATCCTCGAACAACATCAGAAGCATCCCGAGCAGCACCGCCAAACCGGGAGCGACCCAGAAAATGGGGTTGACCGACGCGCTCGGCCACCAGAAAAACGTCAGGATCACACTCGGAAACACAGCTGCCCACAGGAACAGGCCCGCCGCCACGGTCCATAAGCCGATGGAGCGCCGTCCGCTTGAAAAGGCATAAAAAAGCCCGTTCAGGGCGAAGAACTCCATGCACAGCGCGGAAACCGCATGAAACTCTCGGCCGTTGAAAAAGGCCAGGAGACTCCACTGCGCGGAAGCGAGCAGAACGGCTGTTCCGGCGGCGGCAACCGGCCAGCGGATATGCTCGGTCCGCCATAAGGGTACCAGTACCAAGCCCTGGAGCAGCAAATCGCAAGGCAGGAGCAGTCCGGGGCGCCGCACACCGCCCCACAGCAGGCACGCAAGCACCAGCACGGGAAAGCTGAGCGTGCAAAGAGCATAAAGACGCCGGCGCAGCGACTCATTCCGGGGCAACGCCACCAGGAAACAAAAATTAGCCAGGAGCAGAGTTGCTCCGGACAGGGCGAGGCTGCCCAGGTACGCCGACGGCCGGCGCGGGGCGAAAAACTCCGCCACGAAATGAACAAGGATCGCGGACCAGCCGGCAATCCAAAAACGAAGGCGTTCCGACCTGCGCCTGCGGTACAGGGCGACAAAGAGAAGCGCCAGAAGAGAAAGAACGATGAAGCTGAGCAGTGAGGCTTGCCGCAAACATTTCCTCCCCGACGCCAAGCCTATTTTCGCGGGCTTAGGAGAACGGCACTTTGCCGCGTGGACCGGCAAGTGGTGGGCGGTGAGGGACTTGAACCCCCGACATCCTGCTTGTAAGGCAGGCGCTCTAACCAGCTGAGCTAACCGCCCAGACCGTGGTTGCGACGCCGGATCGCGCCGGGAGGTTGCCCGAATCTCATCAGCGATCCGCACAGCCTTTCCCGCCGCAACTGCTTGGTACACTTCGGGCGGATGGCTCGGCTTATCGTGAACGCGGATGACTGGGGGTACACGGCCGGCATCGGACGGGCGATCCGGGAGCTCCACCAAGC
>CAXTSB010000057.1:17378-20084 GCA_964246845.1 uncultured Acidobacteriaceae bacterium
AGCTACTGCCATGGCGGACGGGGCGGAGACAGGCGGGGGCCCGTCGGCGGGGGCGCACGTCGTATTGGTGGACGGAACCGCATTCGCGCCGTCGCCCGCGCTTGCACCCGGCGGCAGGCTCCGCCCGGCGCTGGGGCGCTTTGTACTAGATTTGACCCTGGGCCGCATTCCGGACCGCGATATTGAAGCGGAAGCATTGGCGCAAATTCGTACACTTCAAGCGCGGGGCCTGCGCTTGACCCACTTCGACACCCACAAGCACACCCACATTTTCCCCCGGGTGCTGCGGCCGCTGCTCCGCGCGGCGCTCCGCACCGGCATACGCGCGGTGCGCAACCCGTTTGAGCCGGCTTGGGCCCGCGCAGCCGCACGCTGCGCACCGCCGGTCCGGAGGATGCAGGTGCGCCTGCTTTCCCGGTACAAGCGCGGGTTTGAGCGCGAGGTCGGCCGCGCGGGCCTGCGGACAACCTCCGGCGCGCTGGGGGTTTTGGCGACCGGCACGCTCGACGAACGGAGCCTGCACGCCCTGCTCGCCTCGCTGGCGCGGAACGCCGCCCCGGAGGACGCGTACGAGTTGGTCTGCCATCCCGGCTTCCATGACGCGGAGCTTGCCGCTGCGCGTACGCGCCTGAAGGCCGAGCGGGAGCGGGAGCGGGCTGCCCTGCATGCCGTCATCCCCCAGTGGTGCGGCCCGGGCAAGCCGCACCGGCTCATCTCCTTTGCCGAACTTTAATTTTGCGGAGTTTGGGGCTTGAGGGCAATCCAAGGGGCATGAAGATCGGCATCACCTGCTACCCCACCTACGGCGGCTCCGGCGTGGTCGCCACCGAGCTCGGCATCGAGCTTGCCGCGCGCGGCCACGAGGTGCACTTCATCACCTACCAGCAGCCGTTCCGGCTCACCGGACGCGAGCAGGGCATCTCGTACCACGAGGTTGCGGTGCCGTCCTACCCTTTGTTTGAGTACCCGCCCTACGACCTCGCGCTTGCCACGCGGATGAGCGAGGTGGGCGAGTATTACGGGCTTGACCTGCTGCACGTCCACTATGCGATCCCGCACTCGGTTTCGGCGCTGCTGGCCCGGCAAATGCTCGCCGCGCGCGGGCGCAAGCTGCCGTTTGTCACGACGCTGCACGGGACCGACATCACGCTGGTCGGGCAGGACCGCTCCTACCTGCCGGTGACTAAGTTCGCGATCGAGGAGTCGGACGGCGTGACGGCGATCTCCGGCTACTTGAAAGAGGAGACCGTGCGCGAGTTTTCAGTTGCGCGGCCGATCGAGGTGGTGGCCAATTTCGTCAACTGCGACCTGTATCAGCCGCTCGCGGCCGCAGAGCGCGCGGCGGGGCGGGCGCGGTGGGCCGCGCCGGGCGAGAAAATCCTGCTGCACCTGTCCAATTTCAGGCCGGTAAAGCGCGTGGGGGATGTGGTCGAGGTGTTCGCGCGCGTGGCCCGCGAGATCCCCGCGCACCTGCTCCTGGTCGGCGACGGACCCGAGCGCTCCAATGCCGAGTACCGCGTCCACGCGCTCGGGCTGCAAGGCCGCGTGCACTTCCTAGGCAAGCAGGACGAAGTGCACCGGCTGCTCCCGCTCGCCGACCTGATGCTGATGCCGAGCCTGCTCGAAGCTTTCGGGCTGGCGGCGCTCGAAGCGGCGGCCTGCCGGGTGCCCACAGTCGCGACCCGCCAAGGCGGCGTACCGGAGCTGATCACGGACGGGGTGAACGGGCGGCTGCTGCTGGTCGGCGACGTGGACGGGATGGCGGAGGCTGCGCTGGAGCTGCTGCGCGACGAAGCGGCGCTCGACCGCATGGCCGGGGCGGCCAGGAAGGACGCGCAGGAGCGGTTCTGCACGACGAGGATTATTCCGAGGTATGAGGCTTTCTATGAGAAAGTCCTGAGCGGCGGTGAGTGAAACCGTGCAAGAGCCTTATCCTGATCTCAGGAGGTGCCGACCGATGCATATCGAAATACACAGCTCCGAGCTTAAAACGCTCATTGAGCGTTTTATGGTCGAGGGTGATTTCGCCGATACGGAAGATGCCCTGCTGTATGCCCTCCGCGTGGCCTCGTCGCAGCCTTTCACACCGATGCAGGCCGGCAGCGGGATCAAGAGAAAGCGAACCCTGGACGAGGTATTCGCGAAAGTGCGCGGGCTTGCGGACGATCTCGACTTTTCTCGCGACTCGAGCCTAGGCCGAGCCGTTGATCTGTCGTGAGCCGAGGCTTTCTTCTCGATACCAACATCGCTTCTGAAGGCATCCGACAACAACCCGAACCGAGCGTCAGAAGGTGGTTTCGCGCTCAACCGGAAACAAAACTCTACTTAAGCGTGATCACCGTAGGGGAAATCTAAAAAGGCATCGCGCTTATGCCGGCCGGTAAGCGGCAAGCTGCTCTGGAAAATTGGTTGGACAACGACCTGCTTCCACAGTTTGAAGATCGGGTTCTGCCCGTGACGCAGGCCATTGCAAGGCGTTCGAGCCTGTTTGCCGCGGAACGGCAGCGCGTCGGCCGCCCTCTCGGAATGGCTGACGGGCTGATTGCGGCAACGGCGTTCGAGCACGGGCTTGTGTTGGCGACTCGCAACACGAAAGATTTCGCCAACCTTGCCGTTCCTCTGCTGAATCCGTGGTACGCGGAGCAGTAACTTCGGCAGCCGCAGTTCAAGGCAGACCGGTTACCCAGCCCCGCCCGGCATCTGCAT
>CAXTSB010000058.1:0-19931 GCA_964246845.1 uncultured Acidobacteriaceae bacterium
GGCAAGGGCTCCGCGGGGCGAAAGCGCAGCGGCCCGACCGGAGGCCGCGCGAACGGCACGCCGCGAAACACGCTGCCGCCGTTTTCCACCGAGCCTCGGAAGGTTCCCGCCGGGGCGCGGACAAGCGCCTCCGCCGGTAGATTTTGCGCGAAGCAGAAGCCGGGCGCGGCCAGCGCGGCCAAGCCGAGAAAGCGTCTGCGGTCCAGTTTCGGAGTTCTCGGGCTGGGAGCGGATGGGAACAAGCGCTTCTCCTTCAGACGGGCGCGCCTGCAAGCCCGCTTTCGGGCTCACAAGCATTGCCATTCCGCGCCCCGTGGCTTATTCTAAGACTCTTGGGCAATGCCGCGCATCGCGCGGCCTCGTCTGCCGTCCGCGATAAGTCTCAGCACAGGCTGAGAACCTCAAGCAAAGCTTTCGTGGGTTTGTCCGGGCGGCGCGTCCCCAAACTGGTTCCGTAGAGGAGAACGACCGAAGATGTCGACGTATATTCCGAGCGCGCTGGAGATCGACCGCAAATGGTTCGTGGTCGACGCGAGCGGCAAAACGCTGGGCCGCCTGGCCACCGAGGCCGCAAGTATTCTCGCCGGCAAGCGCAATCCGAAGTATGTGCCTTACATCGACATGGGCGACCACGTCATCGTCGTGAACGCCGACAAGGTCAGGTTGACGAGCAACAAGGCCGAGAAAAAGGTATACCGGCGCTACACGGGCTTTCCCGGCGGCCTGCGCGAAGAGTCCTTCCCGCGCCTGCTCGCCCGCCGTCCGGAAAAAGTGATTGAGGAAGCGGTAAAGGGCATGCTGCCGAAGACCAAAATGGGCCGGCAAATGGCCACTAAGCTAAAGGTTTACAAGGGCGACAAGCATCCGCACGAGGCGCAGCGGCCTGAAGCGCTCGATATCGACACATCTCTGGGGAAGAATTAAATGGCGGATTTGATTCAGTACTACGGCACGGGACGGCGCAAGTCGGCCATCGCCCGCGTGTTCCTGCGGCCCGGCAACGGCGGCTTCACCATCAACGGCAAGGGGCACGAGGTGTATTTCGTGACCGAGCAGCAGCGCATCTCGGCCAAGCGGCCGCTCGCCCTGACCGAGCTGAACGGCACCTTCGACGTGGTGACCACGGTGAAGGGCGGCGGCGTCTCGGCGCAGGCCGACGCGGTCAAGATGGGCATCGCGCGGGCCCTGCTTGCGTTCAACGCGGAGCTTCGGCCGCAGCTCAAGACTGAAGGGCTGCTGACCCGCGACGCGCGCATCAAGGAGCGCAAGAAGTACGGGCAAAAAGGCGCCCGCAAGCGGTTCCAGTTCTCCAAGCGGTAAGACTCATGGCCCGCATCAGCTTTGTCGAGTTGCCGGTGGTGGAAGCGGATCGGGCCCGGCGGTTTTACGCCGAAGCCTTCGGGTGGGATACGGTGTCGTTCGGCCCGACCTATCACTTCACGACCACCGGCGACGTCGACCTCGGTCTACAGGCTGACGCGGAGGAAGCGCCCGGAGCGCCCTTGGCGGTGATTGCGGTCGACGACCTCGACGCGGCCTACGGCAAGGTACAAGCCGCAGGCGGAATCATCAGCAAAGAGATTTTCAGCTTTCCCGGCGGCCGACGGTTTCACTTTATCGACCCGAGCGGCAACGAACTCGCGGCCTGGGTGACCGAGCCGGCAGGCGGAAGCAAGTAGCGCACCACCCGCCCGAACGGGGCGGCCAATCGGAACTGATTCTCCCGTTTCTTTGAATCGGGAATCAATCCGGGCTCCGGCCCGGATGCAACCTATCTAGGAGGCTGTTTGGCAACCATCACCATGAAGGAGCTGCTTGAGGCCGGCGTCCACTTCGGACACCAGACCAAGCGTTGGGATCCGCGCATGAAGGAGTACATCTTCGGCGAGCGGAACGGGATTTATATCATCGACCTGCAAAAGACGCTCAAGATGTTTAAGGATGCGTCAAAGTATGTCACCGACCTGACCTCCGCCGGCAAGGTCATCCTGTTTGTCGGCACCAAGCGCCAGGCGCAGGATGCCATCGCCGAGGAAGCGAACCGCTGCGGGATGTTCTACATCAACCAGCGCTGGCTGGGCGGCTTGCTGACCAATTGGGTCACGGTGCAAAAATCCGTGAAGCGCCTTCAGGAGCTCGATGAGATGGCGACCGACGGGCGCTACGACCTCCTGACCAAGAAGGAAGTCATCAAGCTCGAGCGCGAGCGCAAGCACCTCCAGGCCAACCTGGCCGGCATTAAGAACATGAAGCGTCTGCCGGACGCGATCTTCGTGGTCGACTCGAACGCCGAGGCTATTGCGGTCAAGGAAGCGCGCAAGTTGGGCATCCCGGTGGTGGCGGTGGTCGACACCAATTGCGACCCGACCGTGGTTGACTACGTGATCCCCGGCAACGACGACGCGCTGCGGGCCATCCGCCTATTCACCTCGAAGATTTCGGATTCGGTGATCGAGGGCGTGCAGATGGCGACCGACAAGCAATACCTCGATGTCGCGGGCGTCACGCCGGAAGCGGCGTTTACCGCTTCCACCTTTGAGGACGGCTCGCTTGAAGCCGGTGCCGACGAGATCGGCGCGGGCGCGGACGGGGCCGAAACCGAAGAGGTCGACTTGGAGTCGGCGCTCGGCGGCGGCATCCGCAAGGCCCCGGTCTCGGCGGGCGTCATCCCGGAGCCGGAAGCGGTCGAAGGCACGGTCTAGGTTTCGGGACGGTTTCGATCGGGAGCGTGGGCGGGTTGCCGGTTCCACGCTTTTTGTGTGTTTGAGCAAGCGCCCGAGGGCGCGCGGGAAAGGGTGAAAGACGTGGCGGACGAGCCGAAGAAAATTGATGCAAAGATGGTGAAGGAGCTCCGGGACAAAACCGGCGCGCCGATGAGTGACTGCAAGAAGAGCCTGGAAGAAGCCAAGGGCGACATGGAAGCGGCTTTCGTGATCCTGCGGAAGCGGGGCATGGCGTCCGCGGCCAAGAAAGCATCGCGCGGCACCAACGAGGGCGCGGTCGGCACCTATATCCACGCGGGCGGCAAAATCGGTGTGCTGGTCGAGATCAACTGCGAGTCGGATTTCGTGGCCCGGACCGAGGATTTCCAGGAGCTGCTCAAGGACGTCGCGATGCACATCGCTGCGACCGACCCGCGCTATGTGCGCCGCGAAGACGTGACGGAAGAAGACCTCGCGCGCGAAAAGGACATCTACCGCGCCCAGGCCGCCGAAACCGGCAAGCCCGCCCCGGTGATCGAAAAGATCGTCGAAGGCAAGATGGGCAAGTTTTACGAGGAGGTCTGCCTGCTCGACCAGCCTTTCATCAAGGAGCAGTCAGTCTCGATCAAGGACATGATCGCGGCCAAGGTCGGCAAGCTGGGCGAGAACATCACCGTGCGCCGGTTCGCGCGGTTCAAGGTCGGCGATCCCGTGTGGACCGTGGCGCAGGCCAAGGAAATGCCTTCGGCCTCGGAGTAGCAAAGGACTTTCAACAAGTCTGAAGCTTGGATGGTGTCATCCTGAGTGAAACGAAGGATCTGCTGTTGCTCGCACTGCGAAGGAAAGCAGATCCTTCACTGCGTTCAGGATGACCGCAACTCGTTGAAAAAGACCCGGTCGCTGCGTCGCGTTCCTTTTCACTCCGAATGCAAATATGTATGACTGCGCTTTGTCTCACATCGCACATGCGCCGATGTAGGAGACAGAAGCAGTTCCTGCCTGCATCACACCGGTCAGGACCCCCTTACATTGGCTGCCATCTTCCGCGCCGCGCTCGCGTACTTTCTGCTTGTCTTCATGGTCCGCATTGTGGGCCGGCGGCCCGGCAAGCAGATGAACCCTTTCGAGTTCGTTCTTATCTTTTTCATCGGCGGCCTCGCGCTCACTTTTGTCGTCGCCGACGACCGCTCGCTCACCAATGCCGCGACGCAAATCCTGACGATCGGCTTGGCGCACTACCTGCTTGTGATCATCCGGCAGCGCTCCCCACGCATGGCCCGCCTGCTCGACGGCACGCCGATGGTGCTGTTGTCCGACGGCCGCTGGCACTCGGAGGTGATGCGCGGGATGCTGATCGATGCCAAGGACGTCATGACGGCGGCGCGGGACAAGGGTATCTCCTCGCTCGATTCAGTCGCATATGCGGTGCTTGAGCGCAATGGAGAAATCACGATCGTGAAAAAAACGGAGGCGCCCGATGGCGATTGACACCGCGACCAAGCCGGTCGAGGACTCGATCGGCAAGATCAACGACGAGGTCGCCGTCGGCGAGGACCTCGTATTCCAGCGGAAATGGTGGCGCTTTGAGCGTGCCGTATGGATATTTTTCGGATGCTTGGTTGTGCTCGACGTGCTTGGAGTTTTCGGACGCGGACCATTGTCCAAAGCGCACAAGGAAACCGCCGACGGTGCGATGCGCATGGATTACGAGTGGGTGGAGCGCTTCAGCACCCCTTCCATCCTGACGCTGCACTTCGGCCCGGAGGCCGTGCAGGACGGCGTCATTCGGCTGTGGGTGAGCGACTCCATCGTGCGCGAGCTGGGCAATCAGCGGGTCATCCCGCAGCCGACTGTTTCGGTCACCGGCGACGGCGGTGTGGTCTACACGTTTCCTTCCACGGCGCGGCCGAACTCAGTCGAGTTCGCCTTGGAGCCGTCCAAGCTGGGTCAAACGCCGTTCTCGATCCGTTTGCTCGGAAAAGGCACGCTGACCGCGCCTGAAGACTCGATCCAAGCCAAAGTATTTGTCATGCCATAGGCGGCTCATGTACACCATCGGTCATGCCATCTTCGGATATTTCTTTCTCCTGTTCGTGGTGCGGATGCTGTCGCGCCGGCCGGGGGCGCAGTTGACTCCGTTTGAGTTCGTCATCGTTTTCTTGGTCGGCGGCCTCATCATCCTGGCTACGGTCGGCGATGACAAATCGGCAACCAACTGTATCGGGGCGATCCTGACCATCGGCCTCCTGCACCGGATCACCGCGCGGGTACGCGCCCGGTTCGCGCGGGTAAGCACGGTGGTGGACGGCTCGCCGATGGTGCTGCTCGAGAATGGGCAGTGGCAGACTGAAGCCATGCACGGCATGCGCATCGACGACCAGGATGTAATGGCGGTGGCGCGCGGCAAGGGGCTTCGCTCGCTTGCCGGCGTAAAGTACGCGGTGTTGGAGCGGGTCGGTACGATCAGCATTATTCCGGAAGTCGAGAAGCGGCAAGATGGCTGAGCAAGCGATGGACGAGCAAACAGTAGAAACCATGGCTCCGGCGCGGCTGGATCGCCTGCCGTTCAGCCGCTGGCACATCCGCATCGTCACCGCGCTCGGCACAAGTTGGCTGCTCGACGGCCTACAGGTCACGCTTGCCGGCTCGCTCGCGGGTATCCTTGAAGACAAGCAAGGCCTGGGCTTCACGCCGCAGCAGGTCACCTCGGGCGCGACCGCGTACTTGGCTGGGGCTGTACTGGGCGCGCTGTTTTTTGGCTACCTGACCGACCGGCTGGGGCGAAGGAAGCTGTTCCTGGTCACGCTGGCCACCTACTCGATCGCGACCCTGCTTACGGCGCTTTCATGGAACTACTGGAGCTTCACCCTGTTTCGCGCGATCACCGGCTTCGGCATCGGCGGTGAGTACGCGGCGATCAACTCCGCCGTTGACGAGCTGATCCCGAGCAAGGTGCGCGGCACCATCGACCTGCTCATCAATGGAACATTTTGGCTGGGCGCGGTGCTGGGTTCGCTCGCCTCGTTTGAGCTGCTGCGCGGCCGCTTTATCTCGCAAAACCTGGGCTGGCGTTACGCCTTTGCCGCAGCCGCGGTGCTGGGCGGCGCGGTGCTTCTCTTGCGCATCCGCGTGCCGGAAAGCCCGCGCTGGCTCATGCTGCGCGGCCACAAGGACCGTGCCGAGCAGATCGTGGACGCGATCGAAGGCGACATCCGCGCGGAAGGCAAAACCCTGCCCGAGCCTGAAGGCGAACCCATGTGCCTGGCCGTGCGCGACCACACCCCCTGGGGCGAGGTGTTCGGCGACATGCTGGGCGCGAATAAGATCCGCTCGCTGTTGGGGCTGATCCTGATGGTCGGCCAAGCGTTCTTTTTCAACGCGATCTTTTTCACCTATGGGTTGGTGGTCAAGAACTTCTACGGCGTGCCCGACGCGCGCGTGCCGCTGCACCTGCTGCCGTTCTCCATTGGGTGTTTCTTCGGTCCGATGATCCTGGGCCCGCTCTATGACAAATGGGGCCGCAAGCCGATGATCGCGCTCACCTACGGCATCTCCGGACTGGGTTTGCTGGGCGTCATCTACCCGTTCACGCACGGGCTGCTGACGGCCCGGACGCTCGATATCTGCTTCAGCGCGATCTTTTTTGTCGCATCTTCGGCGGCCAGCGCGGCCTACCTGACGGTGAGTGAAATCTTTCCGCTTGAAATCCGGGCGTTTGCCATCGCCGTGTTCTATGCCATCGGCACGCTGGCCGGCGGCGTGGGCGCACCGATCCTGTTCGGCGAGCTGATCGCGACCGGGGCGAAATCGAATGTCGCCTGGGGTTACGCCATCGGCGCGGGATTAATGCTGCTGGGCGCGATCGCCGAGCTGATCATCGGGGTCGAGGCGGCGGGGCAGGCGCTTGAAAGCGTATCGCGCCCGCTGCAGTCGCGCTCCGCACCACGGCGGGTTGCGTCCTAACACATGCTCTTCTTGAGCTTGGTTGTTTTCGCACGCTTTACTTATGCACGTGCTTACACCTGATCGTCAATCCCTGTTTCCGCGCAGGTCCACCTGCGCCCAAAGCCAATCGAGATCAAGGTGGATGGAGCTGTCCGGCAGCCGAAGTGTGTCGGCGGCAGCCCAAGCCGTGCCGTTCCAGCGAAACGCAAGGCGCAGCTCAGGATCAATCAGCCAGACGTGTTCAACACCCATGGTTCGAAGATCGTTCGCGCGGGCGCGGAGATCGGCGTGACGACTGTCGTCCGACCTGATCTCGATAGCGATGATCGGCGGCGTGTCTTGTGTCCCTGTTCCGCTGTCAGTGAGGGGGACGATATTCACATCGGGCAGCCGGAAGCGGGCTGACTCGACCCGGGTGCGCACTTCGGATTCGGGCGCGACGCCCCACTCTTCCATGTGATTGCCGAACCACCTCCCGATCATGATCTGTACAAAGCCATGCAGTTTCGTCGGCATGCCCTTTTCTTTCACCTGACCATCGATATACTCGCGATCCGGGCGATACCTGGTTTTTAGATATTCTTCGACGGAGATAAAGCGGAGAGAATGTTCTGCTGCTGCGGCGCTGCTCATAACGGGCCTCTTCTTACCAATCTTAGTCGTCCGCAATTGAAGTTATCAACCACTTCTAGGGCTCCAAGCCGGCTCGGGAAGAGTGTACAAGGTGCCCGGGGCAGGACTGATACGGTCGGACACGCGCGTACGAACACCGGTCTGCTACCAGCGCAACAGCACCAGCTCCGAATAGAACCCCGGTCCCATGGCCGCGAGAATCCCGTAGCTCCCCGGCGCGGGGCGGCGCTGCTCGATCGTGTCTTCCAGCACCAGCAGCACCGACGCGGAGGATAGGTTGCCGACCTTGCGCAGAGATTGCCAGGAGAGCGCGCACTCGTCCGCGGTCACGCCAGCGGCGTCGGCCATCGCCTCCAGCACCTTGGGGCCGCCGGTATGCAGCACCCAGGAGGTGATGTCCTCGCGCCGGAGGCCCTGAACGGCGAGGAACCGGGCGAGATCCCCCGGCAGGTGCTTGCGCACGATCGCCGGAACCTCCGGGGACAGCACGAGGGTGAAGCCTTTTTCGCCGATGTCCCAGCCCATGGCGCGCTCGGTATTGGGATAAAAGTTCTGCGCGGAAGCAAGCACTTGCGGACCCGCTTGCTGGGGCAGCTTGACGTTCTCGCCCGCGATGATCACAGCGGCGGCTCCATCGCCGAACAAGCCGGTTGCGATGAAGTTGGCGACGGACAAATCCTTGCGCTGCCAGGTGAGCGAGCACAGCTCGACCGAAAGCAGCACGGCGACCTTGTCGGGGTAGGCGCGGACGTAGTCGTGCGCCTGCGCGATGCCGGACGCCCCGGCCACACAGCCCAGCCCAAAAATGGGCGTCCGCCGCACGTTGGTCGGCAGCCCCATCCGGTTCATCAGGTGCGCGTCGAGCGAAGGGCTGACAACCCCGGTGACGGTCACCGTGAAGATCGCGCCGATTTGCTCCTTGCCCAACCCCGCCCGGTGCAGCGCCTTGCAGATGGCCTGCTCACCGAGCTCAACCGCGACCCGGAGCCAGGCGGCATTGAACTCGCCCCAGCGCTCCATATCGGCATAGTCCTCGATCGGCAGAGAGAAGTACCGGCCGTCCACCCCCACGCGGTGGTGGAAGCGCTGCAGCAGGGCGGGGCTTTCAAGCTCCGCGCTCCAGTGCTTATACAGCTCCTCGTATACTTGCTGCTGCGTGTAGTAGTGGGGAGGCAGGGCGGACGCGACAGCGGCAATTTGGCTCAAAAGGCTCTCCGGGCGGCCATGAGGATGGCGACAAACATTCGACGTTCGCCATAGAACGAAGATACACGGGCCGGCTCCGGCGCGGGCTCCGTCAGGACACCCGGACCAGCCCGGCCAGACGGTACAGAAAGCGCCGCTCAAGAGTGAACGGGCATCCGGCAGCACGGAGCATGTCGGCCATCTCCGCCCGCGAATACGCTTGCCGCACGGAAACCGGGCCATCGTAGGAAGAAATGCGGCTGGGGTCGAAGAGGGCGAAAAAGCGCGCGAGCCCGTAATGGATGCGCGTGCGTTGGAGATCGTTGATGAGCACGGCCCGGCGCGCCACCCGAATAGCTTCCCGCAGGAACCGGGCGGCGCCCTCGGGCGGCAGGTGGTGGACGAACAGGCAGCAGCTCACGATGTCCACGCTTTTGTCGGGCAAGGGAATCGCAAGCGCATTGCCCTCGATGCATTCAGGCGGTGGAAGGCTTGGGGGCCATTCTTGAGGGAAATGGCTGCGGTTGAGGTCGAGAAGCGTGGCGGAAACGCGGATGCCCCGCCGCGCGAGCGCAAGCGCCGCCGTGGAAAGCGGGACGGCGCGGCCCGCGGCGACTTCCAGCACATGGACCTGCTCCAGGCTCCCGGCGGCGCGCGCAAGCAGCTCCAAATGGACGCGATTTCCACCAAAGATCCGGTTGACGAAGTTAATGGTGCGGAGAGCTTGGGCGACTTCCCCTGGGGTGCCCAGGTCGTCGTCCATCAGTTCGGCGGCAGGTTTTCGGTCGAAGCTCAAAGCGGAACAGGTCTCCTGAACAAGAGTAGGAGGGTGAATGCGGTACGGAGGTACCGTGCGGGCGCGAAAGCTGCTTGGGCGCGTGAAAACCCGTGCGATACTCGGAAGCAATGTACAAGCGAGTTGTGCTGAAACTGTCAGGCGAGGCCCTGGCCGCGGGCCGCGGATTCGGCGTGGATGTGACCACCGTACACGAGGTCGCGGGAGAGATCGCTGAGGTGGCCTCCTCCGGGGTGGAGGTCGCGGTGGTGGTGGGCGGCGGCAATTTCTTCCGGGGCGTGGCCGAGCAAGCCAAGCACATGGACCGCGTATCCGCCGACAACATGGGCATGCTCGCGACGGTGATCAACTCGCTCGCGATCCAAGACGCGGTTGAAAAAACCGGGCTGCACTGCCGCGTCATGTCCGCGATCCAAATGCACCAGGTTTGCGAACCGTATATACGCCGGCGCGCGGTGCGACATCTGGAGAAGGGCCGCGTGGTGGTGTTTGCGGCCGGCACTGGCAACCCGTACTTTTCCACCGATACCGCCGCGAGCCTACGCGCCATGGAGATCAAAGCGGACGTGCTGCTCAAGGCGACCAAGGTGAGCGGCATCTACTCGGCCGACCCCAAACTCGACGCGAACGCCACCAAATTTGAAGAGATCACCTACATGGAGATCATGCGGCTGGGCCTGAAGGTGATGGACATGACCGCCGTGAGCCTGTGCAAGGACAACAACATGCCGATGGTCATCTTCAACATGGGCGAGCCGGGCAACATCAAGCGGGCCATCGCGGGTGAAAAGATCGGGTCGTTGGTGACCGCATGAGCCCGTTCGCGCGTCGGTAGAAGCGCGATGGCGCAGCTGATCAAACCGCCCCTGCTTGCCCCCGGCGACGACTCACCGGAAGCTCCGCCCGCCGCGCCGGGCAGGCAAAGCCGCGACCGCCTGCCCGCGCTGACCGGCCTCCGGGCGTTTGCAGCGGCCAATATCGTCTTTTTTCACTTTTCCAACCCGGCTTGGTTCGGGCCGTTCGCGCCCATCGTTGATAACGGCTTCACGTCGGTCTCCTTTTTTCTGCTCCTGTCCGGGTTCATCCTGGGCTACAACTACAGCGAGCGCGCGCGTCGGGGCGAACTGATTGCTTGGCGGTTCTGGGTGGCCCGGTTTTCCCGACTATATCCCGTGTACATGCTGGGACTCGTGGTCTCGCTCGGCGCTTTGCACGATGAGTGGCTGGTCCGCACCCACCGCGAGTTCCTAGCCGGCGTTTTACTCACACCGGCGCTGCTTGAGGGCTGGAGTCCAAACCTTTCCACATTTTGGAATACCCCAGCTTGGACCATGGGGACTGAAGCATTCTTTTATATCCTGTTTCCATTTCTGGCCCGGCTGCGCCGCCCGCGAACGAATCGGGGTACGCTCGGCTTGATGGCTGCTTGGTGGGCCTGCGGCCTCGCCCTGCCGCTCGCGTATATGGCCTTGAAGCCGGACGGCATTGCCGACCCGGGCCGGTACACCGACGGCTGGTGGCTCCGGGCGCTCAAGTTCAGCCCGCCGCCGCACCTGCCGTCGTTTCTGTTCGGGATCGCGTTGTCCGACCTGGACAGCCGCATCCCGCGCGCGGCCCGCTTGCGGTTCGCACTGGGTTTCCTCGGCGTCGCCGGGCTTTACCTAATTTTGCGGTACGGCGGCCCGATTCCGTACGTCCTCATGCACGACGGCTTGCTGATGCCGCTGTTCGCTTGCGCAATCCTGGGGTTGGCCGGGCGCAATCCGCTGGCGCGTGCGTTCGGGTGGGTGCCGCTGGTGGTGCTTGGGCAGGCGAGCTACTGCATGTACATCCTGCACTTCAACCTGTGGGCGCTGATCCACGCCTCCGGCATACTGGAGCGCACCGGGTTGATCCGGATAGAGCCATGGGGCAGCTACCTACTGCTCGCCGCCGGGGCCGGGCTGGCGTTGGTCGCAGTGGAGCGCCCGGCGCAGCGGGCGCTCCGCCGGGCACTGCTGTAACCCGTTGATTCTGTATGGTTGTCATCCTGAGCGCAGCGAAGGACCTGATTTCCGCTGGGTGCTGAGAAAAGCAGGTCTTTCGTCACTCTGCTCTTCAGGATGACACAGACTTTCCAAGCTACTGGGGCGAGTTGAACACCTGGATGATCGGGTGGTTGCCGTGCGAGGTCGCCGTCAAGCAGGTCGCCTGTCCCGCGCCGGGATAGAAGGTGCCCTGGGTTGCCGACAGCCCGCCGGTGTTGGGATCGAGAATGAACCCGTTCAGCGTGCCGTCAACGAAGTTCGACGTATAGACGAAGCGCGCCAAGGCCGGTTCGACAAAAACACAGGCGGGCTGTGCTTGGGTCACGCCGGTACCGGCGGTTGCGAGCGTCGACAACGCCCCGGTCGACTGATTGATGGCATAGCCCTGCACGGTGCCGCCGGTACGGTTCGCAACGTAAGCATACTGCCCGCGCGGTTCCACCACAATGCTGGACGGAGACACGCCCGCGGCCACGACCGGCGTCGGGATGGTCGTCAGGGAACCAGCGTTGTTGATCAGGTACGAGATCACCTGGTTTTGCGCGCGGTCGGTCGCGTACAGGAAAGTGCTGAACGGGTGGCTGGCGATCGAGGACGGTGAGGTGCCCGCGCAGAATGGAGAGTTCGGCACCGGCGTCAACACGCCCGAGGGCAGGTTGGAGCCGTCGAACCCGATGCTGTAGCCCTGGATCGCGCCCTGGCCGGCGCTGCACGAACCGTTGCCGGTCCCAGTTTGGCCGGGTGACAGGATGTCACTCACATACGCGAACTGCCCGTTGGTGGTGATGTTCGCGCCCGTGGGTGTATTACCGACCGGCAGAAAGCTCTGCGCGGTGCCGTTGACGGTTTGCGTAACCGGGTTGGCGCTCAGGGTGCCGTTTGCCGGCAATTGGTAAACAGATAATGCACCCGGGCTTTGGTTGTCTTGTGAGAAGTTCGGCTGAAAATTCTGCACCACGAGCAGTAAGCTGCCCAGCAGCGTGCCGCTGGAGTTGTAATACGAATGCAGCGCGAGCCATACCGGCTCGGACCCCGGCAGGTTAATGGTGTGCTGGCCGTATAACTTCGCGTCCGAACCGATGCCGAACTGGATCACCGAATTATCGTCGCGGTTGGCGACATACAGGTTCAGCCCGGAGCCGTCGATCACCAACGAGACTGGGTTGCGCCCGGCCTGGTACGGCGAGTCGGGTATCTGCGTCAGCGCGCCCGACTGCGAATCGACGCGGTACACATTGATCTGGCCCGGGTTGTTGACCGACGAAGTCGAGTACAGGTAGTCGACGGTGTTGCTCGATCCGCAGGAGATGAGCCCGGCGCTCAGGCCGGCGACGGCGCTGACCCCGAGGATGCGCCGGCTCTGTAATTTCCAGTCTATGGATTTCCACTTCATGGATTTCCAGTTCATGCTGAAGGTTCCTTTAGAGGGCCCGCGGCGTGCGGCAGGGCTGTTGGGGTAAGGAGGGCCGCTTGCGCATCCCCTCCCGCACAGAGGCTTACAGGACGCTCGAAATACCCAGGCACCACGAGGGCGTGCCCACCGTGGGAACCGTGGCGTTGCGGCGCAGGGGTGTCAGCACGCCGGTGTTCGGGTCGATACGGCGTCCGGTGATGCTGTTGTCGAGCGCGCCGGCGGAGTAAAGATACTGATTGGTCGGATCCTCAAAGATGCACACCGGACCGGACACAACCCCCGCATACGGCGACTGCTGCGTGACCGAATCAAAGAAGCCGGTTGCCGAGTTGATGGAAAAGCCGCTGACATCGGAGTTCGCGTTCGCCGTGCCGCCCGCTGGGCCCTGGTTGATCGCGTACACAAACCTGCTGGCCGAATCGGTCACGGTCTGCACCGGACCGCCCGCTTGCGAGTCGTTAGACGAAATGTACGGCGAGCCTGTCACCGCGGTCAATGCGCCGCTGGTACCGACCGTGAACAGGAAAATGCGTCCTACGGGTGCACCGGTACCCTGGTTGAAGGTGGTGTCCAGCAGGTACACATACCGACCGGTCGCGTCGCCGGTAATCGCGGTAATGTTCGCCGTACTGCCGGTTGAATTTGTAGTGGTGTTATTCACCGGTGCGATGGCGATCGTGCTGGTCTGCGTCGGCGTCAGCTGGCCCGTGGTCGAGGTGATCGCGTAAATAAAGACCGTCTGAACGTCATTGTTGGTCGGCGAGCCCGCATCCATCGTATATAGGTACTGCCCGGCGATGCGGAAATCGACCGGGTTGCAACCCACGGGGAAGTACGTCAGGTTCTGCTGCCGCTGGTTCTGCTGAACACCGAGCCGGCCCGTCGCGCCGTCGATCGAAAACACGGTGATCGCGCCGACCGGGTGGAAAATAGCCGGGTTGGTCTCGTCCTGGCATGGGTAGTCGGCCGATTGGCCCACCTGCGAAGGCGGCGAGCTGACCCCGTTTTGCAATCCCGGGTTGACATAGCGGGTCAGCACGAACAGGTGCGCCCCGGCCGAGTCGGCCAGCACGCGGATGGGGCCATAACCTTGCGGGTTATAGGAAAGCTGCGGCGAAAGCTGCCCGAAGCCGCCGATGGTGAACAGCGTGATGTTGGAGCTGTCAAACCCCGTAATCGTGCCCTGGAGCGGGTTGGCCGCGCCGCTCGAGGTAGTCGCATTTGCGTCGGTGCTCGCGGTTCCGGCGTTCAGCGCGTAAAAGAACCGGTTGCCGGAGGGGATCACGGCGCGGGTCGGGTTGAGCCCGCCCGAACCGATGGGCGAACCGGCCAGCCCGGTCAGGCTGCCGAAGTTGTTGTCTTCGCGGAACTCGCCGATCATGCCCGCGGGCTGCCCTTGCGCGCTGGTGCCCATTACGTAGGCATAGCCGACAGTCCGGTTGTTGGAGCAAGAGCTGAGACTGAGTGCAAGACCCGCGGCCCCGGCCAGTGCCGGAAGAGTGCGGGCGAAATTGCGAAACTTCATGCGCTTCCTTTGGTCCTGCCGGCGCGCGTTCTTGGGCAGGGTGCGGTGATGACGTGTAGCGCCATTATAGCGGGAAGCACGATGACCTGCCTCAGACGCCGGACTGGCATCGGAGGGTTGTCGCGTTTCACCGATGGCGATTCAAGCAGGACTGCGTTTCAAGGCTATCCGCGAAGTCTCGGCTGAACAGAATCGAGGGTCATCCTGAAGAGTGCAGCCAAGAAGGACCTGCTTTTTCGCGGTGCCCGAGCACAAGCAGATCCTTCACCTCGTTCAGGATGATTCCGTCCAGAGCAGCGTGAAGAGCCGCTCCGAAGAGGAACAGGAGCGGGACTTTACTGCCCTACCACACATGGCACGCGTCGGCGGGCATCATGGGGTCGCCCTGCTTGCAGTTGAACGCCTGCCCGAACTTCTCAAAGTTCCGCACCGTGCCGTTGGCGCGGAACTCGCCCGGCGAGTGCGGGTCGGTTTTCGCGGCTACGCGCTCGGCCGCGTCCGTGATGTTGGAGCACCAAACCTGCGCGAAAGCGATGAAGAAGCGCTGGTCCGGCGTGAAGCCGTCGATCTTTTTGTCCCGGTCGGCCGCGGGCTGCTCGGCCAGGGCTTTCTGCAAAGCCGCATAAGCGATGCGGATGCCGCCGTTGTCCGCCGTGTTTTCGCCCAGCGTCAGCTTGCCGTTCAGCTTTTGCCCGGGCACGGGCTCGAAGTTGCCGTACTCCTTCACCTCGCAGTCCGTGCGCGCTTCAAATTTCTGCTTGTCGTCCGGCGTGAACCAGTTGCGCACATTGCCCTGCGGGTCGTATTTGGAGCCCTGGTCGTCGAAGCCGTGCGTCATCTCGTGGCCGATCACCACGCCGATGCCGCCGTAATTTACCGCCGGGTCGATGGTCTGCGAGTAGAACGGCGGCTGGAGGATGCCCGCCGGGAAGTTGATGTCGTTTTGCGGCGGGTTGTAATAGGCGTTCACGGTGGGCGGCGTCATGCCCCACTCGCGCTCGTTCACCGGCTTGCCGATATGGCCGAGCTCCCAATCCTCGTTGAACGTGGACGCATTGTGCAGGTCCTCGACGAAGTTTGCCGGGGTCACCTGTACCGCTGAATAATCGCGCCAATGCTCGGGGTAGCCGACCTTGTCGCGGAAAGTCGCGAGCTTCGCGAGCGCTTCCTGCTTGGTCGCGTCCGACATCCAGTCAAGCTGCCGGATGTCGTCGCCGAGCGCGGATTTCAGGTTTGCGACCAGCACTTCCATGCTGGCTTTGTTCTGCGGCGGAAAATTCTGCTTGACCCAATCCTGCCCCACGGCCTCACCGAACTGCTGATCGGTCAAGCGGGTGCAGCGTTTCCAGCGGGCCTGCTGCTCGGCTTGACCGCGCAGGGTTTTGCCGAAGAAGTCGAAGTTTGCGTCGTCGAACGGCTTTGAAAGCCAGGGCGCGACCTCATCGGCCGCGTGGATGCGCAGGTAGCTCTTGAGCGCCGGCAGCGGCTGCGCATCGATGACTTTGTTCAGGGTGCGAAGGAAATCCGGCTGTCCGACATTGAGAGTTGTAAACGCGGGAGCGCCCTCGCCCGTGAAGAAAGCGGGAAAGTCGACATCGGGCGCGAGCGTGTGGAGGTCCGCCACGGCCATGGGATGGTAGCGCTTGTCGGGATCGCGGAGGTCCACGCGCGGGGTTGAGCCTTGGGCAAGCGCGGTCTCAATATCCATCACGCTTTTGGCCTCGGTTTCCGCCTTGGCGGGGTCGTCGCCCAGCAGCTTGAATATGGTTGCGAGATAGTCATGATACTGCCCGCGCAGCTTCACCGAGCGGTCGTCAGTCGCCAGATAGTAGTCGCGGTCGGGCAGGGTCAAGCCGCCTTGGCCTAGGCTCGCAATCTGCTTGGAGGAGTCCTTCTGATCCTGCTGCACGCTGAAGGAAAACAGCCCGTCGGAGATGTATTTCTTATCGCCCAGGAAGCCGGCAACTTCCTTCTTATCCTTGATCGCGTCGATGGCCTTCAAGGACAGATCGAGCGGCTTTACGCCCAGCGCATTGGCCTGGTCTACGTTCATGCAGGCCGCGAAGAACGTCCCGTATTGTTTCTGAAGCGCGTCCTTGGGCGCGTCCGCGGCTTGCTTCAGGTCGGTGTAGAGCAGATAGTTATTGCGCTCGGCCAGTTGGTTGAAGGTGCCCCAGCGCGCCTGGTCCGCGGGGATGGGGTTCGCCTTGCGCCAGCCGCCGCACGCGTATTGGTAGAAGTCCTTGCAAGGGTCGACGGTTTTGTCGAGCGAGCTTGTGTCGAAGGATTTCGGCGCCTTGGGCGGAGCCGGGGCCGTGCTGGCGTCCGCGGGCGCGAACTGCTGGGCAGCAAGAGCGGCGGGGAAAAGAACAGCCGAGGCAAGGGCAAGCAAGCGCATGGTGGGTTCCTTCGGGAATCGTGAGTCGGCCGGGCGGCCTTTGTGTACAAAACGTAACACGAAGGTGGGAAGGTGAGGCGGGATCAATCTTTTTGCTGCTCTTGCAAGAGTGACCGAATCACTTTCGTCGGCAAGTAAAGCCGGTTTGGTTCTGAAAGAAACGACCGGAAACCGTATGCAAGGTAGAACTCGCGCGCACCATCCTTTGCGTCGACAGCCGCAGCCCAGGAGCCTATGTTGTGGGATATTTCCAGTATCTGTCCGAGTGCATGGAAAAGTAAGAACTCACCAACTCCTTGCCCGCGCATCTCGACAGCAACCGCCAAGCGGCCGATTAAGATTGCCGGTACGGGCCGCTGCGGCAGTTTTCGCGAGTCATCAAGCTGCAAACCTTCGGCCGTCAGCAGCGACGCGGAAAGCGTGTAAAAGCCGCTTACGGCGATGCCGTCTTTCGACAACACCGTAACCGCTGTCAGGCTGCGTGCAGCATCCTGGCGAGCCTGTTTTTGTAGATGTCCATCAAGCGCCGGGACACCGCATGTGAAGTTTGTGCGGTCGTGGCGTTCGTGCAGGGCTTCCACTCTGAAGCCTTGTGCCTCCAGCGAGGCAAGCGTTACCCGCGTAAGAGCTCCTTATGCCGCTTTGCGCCATCTTTCAACCGTTGGTTTGGCTCCCAAGGGTTTTCCATAGCTTCTATGAAGGCAATCCAATCCTGCTCCTTGAGAACCCAAACCTCATGCTGCTCGATAGCATGTTTCGCAGCTTCATCCGCCGCTTGCACAAGAAAGTCCGAAGTGGAAAGCCCCTTGTAGGCTGCTGCGCGTTCAATGCGCCGCTTTTGCTCGGGGAGTAAACGCGCTTCAAGGCGTTGCGAGCGGGAAGCTCGAGCATGAACAGGAACTGTCGCCATCATGTCTCCTATGTACGATACAGTGCCGTACAAGCGCAATCGTATCACCACACCCGGCAGCTTGCCTCCGGCATCATCGGCTGGCCGGCACGGCAGCCGAAAGCCTTGCCGAACTCCGGGAAATTTTCAACCACGCCGTTGGTGCGGAACTCGCCCGGCGAGTGCGGGTTGCTCTTGATCCGTTGCAGGGTGATGCCGGGCTTCGAATTTTCGCACCATACCTGCGCGAAGGCGATAAAAAAGCGCTGGTCTTCGCTGAAGCCCTCGATCTTGCGGGCGCGCTGCTCCGGCGTTTCCGCCTTCGCAAGCGCGGCGTAGGCGATGCGGATGCCGCCGTTGTCCGCCGTGTTCTCGCCGAGCGTGAGCTTGCCGTTCAGGTGCTGGCCCGGCAGGGGCGAGAAGCCGCTGTACTCCTTGACTTCGCAATCGGTTTTCTGGTCGAACTGTGCGCGGTCCCGCGGCGTAAACCAATCGCGCTTGTTGCCGTGCCCGTCGAAGCGCGAACCCTCGTCGTCAAACCCATGGGTCATCTCGTGGCCGATCACCATGCCGATCGCGCCGTAGTTCACGGCCGGGTCGGCCGTAAGCAGGTAAAAGGGCTGCTGCAAGATGCCGGCGGGAAAGTTGATGTCGTTGTTCGACGGGTCGTAATACGCATTGACCGTCGGCGGCGTCATACCCCACTCCTTTTCATCCACGGGCTTGCTGATGTGGTTGAGGTAGAAGATCTGATTGAAAATGCCCGCCCGGTGCGCGTCGCCGTACCAATCCCCGGGCTCGACCTTGATGCCCGAGTAGTCGCGCCAATGGTCGGGGTAGCCGATCTTCTGCCGAAACAGGGCCAGCTTGGCTTCAGCCTCTTTCCTGGTCGGGTCCGACATCCAGGGCAGCGTATGAATGTCTTCCTGCAGCGCGGACTTCAGATTGGCGACCAGCGCTTCCATGTTCTGCTTCGCGTCGGACGGAAAGTTCTGCTTTACCCAGTCCTGCCCCACGGCTTCGCCCAGGGCTCCATCGGTCGCGGCCGAGCAGCGCTTCCAGCGGGCCTGCTGTTGGTCCTGGCCGGTCAGCAAACGGTCATGGAAGTCGAAGTGCGCATCATCGACCGGCGCGCTAAGGCGGGTCGCGGCATTATCAAGGGTTTGAAAGGCAAGATAGTTTTGGAGGGCCGGCAAAGGCTCGGCCTCGATGACCGCGTTCATCCCTTGGAAGAACCCGGGTTCGCCGACGTTCAAGCTCGTGAACGCCGGAGCCTGGGTCGCGGTAAAGAACGCGGGCCACTGAAACGCCGGGGTCAGCGCGGTGAGGGCCGATACGGGCATGGGGTGGTACACATTGTCCGGGTTGCGCTCGTCTTCGCGCGGCAGGCTCGCCTTGGCCAGGGCGGTCTCGATACGGAGCACATCGTCCGCCGTTTTTTGGGCGTCGGCAGGGCTTTGTCCGCCCAGGGTCATGAGCTGGACGATGTAGGCATGGTACTTCGCGCGGATGTCCTTGAACTCATCCGTCAGATAGTAATCGCGGTCGGGCAGCGTCAGGCCGCCCTGGTGGATGCCCGCGATATTGTGCGAAGCGTCTTTTTGGTCGGCCTCCGGGCCGAAACTTACAAAGCCGGTGACGTCGTAGCGGGGGTCGCCGAGCAGCCCGGCGATGCCGGCCTTGTCCTTCACAGCCGCAACCGCGTCGAGTGAGGGCTGCGCGGGCGCGATCCCCCGCTTATTGATCGCCGCCGTGTCCATGCAGGCCGCGAAGTAGCCCCCGTACTGCTGCTGGAGCGGCGTTTTGGGCGTGTCGGCAGCTTCTTTCAGCTCGGTGTACAGCAGGTACTGGTTGCGTTGGTCGAGGATGGAAAACGTGCTCCACGAAGCCTGGTCGGCGGGAACGGGATTGTTCTTCAGCCAGCTTCCGCACGCGTACTGGTAAAAGTTCACGCAAGGGTCCGCGGCGCGGTCCAGCGAGCTCAGGTCGAAGGAGTGCAGCGGCTTAGGCGGCGCGGGTGCGGCCGCATCGGGAGCGTCCGAGCGCGGGGCGGCCGGGTGCGACGGAGCGGCAAGCAGCGGAAAGGAAAGCAGGGCAGGGAAAAGGAAATGCCAGCAGTGCATGGATGCTCCTGAACTGTGGAAAGAGCGCTGCTTGAGACACTACAAGCGCTTTTCTGAACCCGCAAGCCTTGTGTGCGGCCCACCTCCCGCGCCGAGTTTTGCGTTGCGAAACCCTGGCTGAAGCCGCTTGCGTCCTGCCGCCGCGGCGTGGGCGGAGCAGGTATAACCTGCCGGATGGTGCGGAGTATTTACCTTTGTATCCAATCACCGCGCGCTGTTTGCGAGACTGGCGATTGTCTTGAACATGAGAATTGAACACCGAAGTTACAAAACCTGCTTGCACCTGTTATAACG
>CAXTSB010000059.1:0-389 GCA_964246845.1 uncultured Acidobacteriaceae bacterium
GTACGGAGCAGCCGCAAACGGCTCCCCAACAGCCCGCGCAGGAGAAAAAGCCCGGGTTTTTGGGGCGGCTGTTCGGAAAGAAGGCAAAAGGGGAACCTGCACCCCAGCCGTGAGCGGATTTTACTTGCTCACGGCCGGGACTGGGCGCATCCTAAAAGCAACGATGCAGAAGTGGCTCTCCGGAGGTATCAGTCACCCCCGGAGAGGTTCGGCGCTACTTCCGCAGCGCGGTCCAGAGCAACAGAACCACCGCAAGCACAAAACGCCAGTCAAGCACGATTGTGACTTGCAGCCGGAACCAGGATTTCTCGCCTGAGTTCAGGTCCATAATGCCGGTCCTCCTTTCCTCCGGGGGGGAGCGGGGGGGTTAACCCCCCCCGTGGCCCCCC
>CAXTSB010000059.1:399-7053 GCA_964246845.1 uncultured Acidobacteriaceae bacterium
TCGTTACAGCGACCCGTGGCCGCCCGATCCGGTTTGCTGTCTGCACTGAAGAGGAAAGAAGGTTTGCCCAGAGTACAGAGCCCTTTGTGCTGCCGCTACAAAGAAGTGCTTCCGGTCTGCACGTTGGTAATGCCCCGCCGAGCAAACTGCGCCGGCTGCCGCCCTGCTAGCCTAATCAGGTGAGCTTTCCCAGCAGCCTGCTTGAAGCTTCCCAAGAAATCCCTGCGAACCCTCAAGCCGAGCACGACGCCCGCTCGCTCTACATCAGGGGTCCATTGCAGCGAAAACTGGCCTGGGCGCTTGCGGTTTTTCACGCCCTTGCCGTAGCTGCCCTGTTCTGCTTTTCTTGGTCCGGCCTTGCCCTTGCCGCCGTCACCTGGTTCCTCGCGCAAAACATCGGCATCGGCGTTTCTTACCACCGGCAGCTCACGCATCGCGGCTTCGCCACCCCGCGCTGGCTGGAGCATGCCATGGCCGTGTGCGCCACGCTCGCGCTTGAGGGCGGGCCTTTATTTTGGGTAGCGGTGCACCGCATCCATCACCAGTGCTCCGATCGTCCCGGCGACCCGCACTCGCCGCGCGACGGCGCGTGGTGGGCGCACATGGGCTGGATGCTTCGCGGCCCGCTCCACAACCACGACCCGCTGCTCGCCCGCTACGTCCCCGACCTGGCGCGCGACCCGTTCTACCGCCGCCTCAGCCGTTTTCACTACATTCCGACGCTGGTTTTGGGTTCGACGCTGCTCATCATCGGCACGCAGCTTGGGGGCGTCCGTTTGGGGATTTCCTGGGTACTGTGGGCAATCTTTCTGCGCGTCGTCCTGGGCCTGCATGTAACTTGGCTCGTGAACTCGGCGACGCACTTGTGGGGCCGCCGCCGGTTCCGGACCCGCGACGACTCCCGCAACAACTGGTGGGTGGCTTTGCTGTCGGGCGGAGAAGGCTGGCATAACAACCACCATGCGCATCCCGTTTCCGCCCGGCACGGGATGGCCTGGTATGAGCTCGACGTCAATTACCTGCTGATCCGGCTGCTCGGCGCGCTCAGGCTCGCCAAGCGCATCCGCGTGCAGACAGTCGATTCCTCGACCGTGCTGCACGGGTAAGCCCTATACCTGCGTGTGCGCGTCGGCCCAGGCCGTGCGCAGCTGCTCCGCCGCCTGGGCTGCCGAGACTTTCCTTAAGGCCTGCCGGCGGTTCACGCTTCTGCCTGCGAAAAAGATGATCGCGCTGGCGGCGGCGAGCAGCGATCCGAGCGTTACAAAAATCTGCTTCATTGGTCGTCTCCTATAAATGCCGGCCCGGCTGTGTTCCTTGAACGGCGGACCGCGCTGAGGGAGAGATGCACCCGCAGGCCCCGGCGCGCACACTTTCGTTTTCACAACCATCTACAATTGGCTCCTGCCGTAGAAGGAGCTTCCGTGATCGCCCGTTCCCTCCTCGCCGCCCTGCTGTTCACCCTTCCCGTATGCGCCCAGGAGGTCGAGCCCGAGCAGGTCACACTCGATCTCAAAGCCCCCGGTACGCCCTTCCCTCACTTTTGGGAGCAGATGTTCGGCTCCGGCCGCGCGAACCTTTCGCTGCGCGCCGACTACCGCGACAACCTCGCGAAAGTCCATGCCGCGACCGACTTTCAATACATCCGCTTCCATGCTATTTTTCACGACGAAAACGGTGTGTTCGATGAGGATAAGGACGGCAACCCGGTCTACAACTGGTCCTACGTCGACCAAATCTACGATGGACTGCTGGCCGCGCATGTACGTCCGTTCGTGGAAATTTCATTTACGCCCAAGAAGCTCGCTTCTGACCCGAACGCGCTTCATCCCTTCTGGTACAAGCAGAATGTTTCCCCGCCGAAGGAGTACGGCAAGTGGGACGGGCTGATCACCGCGTTTGCGAGTCACCTGATCCAGCGCTACGGGATTGATGAAGTCGCAAGCTGGTATTTCGAGGTGTGGAACGAGCCCAACATCGACTTTTGGGCGGGCCGGCCGCAGCAGGCCAGCTATTTCACGCTCTACGACCACACTGCGCGCGCGCTGAAAGCCGTGAACGCCCGCATCCGCGTCGGCGGCCCGGCTACAGCGCAAGCCGCATGGGTCGGCGATACCATCCGCCACGCCGCGGCCGAGCACGTCCCGCTCGACTTTGTATCCACCCATGTGTACGGCAACGACGTGGTGGACGATGTGTTCCCGAAAGCGCAGTTTCCCACGCAGCCCAAGATTGCCCCGCACCAAATGGTGCCCGCCGCGGTTCAAAAGGTTCATGACGAGATCGTCCACTCGCCCATGCCGCAGCTTCCGCTGATCTGGTCCGAGTTCAACGCGACCTACGCGAATGAGCAGCCCATCACCGACTCCACCTACATCGGCCCTTGGATGGCCGACACAATCCGGCAGTGCGACGGTCTTGTACAGGCAATGAGCTACTGGGATTTTTCGGATGTGTTCGAGGAGCAGGGCGTGGCCAAGACGCCGTTTTACGGCGGCTACGGCCTGATCGCCGAGCGTGAAATCCCCAAACCCGCGTTCCTGGCGTTTTCGCTTCTGCACACTTTGGGCGATACGCGGCTGCCCACCCCGGCCAAGGATCTGTTGATGACGCGCCGCGCGGACGGTACGCTTGTCCTCGCCGCTTGGAGCTTGGTCGAGCCGCCGGGTGCGCGGGTTGCCGACAAGCAGATGACGATCACCCTGCCCGGTCTGCCCGCGGGAGCGCGCGCCACCGTCCGCCGCGTCGATGCCGAGCACGGCGACACCCTGAGCGCATGGAAGCAGATGGGCTCGCCCGCGTATCCGACGCTCCCGCAAATCGCGGAGCTCAAGCGCGTGGGCACCCTGGGCTCGCCCGAAGCCGTTCCAATCACGGGCGGCAAGATGACGCTGACAATTCCATCGAGCGGGTTGGCGGTGGTGGAGGTCAAGCCGTAACATTCGGCAGAACAGACCGCAACATCTTCCGGCTCCTTCGTGTTCTTATTCCTGAGCGCGCGCGCAATACGGATCACCTACACGGATCAACAACAAGGAGCAGCTATGCGAATCTTGAAGTCCACCCTTGCCCTCGGTGCCGTTTTGGTCGCCGCCGTGCCCGCGTCCACTCTTTTTGCCCAGGACGCGACGGCACCCACGGCTCAAACTGAGCAGCACCGCGCTCCCAATCCTCAGCGCGAAGCCAAGCACATGGCGAAAACGCTGAACCTGTCGCAGGACCAGGAAGGCAAGATTGAGCCGATTCTGGCCGACCGCGCGCAGCAAATGCAAGCAGCCCGCGCGGACTCTTCACTTACTCCCAAGGACCGCCGGGCCAAGGTGCAGGGCGTCCGGCAGGATGCCGACGGCAAGATCGAAGCCGTGCTGACCGATGCGCAAAAGCAGCAGTATGAGCAGCTGAAGCAGCAGCGCGGGCACAAGCACGCGCAAGGCGGCAACGGCGCGAACGGTTAGGTCTGCTTAGAAGCCAAGGCAGCAGTCAGCACTCCGGCTGCTGCCTTTTCTCAGCGTCAAATTGAGCGCCAATCCTCGCCGGACATGATCCGCTTCATGAACTGATCGAACAGCGGGACGGTAAACGCGGTGTCGCCGTGCGCCGGACTCCACAGCATGCCATCCCGAATCAGATCGCTGCGCAAGGGAGCCAGCGACTTCACCGACCGCCGCAGCTCCGCGGCGATATCCCCGGAGCGGTGCGGCCCTTCTCCCAACTCCGCCATGGCGCGCAAATAGCGCTTGCCTGCGGGCGTCAACCGGTCCAGGCGCACGAGAAAAAAGCTCGCATCGAGCTCCGCCTGCGCCGTCGTATTTGCCTCCAGGACATTCTCAAATCCGATCACGTCACCCGAAGCCGCGTCCCACGCGTGTTTGCCCCATTCCTGAAGGAAATAAGGGTAGCCGCGGGTTTGCTTCAGGATTTCCCGGACAGCTTCCTCGCTGTAGCGGACCCTTCCTCTTCCGCCGGGCGTACGATTGCGTCTCTCGCATCCGCCTCCTGAAGAGGACCGATGAGCGGAAAGGAAAACAAGCGTTCCGCGTACGACTTTGCTTCTCCCGCGAGAGCCCGCAGCTGCGGCAGTCCGGCCCCGATCAGCGTCAAGGGCAGCTGGCGCTGCGCGCAGCGGTGCAGCGCCGTGATCAACGCGCGGAACTCCCCTTCGCGCAGATACTGCATTTCGTCCAGGAACAGCACCGCGGCGGTCTCGGCACTTTGGGCCGCGCGGGCCACCTGCTCTAAAAGCGCGCTCAGGTCGCTTTCTAAATCGCCATTGTCGGCAAGCCCCGTTTCGCCGGGCAGATCCAAGGCGACTTCGAGATCTTCATACTTCAATTTCAGCGACTTCGCAAAACCGGTAAGCGCCCGCAGTCCTCGCGTCGCATACTCTTTCGCGCGTTCCACACGGCTGAGTTGCAGGAGCGCCGACCTAAGCTCGGGTGCCAGGATGGAAGGAAGCGACCGGTCTTCCGGCGTTTCCAGCCGCATGGTTTGTACACCCGCCTGCTCAGCCTGCAAATAAACTTCTTTGATTCCAAGCCGGCTCTACCCTACAGCAGGAATCAGCATCCGGAGCCACCCCTCTACCCTCTACCCTCTACCCTCTACCCTCTACCCTAGAAAGCATGCCTCACCACACCATCATCCTGGGCGCGGGCGCGGCGGGTTTGTTCTGCGCGGGCTTGCTCGCGCGGCGCGGCTTGCGCGTGCTGGTGCTCGACCACGCGCCCGCGCCGGGGCGCAAAATCCTGATCTCCGGCGGCGGACGGGCCAACTTCACCAACCTCCACACCGGCCCCGAGCACTTCCTCTCGGAGAACCCACACTTCGCCAAATCCGCTCTGGCCGGGTATTCGCCGTATGAGTTTCTCGCGCTTGTCGAGCGGTACGGGCTCGCTCACCACGCGAAGACGCCGGGGCAGCTTTTCCTGGACGGGTCGGCCCGGCAGTTGGTCGATCTACTGCTGGCCGAGGCGGCGGGAGCCGATCTGCGCCTGAACACCCGCATCGCCGGCATCACGCACGACGGCAGCCGATTTTCGCTCGTGCTTGACCCCGGCGAGCCCGCCTCTGCGGAAAACCTGGTCGTCGCCACCGGCGGGCTGTCCATTCCCAAGTTGGGCGCGACCGGCTTCGGTTACCGGATTGCCGAGCAGTTCGGGCTCACGGTCGTCCCTCCCCGGCCCGCGCTCGTGCCCTTCACCCTGGATACGCGGGAGTTCGACGGCTTGAGCGGGGTGGCGACCGAAGCCCGGCTCGTCGCGGGGAAACAGGGCTTCCGGGACAAGCTGCTGTTTACGCACAAAGGCCTGTCCGGGCCCGCGGCGCTCCAACTTTCGTCGTACTGGCGGCCGGGCTCGGGACTTGCCGTCGACTTTGCCCCCGGCACCCCGCTCCCGGCGCTGGGACCGCGCCGCGATCCGGGCGCGCTCAAAGCCGCGTGGGGCCCCGCGCTCGGTCCGTCGCGGCTTGCTGAGCGGCTGCTCACTCTCGGAGCACCCGCGGGCTGGAGCGACCACGCCCTGCGCGACGCCGAAAATAAACTCCATGCCTGGCCGCTTCGCCCCTCCGGCACCGAGGGCTACGCGAAAGCCGAGGTAACCGCAGGCGGCGTTGCGACTGCCTGCCTCCATGCGCGCACGCTCGAAGCGAAAAGGGTTGCCGGGCTGTATTTCATCGGCGAGGTGGTCGATGTGACCGGGTGGTTGGGCGGGTTCAATTTTCAATGGGCCTGGGCAAGCGCCTTTGCGGCGGCCGAGAGCCTAGCGGCGCGCGGATAGGCGCAAGCGCATAAGCGCTACACTGGTGCCGTGATGACCGAAGCCACGCCCGCCGCCGCCAGCCTGCTCCAAGCCGCCCGCGCCGCCCAGCTCCCCGCACCCGAGCTTTCCGCCGGCCGCGACTTTCATGGTGCGCCCACTGTCCGGCTGCGCTTCGGATCGGAAACGCCGCTGTTCGTCGAGGTGGCCGAGGGCTTCGAGCCGGCTACCGGCCCGTTGCTGCACGGTCTGGAAACCTACTTCCACGCGCTCGCGGGCCGCCTGCGCACGCCCGAGCCCGAGCTGTACGTGACCGCCGCCGGTCTCCCGCTGCGTCTCACCGGCTTCGCTTGGCCGTTCCATCGGTCCACTTCAGGCGCCGATACCTACATCGTTCATGGAACAGCCCAGCTGGCCGACGGCGCGGGCTCGCCCCTTCACGCCAAAATTTCCGCAAGCATGACCGTGACCTTCGCCGACATCCTGCCCGCCCCGGAGCAGCCCTACGCTGAGGATCTGGTCTACAACGCCATCCGCCGCACCTTCGACTACGGCCAGCTTGAGCTGGTGAAGAGCGGCAACCGCCAGCCCGTACCGGTGACCACGCGTTTTTACTCCCGCTGGCAAAACCGCTTCCAGTTTTCCGACTCAACCCCTGAGCTGCGGCAGCAGTTCCTCGCACGCAAGCTGTTCTGGCTGTCGGCGGTGCACGGCGGCGGCGCGCCGGTGTGGCTCACCGACCCGCGCGACGCGCAATACCTGAACTGCGGGCCTGACGACCTCCTGGCGGATGCCCGCGCGCTCGCCGCCGCCGGGCTTGTTTCGCTTGACGAGGCCGGCTACGGTGCCGCGGCGGCCGCCTTGTCGGCGCGCGAAGCGGAGTTCCGCGCCGAGCGGGCGG
>CAXTSB010000059.1:7063-8679 GCA_964246845.1 uncultured Acidobacteriaceae bacterium
CTCTTGCGACGCTCAAGCCCGCTTTCAACGAGCAAATGCGCGCCGGGCAGACCAATATGTAGCCGCCCGCCGCGCGGCTAAACACTGGATGTCCCGCTTCCACGCGAAACCTTCATCGCCTTGCTGTAGAACGAAGTCGGCACCGAAGTAACCCCATCCCTCGCCGGGCGCACCCGCCGCTTGTAGGCTCGTACTGTGCGCCTGCCCAGCTCCCCAACGCGCAAAGCCGACTCCACGAAAAGCCTGCTCACCCGCGAGCCGCTGCTGCTCACCGGTTTCCTGCTCGCGGTATTGTATTTCGCCCGCCCGCTGCTCATCCCGCTGGCATTCGCGTTGACGCTCGCCTTTTTACTCGCGCCGGCGGTCGCCCGCTTGGAGCGGCTGCGTTTCGGGCGCGCTCCTGCGACATTATTGGTGCTGGCCGGGGCCAGCGCGCTGCTGGGCGGAGCGGTGTACCTGGGCGGGAACCAACTGCTGACCGCGGTCAACGACCTGCCCAGCCACGCACCCAATATCCGCGCGAAGCTCGCCCGCACGCACGTGCCGGCAAACAGCGCGCTCGGCCAGGCCTTTGCTTCCATCGAGGGCTTGTCGCGCGAGTTCCTGCCCCAACCCGCGCATGACGCGCAAGCGCAAACAGACGCGGGCCGGTCAAACAGCCGGGCGCGCCGCGCCGCGGAGGCCGCGAAAGCGCAAGGCCTGCGCGAGCCGACGCCGGTTATCGTGATCCAGCCCCCGCCTTCGGAAATCGCCGCCTTACGCGCGTTCGCCGGGCCCGTGCTCGCGCCGCTCGGCATCGCCGGCATGGTGCTCATCTTCACCACGTACATGCTGCTCAAACGGGAAAACCTCCGCAGCCGCCTCCTTCTGCTGGCCGGCATCGGACGCATCCACTTGGTTTCCAATGCGCTTGACGACGCGGCGGCGCGCATCTCGCGCTATCTCATCGCGAACGTACTGGTCAACGCCGGCTTCGGCCTGGTGTTCGGCGCTGCACTGTACGCCATTGGGCTGCCGTACGCGGTGCTTTGGGGCGCGCTGTTCGGGCTGCTCCGCACCATTCCCTACGCCGGAACGGCCGTCGGCGGCGCGATGCCGGCTGTGTTCGCGCTGATCTACTTTCCCGGGTTCTGGCAGGCGGGCTGCGCCCTGGCCATTCTTGCTCTTTTAGAAGTCCTGGTCGGCAATGTCCTGGAGCCTCGGCTGTACGGCGCGCACACCGGCATCTCCGAAATCGGCCTGCTCACCATGGCGGTCTTCTGGCTCTTGATCTGGGGCTGGCCGGGCTTGGCGCTGTCCACCCCTTTGACGGCCTGCCTGATCGTGCTGGGGCGCACGCTGCCGCAGCTTTCGTTCCTCCACATCCTGCTGGGCGACGACGCGGCGCTTGCTCCGGAAGCGGCATTCTACGAACGCATGCTCGCCACCGACTCAGCCGAAGCGCGGCTGATCGCCGAGCGCTATCTCCGCCAGCTTACCGAGCCGGAGCCGACGGCCCGTTTGGGTTCCGGCAAGCGGAATAAGGCCTTCCCGGACCGCGAGGCCGGGGAGCGCCGCCGCCGCGGGGTGGCCGCGGGCCGCCCGGTCCCGGGGGCCCCCCGCCCCCGCCCGCCACC
>CAXTSB010000059.1:8689-19749 GCA_964246845.1 uncultured Acidobacteriaceae bacterium
ATCCCACCCTCGCCTTGTATGAGCAGGTGCTCCTGCCCGCGCTCGCGCTGGCTGAGTCGGATCGGCACAAAGGCATCCTTTCCGAGCAGCAAGCCTCCTTCATCCTTCAATCAATCGCGGAGCTCGTGGCCGAGCTGACCATCCACGGGGTGGCCGCGCCGCCAACCGCGGCCTCCGCCCTGCCGTTTGCCGGACGCGAATCCATCGCGCGCCGAGGGCCGCCGGCGGTGTGCATCCCGGCGTGCGACCAGGCCGATGAGATCGCTGCCGCCATGCTCGCGCAGCTGCTTGAGGAAGCCGGCCACAAGACGCTTTTACTGCCTCCATCCGCGCTCAGCCCGGAACTGGTGAGGCGTTTGGCAACCGACCCTGCCACCACGATTTACGTGTCCGCGCTGCCGCCCTTCGCCTTCGCCCCGGCCCGCGCTCTGTACACGCGCCTGCGGGCCGACCTGCCGGAGAATGCCATTGTCGTGGCGCTTTGGCGCGGCACGACCGAGCCGGAGCTGCTGCGGTCGCGGCTCGGCATGACGGACACATCGCAAGACCGCGCTGTAACCACGTTTTCCGCCGCGCTTGAAAGCATGGCCGCCGCGCCCGAAACTGCCTCACTCACCTACGCGGGCTGAGGGCGGTGCCGCAGCGCCCAGCGCCGGTCAGGCTGCCCCGCCGCCAGCACCAGGAAGCAGAGAAAGAATACAGACCACTCCAGCGACGCGCCCCAGTAGCGCCAAAAGGCCGCGTGCGCGCCCGGCCAGCCGCCCGAAAGCCACATGGCGGCCATCAGCAGCGCGCCGAAGCCGCAGGCAAGCCGCGACAGGACGCCCAACGTCAGCGAGATGCCGATCAGGAACTCACCCCATGCCACCGCGAAGGCCATCGGTATGCTGAAGTGCGCCAGGATGCCGCGCAGCACGGGCACCATGAAGGGATAAGCTCCGCCGCCGTCCAAAAAACCGCGCAACCCGGCTTGAAAGCCTCCGCCGAGCGTAAAGGCCGTCCCGAAGACCTTATACTCGCCGAAGGTAAGGAACAGCAGCCCGACCCCGATGCGCAGCAGCGCAACCGCCCGCGTGTTTCCGTCCGCCATGGGCAGCAGTCTACCCCGGTTTCGCCATCCACTGGATATGCCCAGCCCTCTTGAAACCGTTGAAGCCACGGTTGCCGCTTACAACGCGCACGACCTGGACGCGTACCTTGCCCTGTTCACCCCCGAGGCGACTTTCGGCCAGCTGGGCGGGCGGGTTTTGCTGGACAGCCGAGAAGCCATGCGGGGCTTCTACTCCCAATTCTTCGCGGCCCGGACTTCCGTGCAGTGCGAGTCGATCGAGCGGACGGCTGTCGGGCCGTTCGTGCTTGACCGGCAGGTGGTTTCGGGCGGCGGCCAGCCGGCGCTCGAAGCCGTGCTGCTCCACGAGGTGCGCGGCGGCCTCGTCACGCGTATTTGGTACGCGCCGTTCGAGCAAACCTCCTGACAATTTACTGAGGAATGGAAGTTTTTACCGGAGAAGCCGCCCCATGGAAGCAAGCAGCGGGCAAATGCGAAACAAAATCCCGGGTAACACATCCAATACACAACGGATCAGTACAACTTGATGCTCCTGTTGAGCTCGTGAACCCCTTGTGAGGGCATCAAAAGCTGCTATTCTGAAAACCTTTGGCACGCCGCGCCCGGCCCCGCGCCCACGAGCGTACAGCGGCCCTTCTTGACCAAGATTTGCGCGTGAAGCTAAAGAAATTTTCAGAAACGTCCGAAATATACGCGGAGAGCGCGCCTTGGCGATAGAAGACAACGACGAAGAAGATATCCAGAATTTAATAGACGCCGGCCAGGAAAAAGGCTACCTCACCTACGGCGAGGTCAATGACCTGATTCCCGGCGACGTCCACTCGCCCGACGACCTGGACGACCTGATGACCACCATCAGCAGCCAGGGCATCGACATCCTGGACGGCGGCCCGAAGTTCGGGGATAAGTTCGACGAGGACGAGGAAAGCTCGGGCGTCGAGCTTGACCTGACCCCGGGGACGCTGGAAAAGACGAACGACCCCGTCCGCATGTACCTGCGCGAGATGGGCACCGTGCCCCTGCTCACCCGCGAGGGCGAGGTGGAGATCGCGAAGCGCATCGAGCGCGGCCAAGTCCGCGTGATGAAGGCCATCTCGCGCTCGCCGATCGTGGTGCGCGAGATCGTCGCGCTCGGCGAGGACCTGAAGCGCGGCGTGCGCAACATCAAGGAAGTGGTGATCTTCGACGAGGAAGAAATCACCGAGGAAGTGGTGATGGCGCGCGTGAAGCAGACTGCTTCGCGCATTGAAGCGCTGAACCGCCATGTGAAAAAGGCTGAAGGCTTCGAGGAAAAGCTGCCCGCGCTCGAAGCGGTGAAAACCAAGGTGAAAGAAGCCCGCAAGGTCCGTTGGTCGGCGGCCCGCGAGCGCGTGGAGGTGTCGCGCATCGTCCGCGAGCTCAAGTACACCAACGGCGAGCGCAAGCGTTTGCTCGACAAGGTGAACAAATCGGTCGACGCCATGCGGACGCTGGAGCGGCAGATCCGCTCGCTCGATCAAAAGCTTGAAGCGTCGCGCTCGGAAGAGCTCAAGAAGGAGTACCGCCGCCAGCAGAAGAACTGCCGCACCGACCTTGAAAGGATGGAGGAGGAAACCGGCGTTCCCCTCGCGGAGATCAAGCGCACGCAGCGCGAGATGATCCAGGGCGATATGGATGCCGAGCAGGCCAAGCGCGAGCTGATTGAGGCCAACCTGCGGCTTGTGGTGTCGATCGCGAAAAAGTACACCAACCGCGGCCTCCAGTTCCTCGACCTAATCCAGGAAGGCAACATCGGCCTGATGAAGGCGGTGGACAAGTTCGAGTACCGGCGCGGCTACAAGTTCTCGACCTACGCCACCTGGTGGATACGCCAGGCGATCACCCGCGCCATCGCGGACCAGGCTCGGACCATCCGCATTCCGGTCCACATGATCGAGACCATCAACAAGCTCATCCGGACCTCGCGGCAGCTGGTCCAGGAGCTCGGCCGCGAGCCCACTTCGGAAGAGATCGCGCGCCGCATGGACATCCCGGTCGCGAAGGTCCGCAAGGTGCTCAAGATCGCGCAGGAACCGATCTCGCTTGAAACCCCGATCGGCGAGGAGGAGGATTCGCACCTGGGCGACTTCATCGAGGACCGGCAGGCGGTGTCGCCGTCCGACGCGGTAATCAGCGTCAATCTGAAGGAGTACACCTCGCAGGTGCTGCGTACGCTCACGCCGCGCGAGGAGCGCGTCATCAAAATGCGGTTCGGTTTGGAGGACGGCTCCGAGCACACGCTCGAAGAGGTGGGGCAGAGCTTCCAGGTCACCCGCGAGCGCATCCGGCAGATCGAGGCCAAGGCACTGCGCAAGCTGCGGCACCCATCGCGGTCGCGCAAGCTCAAGGCATTCGTGGACACGGCGCGGGAGATGTAACTCCCGTACTGAAAAGGCCGCCCTATTCGGGGCGGCCTTTTCTATTGCTTATCAGTGCTTATTTCTCCACTTCCACCCCGCGCCAGAACGCCACATGGTTCTTGACGTTGTGCGCGGCGGGCTTGGGGTCCGGGTAGTACCAAGCCGCATCGGGGTTGTCCTGGCCGTCGATCAGCAGCGAATAGTACCGGGCTTGGCCTTTCCAGGGGCAGGTGGAGGTGGTTGAGCTGGGCCGGAAATATTCGCGCTTCAACGCGGACTCCGGGAAATACACATTGCCCTCCACGGACTCGAACACATCGCTTTCAGCGATCACTTTTCCATTCCAAATTGCACGCGGCATAGCTTATAAATCTCCCTTCAGGACCATAGCAGAAACACGGGTCGGTTATACAGCGACCGCTTCCCGGGTTTCCGCCGCGGGCGCGTCGCTCAGGCGCTCGGTAAACGTGCAAGCCGCGCCTTCCGCTCCGTCGCTTTTCTTCTTGCGCCCCTTTTTGCCCTCGTCCGCGGCGGCGCTTTTGCGGTTATTCGGGCACACCAGGTACACGCCCGATTTAAGGGTTTTCTCCATCAGGTACGGGCTCGCGCACTCCGGGCAGGTTTGCGCGACCGGCTTGTGGTTCGCCGTGAACTCGCACTTGGGGTAGTTGGTGCAGGAGTAGAACATCGTCCCGAACCGCGATTTCTTCTGTACGATCTCGCCGTCGGCGCACTTGGGGCAGTGCATCCCGATCGTGTCCTGCTTAATGTACTTGCACTTCGGGTAGGCCGAGCAGGAGATGAACTCCCCATACTGCCCGTTGCGCAGCACCAGCTGCGAAGCGCACTTGGGGCAGTGCTCATCGAGCGGCACCGGCGGCTTTTGCTGCTGCGCTTGGCTGAGCCGGCGGATCGTCTTGCACGGCGGGTCATCGTTGTAGCCGGGGCAGGCCATGTACGGCCCCCAGGGACCGTTGCGGAGCACCATCACGCGCCCGCACGCCTCGCAGTACTCTTCTTCCTTCTCTTCAGCCTCGCCGTCGACGTGGAGGTTCGGCTTGGCGTCGAAGTTCTCCTTGGTGAACGAGCAGGAGTCTTTTTTCTTTTTATTATAGGCGGTGCAGGCGAAAAACGTTCCGAACTTGCCCCACTTCATCACCAGCGGCGAGCCGCACACATCGCAGCGCTGGTCGGTGGGGATTTCCATGCGCTTGAGGTCTTCCATGTGCTCGGAAGCCTCGCCCAGCTCCTGCTTGAAGTGCCCGTAAAAGCCCTTCAGCAATGCCGTCCAACGCTCGCGACCATATTCGATGTCGTCGAGTTCGGTTTCCAGCCGCGCCGTGTACTGCGTATCGAAGATGTAGGGGAAATTCTTGATGAGCAGGTCCGTGACCACGGTCCCGATCTCGGTCGGCACAAAGCCGCCCGTGCGCTTGTTGCCCATTTTTTGGACGTATTCGCGCTCCTGAATCGTGTTGATGATAGAGGCGTAGGTGGAAGGCCGGCCGATGCCGCGCTCTTCCAGCACGCGCACCAGCGACGCCTCGGAAAAGCGCGCGGGCGGCTCGGTGAACTTTTGCAGCGCTTCCACCGCGGAGCGGGTCTGGACAGCCGCGACCTCCGGCTCGACGAACACAGGAATCTCCTGCCGCTCGGCCTCGTTCGCCGCTTCCTCGTTGCGGGCCTCAATCTCGGCCACGCGCAGCTCGTGCTTGCGGCGCGCCTCAGCGAGTTTCGCGGCGCGGGTGCGCTCCACCATGCTCCGGAGCTCGCCCTCCGAGGCAAGCGTCAGGCTTTGACCCGCGGCCAGCTTCGGCAGCTTCTGGCTTTCACCCGCGTCCTCATCGTCATCCTGATACACCTTCAGGAAGCCGTCAAACCGCAGCACGGAGCCCGACAGGCGGAAGTTGTAGGCGCGGTCGCCCGCAGCGTCGATCTCGATGGTGGTCTGGTCCCATACCGCCGGGGTCATCTGCGAAGCCATGAAGCGCTGCCAGATCAGCCGGTACATCCGCATCTGCTCGTCGCTCAGATACGGCTGGAGAAACTCAGGGGTGAACTCCGGGTGCGTCGGACGGATCGCCTCGTGCGCGTCCTGGGCGTCTTTTTTGCTCTTGAACTCGTTCGGCTTGGCGGGCAGGTAGGCTTCGCCGAACTCCTTCCCGAGCCACTCGCGCGCTCCGGCGACCGCGTCCGGCGAAACGCGGGTCGAGTCGGTCCGCATATAGGTGATCAGCCCGATCGAGCCGTGCTCGCCGACCTCCACGCCCTCGTACAATCGCTGCGCGACGCCCATGGTGCGCTTCACGCTGAAGCCGAGCCGCCCGGCGGCATCCTGCTGGAGCTTGCTCGTGGTGAACGGGGCTTTTGGGTTCTGCTTGCGCTCCTTCGTTTCGACCGAGCGGACGCGCCACTTGGCCCCCGTCGCACCCTCGACCACCGCAAGGGCGGAAGCACGGTCGGGCATGGCCGGGCCGCTCACCGTCGCGACGGAAGCGCGGGTGCCGTCGATGCCGGTGAAGCGGGCGGTCGCGAGCTGCGCTTTGTCCGATCCAGGGACGGAGAGCACCGCGTCGATGGGCCAGTACTCGACCGGCTGGAAAGCCTTGATCTCGCGCTCGCGCTCCACGATCAAGCGCACGGCAACTGTTTGCACGCGGCCGGCGGAAAGCCCGCGCCGGACCTTATCCCAAAGCAGCGGCGAGATCTGATAGCCCACGATGCGGTCGAGCACACGCCGGGTCTGCTGCGCGTCCACCAGGTTCGAGTCGACCTTGCGGGCGCGCTCAAACGCGGCCTTCACGGCCTTGGGGGTGATCTCGTTGAACGTTACGCGGCTGATCTTGTCCTTAGCCACCGTCCGCAGGACCTCCTGCAAGTGGGCGGCAATCGCTTCGCCCTCGCGGTCCGGGTCGGGCGCCAGGTATACGTGGTCGGCCTTGCCGGCGAGTTTGCGCAGGTGATCAACCACCTTCTCCTTGCCGGGAATGACGATCAGCTCGGGCTCAAACGAGCCGTCCTCTAGCTCGACGCCGATCTTGCTTTTCGGCAGGTCCATGATGTGACCGATCGAGGCTTCCACCACATAATCGCTGCCGAGATACTTGTTGATCGTCTTCGCCTTTGCCGGCGACTCCACGATCACGAGAGACTTGCTCATCTGAAGGGTCCTTCTCTGCCGCGCTGAGGGGAGGCGGCGCTCCCGGAAGTGAGTTGGAAGCTATCACAGGGCCGCCCGCGGCGGCCAGAGGCAATTTCTGCTTGTCGAGGGAGCTTCCCGGTCATAAGGGATGCGCCCTCAAGCAAAAGGTCGCGCCCGGGCCGGGTTTCGAGTTTGCAGGGAAAGCCGCGGGAGCCCTCAAAAGCAGCGCACATACTGCTTGCCCGGCATCTGCCGCACCTTGCCGTTCAGCTCCAGCTCAAATAGGGCCGTGAAAACTTCGGCCGAGGTGATCTCGCCCTCCAGCGCCTCCATCAGCTCGTCCAGCTGCACCGCCTCGTCATGGCGTAAGACGGAAAGCACCCGGCTTTCGGTAGGCGCGAGCGCCGGGTCATCCTCGAACAACCGCGCGGCGGTACCCTGCGGCGCGTCGCCGTAGCCGGGCAGCGTCGCTTCAATCTCAATGCGCACCTGCGAAGGCAGTTCCTCCCACACATCCTCCCATGTGGCGACCAGCTTCGCGCCTTGCTTGAGCAAGGTGTTGGGACCCCAGGAGTTCTTGTTGGTTACATTGCCCGGCACCGCGAACACCTCGCGGTTTTGCTCGATGGCGCAGCGGGCCGTCACGCGCGAGCCTGAGTTTTCAGCGGCCTCGACCACCAGCACGCCTTGCGAGATGGCGCTGAGGATGCGGTTGCGCTTGGGGAAGTTCGGTGGCGCGGGATAGGTGCCGAGCGGCTGTTCGGTCGCGATGCAGCCGCCCGCGGCGATGATCTGTTCGGCCAGGCTCTTGTTTTCCTTGGGGTAGATCACGTCGATGCCCGTGCCCCAAATCGCAACGGTCGGCTTGCCCGCCGCGAGCGCGCCCTTGTGGGCGAAGGTGTCGATGCCGCGCGCCATGCCGCTCATCACGAGCAAGTTGCGGGTGGCCAGGTCGCGCGACAGAAGCTCCGCCATGCCCGACCCGTACGGGCTCGGCGAGCGCGTGCCGACCACCGCGATGCCGTGCGCGGACAGGAGCTTGGGCTCGCCGCGGAACCACAACACCGGCGGCGGGTCGAATATCTCTTTCAGGCGCTCAGGATAGAGCGGATCGTCAAAGGGAAGAAAGCCGGACCCGACGGCCTTGAGCCGCGCCGCTTCCTCCTCGGCGGCTTTCCAGGCTTGGCCGTCCGCGACGAACTGCACCGATGGCGCGGGAAAGCGCTGCGCCTCCAGCGCGGTGAGCGGCAATCGAATAATCGCCAGAGCCGAGCCGACCCGCTCGACCGCCTGCAAGATGCGCCGCGAACCCAAGCCGGGCGTAAGCGCCAGGGCCAGCCAAGCCAGGCGCTCGGGCGGTTCGACCGGCGCGGGAGCGGCGGGGCGGACGACCTCAGGCGGGGGTAATGTGGATTTGCTCGGCAACTCGGCCTCTCAGGAGAGTTCTCCCGGAGGCTACCGCCCGCGTCCTGTTCCGACAACATGCCGAAAGTACCGTAGGACGGCTACCAGATACGGCGCACACCGAATTGGTCGAGCTTCGCGTCGTTGCTGATGATCGGCATGTCCTGCGCAAGCGCCTGCGCGGCGAGCATGCGGTCGAATGGGTCGCCATGCTCGCCGACTAGGCGGCCGGCCCGCAAACCCTCCTCCACCGTGACCGGAAGCAAAACATAGCCGAGTTCCTGAAGATCATTTGTAAAATCGCGCTCCATCTCCTCGGCTTCCGGCAGCTTGCCGAGTCGTACCTTGGTGGCGATCTCCCACGCGGACGCTGCGGAAACAAAAATGGTGTTTACCTCATCCGTAATGACCTCTCGCGCACTCCGGGTCAACTTATGAGGAGACAAGTTGGCCCAGAGCAGGGCTTGTGTGTCAAGGAGAATCTTCAACCCTCATCACCCGGCTCACTGATTCCATCCCACCCCTTCGGCAGCGGTTCCCAGAAACCCGGTCCCAGCTCAAACCCCGGCGTCAGGCGCGCTCCCAACCGTTTGGGCTTCTTCGGCTGGATCGGCTCCAGACGAATCACCGGTATCTTCTCCCGACCGGAGGTCAGGATCACGGTCTCCCCTGCCTGCGCCTTGCGGATAAGCTCGGAAAGGTGCGTTTTCGCCTCAAAGATCGTGGCCGTTGTCATACCTCTACCCTCCTTAAGTGCCAGCTTAACCTAGCTAGGATAATCGCGCAGGTAGAATTCAGCCCACCATCTCTCGGTCCAGCGCGTACTGCATCAGGGTTTCGAGCGCGACCACGTCAAGCGCCGACTCGTGCGTCGCGGCGAGAACAATCGGCGGTGCGGCACCGTTTTGCTCGGCCTCAGCCCAGCGCATCACGCACAGGCACCAGGGATCGCCGGCGTGCAGACCCGGAAAGCCCGGGCGCGGCGTGATCAGGTCATTCCCGCGGACTTTGGAAAACTGAAGAAATTTCTCGGTCATCACCGCGCACACCACATGGACGCCATAGTCGTCCGGACCCGTGTCGCAGCAGCCGTTGCGGTAAAAACCCGTCATCGGGTCCTTGCCGCAGGTTTCCAAAGCCCCACCCAGCACATTGCGCGCCTTTTCCCTTGCCGCCATAACCGCACCTCCACCCTCGGCTACAGTGTATGAGGAAGGGATGCGCCGATGCAGGGGTTTGTGCTCGAACCCACGAAAACTCTCGACCGGATGAATCGCCTGGGCGATATGGGGCGGTTTCCGCCCGCGGTGCATGCCGGGGCGACCCTGAATATCCTCATCACGGTCGCGATCACCCTCCCGGTCTTTGCGCGTTTCGGCGGGCTGCCCTGGGCGCTTCCCTGCTGGGTTGCCCTGGTGCTCGCCGCCAATGTGGCTCCGGTGGCGCTGCTGCGGCTCGCCGGCTGGCGCAGGGATGCCCCTTTTCCGCCCATCGAGCAGATGAGCTTTGGGGGTGACCAGCACAGATTTGCGAATTGGGTATATCTGGCTGCCTCAGCCAATATGGCATTTTGGATTGCGCTTGCCTGGTGCGCCTTCGCGCTGCTGCCGCCCGGCCCGGCCCTGGTGGGCGTCCAAGGGCTCGCTCTGATCTGCACGCTTGCCCCTGTTTGGTCGCGGCCGCTGAAGAGCAGCGCCGCTTGACGCTCCGCATGGCGGCGATTGACTTTCTCAATCCCGCACCGCTGATGTGGAGCTTCGAGCATGAGCCGGCGTCGCTCACCCTTCAGTACTCAATCGAGCGGATGACACCGGCGGCGTGCGCCCGCGCCCTGGCCGAAGGTCGAGCGGACCTCGGCCTTATCCCCGTCGGTGCGTATGCGGCGATGCCGGAGCTGCTGGTTCTACCCGGCTGCGCCATCGCGTCGTCAGGCCCGATCCGGTCGTTGCTGCTGGTCCTCAGGACCGATGCCGAGCCGCAAACCGGTGAGGAGCCCGACCTCAGCCCGCCGACCGACGCCGAACTCGACCGTATCGCGGCCGTGGCGCTGGATGCGAGCTCACGTACGACCGCTTTGCACACGCAGCTGTTGTTCCGGCGCTTTTGGGGCCGCGGTCCCCGCTTCACGGAGCAGCCGCCGGACCTGGATGCCATGCTCGCCGAAGCAGACGCGGCCGTGCTCATCGGCGACCCGGCACTGCGGGCTTTGCGCGACCGCGAAGCCCGGCGAGAGCGTACAGGCGAGCGCCTGCGCTACCTCGACCTGGGCGAGATGTGGCGGCGGGCAACCGGCACGGCTTGGGTATCAGCCTTTTGGGCTGTGCGGGCCGACGCATGGCAGGGGCTTTCGACCGAGGAGCGCTCCCGGCTCGCGGCAGATCTTTCGCGGTCGCGCGACGCGGGCCTGGCCCACCTGCCGGAGTTGGTGCGCGCCTGGGCACCCCGGCTCGGGCTCCGGCCCGCGATCGTGGAAACGTACCTGGGCCGCAATATCCATTACTTTCTCGACGAACCGGCGATACGCGGGGTGGAGCGGTTTTTTGCCGAGGGTGCCGCGCTCGGGTTGTTTGCCGGCACGCCCCGGCTGCGCTGGGCGCGGTAGGCCGCCCGCGATTTCTTTCTGATACATGAACTTTCCGGGTCCGAACTGCTTCTTAGTAGAAGCCGATGCTGAAGCTCACTCCCGCGCTCGCGCTTTTCTTTCTCGCCGCCCACGGCGGCGCGCACGTGCCCGGGTGGCTGCTTGAGCTCGGGATGCCGGGCTTGTTCGTGGTTTCGCTGCTGGATGCCGCCATCATCCCCTTGCCGCTGCCGGGCTCGGGCGACTTGCTGCTCCTGCTTTTATGCGCGCAAGGCGGGTCGCATCCGGCGGCGCTGGCGGCCTTGGCGATCGCGGCAAGCGTGCTGGGCGGCTACACCACGTGGAAAGCCGGGCAGAAAGGCGGCGAGGCCATGCTGGCGCATTTCGTACCCCGGCGCATGGTCAAGCTGGTGCACCGCTGGATGCGCGGGCACGGCTTCGTCACTATCGCCGCGGCCGCCGTCGCGCCGCCGCCCGTGCCGCTGA
>CAXTSB010000060.1:0-5949 GCA_964246845.1 uncultured Acidobacteriaceae bacterium
GGCATAAGCATCGCGCGGCGGCCAAGATGCCCGCGCCGCCTGCCCTCGGCTCTTCCGCGCCTGCCCCCCTGCCCCGGTCGGCGAGCGAGCCGACTCCTGCGCCGAGCGCCGCTGCGGACTCCTCCGAGGACCTGCGCTTCGTGGAGGAGCACCGGCCCATTTGGACCCAAACCGGCATCGCGAGCTGGTACGGGCCGCCGTACAACCGGCGCAAGGGCGCGAACGGCGAGATTTTCGACCAGAACCACCTGTCGGCCGCGCACCGCGAGCTGCCGCTCGGGGCTCTGTTGCGGGTCACCAACGTGCGGACGGGGCAAAGCTCGGTGATGCGCGTGACGGACCGCGGCCCCTTTGTGCAAGGCCGGGTGCTCGACCTGTCGCTGGCCTCGGCGAAAGCGATCGGCGTGTGGGCGCCGGGCACGGCTTCCGTACGGATTGAGGTGTTCCAAACTCCGAAACCGATCGAAACCGGCGGCCGCTGGTGCGTGCAGATCGGGGCGTTCCAGTCTTCCGGGAAAGCCTTGGCGTTGCAGAAGCGCTTGCAGCGCAAATATACGCTGGCGAATGTCATCGAGTTCACCGGGCCGACAGGGCACTGGGTGCGGATTCGGCCTGTCGCGGATGACAAAGCAAAGGCGGAGGAGATTGAGGCATGGGTGAAGCCGGAGGAAGGGGCGGCGTATCTGACGCGGTTGGATTGAAGCGGCACGGTTTACAACCGTCACAACCCTGTGCCCGTTACGCAAGGGATACTCGCAGTAAATGGGTAAGTGATGTTTGTGAATCAAGCTTTGCGTGTAGATAGAGAACTTATAAAATTATCTACAGCGGTAGCAAGATCCTCGACTAAATGAAATTCGTGAGATCGATAGTACTCTCCCGTAAATCTATAACGTATGTAACGAAACATGCGCGAGAGCCAGCCGAAGCGAAATAGCTTGCGCCTTACTCTGGTGAGAACTGCAGCTACGTCCTCGTTCCCAAACTCTAATTGGCTCTCAAAGTGAGAAGCGGAGTCGAGCTCAACGCGAACTTTGCTTAAAACTATTTCGTTCTTTTGGTTAGCCTCCTCCAATTCATTGCAAGCCTGCTCTAATCGATTTGCTTGCTTATGTGAAAGAAAGCTGGACACACCGACTGCTACGACTGTTCCGAGGCCTGGTAATAGAGCATGCCCGAGCGCCATACCTCCGCCGCCAGTCGCCAATGAGCCGCCGCCGAACCAAGCCCAACCGGCATTCGCTGCAGCCGCTCCATGTAGCCCTAGCATAGCCGTTCCTGTGGATGCATGGCCGACAACCTGAACTAAGCCCCAGGAACTGGCAGAAGCTGCGAAGCCCGATGTAATTCCTGCCCCGACTGATGCGGCAGGTGAGAGGATCCCATTGCGGGCAAGCAGCGCAGTTGTTTTAGGGAGAGCGATTAAAGCGGATGAAGGTTCCTCAACAGCATAAGACGTGCAACGACTGCGCAACGGGGAAAGAATGAGATCGGCTTTGTTCAGTTGGCGGCGTGTACGGCGCAGTGGTTTTGAGATCCTGACTGCAATTTGGATGTATTCAGCCTCGCACGCTTGAATTGCTGAAATCATCCGTTCGTGAATAGTGAAAAGAATTTCAAAACGTTCTTTCGACGCGCGGACACGTGCAGTTCCTCCGAGCGAAACTGCATCCTGAAGCATGTGAAAAGTTTTCCGAAAAAAAGACATGCGAAGCAGCATACCTGATTTTGTATCGGCTGCAACGTATTTTTATACGGGTACAATTAAGCGGAATTTCAAATCTGGTCAACCCCGAAAGATATGATCTAGAAGCTCGCCTTGTGCTGCTTAACAGATCAGGTCTGCTTCGTCTGATCAATCAGCGAGCTGATCCTTGAATCTTGTGCGAAGTGAGCCCAGTGATCGACGGATAACGCATTTTTGTATTTTACTGGGAGTGTTTCATCATGCCACGCATCCTCATCACCGGCTCCTCCGACGGCTTGGGCCGCATCGCCGCCCGGCAGCTCATCGCGGACGGTCACCGCGTCGTCCTCCATGCCCGCAACACCGAGCGCGCTCGGGAGGCCGAAGCAGGCGCGCCCGGGGCGGAGGCGGTCGTGGTCGGCGACTTTACCTCGCTCGCGCAAACCCGCGCGCTTGCCGACGAGGTGAACAGGCTGGGTGCTTTCGAAGCTGTTATACACAATGCCGCAATCGGTTATAAGGAAAAGCAGCGCAAGGTGACCGAGGACGGGCTGCCCGCGGTCTTCCAGGCCAACACGCTCGCGCCTTACGTGCTTACCGCGCTGGTGGCTAAGCCGAAGCGGCTGATCTATCTCAGCTCCGAGCTGCACCGGCGCGTGCGCTGGGAGCCGGACGACCTGCTGTGGGAGCGCCGCCCGTGGAACGGCAACAAGGCTTACTCCGAAACCAAGCTGCACGACACGATGCTCGCCTTCGCGGTCGCGCGGCGTTGGCCCGGGGTGCTGGCGAACTCGGTCGAGCCAGGCTGGATGGCGACCAAAATGGGCGGCCCGCGTGCCTCGCATGACCTCCAAGCAGGCGCGCGCACCCAGGCCTGGCTGGCCGCGAGCAACGACGCCGAGGCGCAAACCACGGGCGGCCACTGGTACCACATGGCCCGGCGCGCCGCGAACCCCGCGGCCGGCGAAGCGGACGCGCAAGAGCGGCTGCTCGCGGTTTGCGCAAAACTTTCGGGCGTCGCACTGCCGTAACGGCGCACCGTGGATGTCCGACCGAGGCTTCCGGGCCGGCGACCATACCCGCCGTGATGAACGGCAAGCCTCGCGTGTGGCGGTATGCTCGCCGTATGGTTTTCTCCGCCGTGCCCGCGTACACGCTGCCGCCTGAGCTGCTTGCGAAGGCAAAGGTGCTGAGCGCGCTTGAAACGGCCCTGTATTTCGGCGGTACGGCCTGGACGCTGCTCGTGCTGGGCCTCCTGCTGCGTTGGCGGGCGGGTTGGGTCATTGCGCGATGGGCCGCGTCGCGCGCCGGGAAGCACCCGTTTGTGCAAGGCCTCCTCGCCGCCCCCGCGTGGCTTCTGATCCTGTCGACAATCGGGCTTCCCGTGGAACTGCTGGGCCACTGGGTTTCACTTCGTTTCGGGTTGTCCATCGAGCGCTGGGGGCCGTGGTTCGGGGACTGGGCCGTCAGCGAGGCGTTGACGCTTTCCATCGGCACGCTGGTGCTTGCGGGCCTGTTCGCCCTGCTGCGGCGCAGGCCGAGCACTTGGTGGGTATGGTTTTGGGCGCTGGCGCAGCCGTTTGTCGTGCTGGGCGTGTATCTCGCGCCTTTGGTCGTCGACCCGCTCTTCAACACCTTCACCCCGCTGGCGCGCAAGGACCCGGCGCTGGTCGCGCGCCTCCAACAGGTGGCGCGCCTGGGCGGACTCTCGATCCCGCCCGAGCGCATGTTCCTGGAGGACGCGAGCCGCAGGTCGACCGGCCTGAACGCCTATGTGACCGGCATCGGCGGCTCCAAGCGCATCGTCGTGTGGGACACGACCGTGGCTAAGGTCCCGCAGAATGAAATCCTGGCCATCTACGCGCACGAGCAAGGCCATTATGTGCTTGGGCATATCTGGAAGGGCATCCTGTTCCAGGCCGCGCTTTCGTTCGCGCTGCTGGCACTGCTGGCTTGGGTCTACGGGCAGGCCGCGCGCCGTGGCGAGGAGCGCTGGCGCATCCCGGACGGGGGCAGCTGGGCCGCGCTGCCGCTTCTGCTTTTACTTGCGACAAGCCTTGAGTTCTTCGCCGCGCCCGCCTTCAACGCGTTTTCGCGCTGGGAGGAGCACGCCGCCGATGTGTACGGGCAGCGCACGCTCCACAAGCTGCTGCCGGACGCGGCGCGGGTCGAGGTCGAGGACTTCAACCGCCTGGGCCGGGTTTGGCTGGAGGATCCCACGCCCAACCGCTTCGTGGTGTGGTGGACCTATACGCACCCGCCCACAAGCGACCGCGCCGAGGAAGCGCGCGCCATCGGAGCCGGGCAGGGCGCTTTATAATCGCCCGGAGCGCACAACCCACCTATGGCAAGCCCCGCGAAACCGCTGCACGACATTTCCGCCGTCATGGCGCTGCTTCCCCACCGCTACCCGTTTTTGCTCATCGACCGCGTGCTCGAAGTCGAGCCGCGCGAACGCATCGTGGCCCGCAAGTGCGTGACCATGAACGAAGGTTTTTTCCAGGGCCACTTTCCCGGCTATCCCATCATGCCGGGCGTGCTGCAGGTGGAGGCGATCGCGCAAGCGGGCGGCGTGCTGATCCTGCTCGACTTTGAGCGCCCCGAGGACACACTGATGCTGTTCACGGGCGTGGACAAAGCCAAGTTTCGCAGGCCTGTCGTCCCGGGCGATGTGCTGGAGATCGAGGCCAAGGTGCTCCGCCTGCGGTCGAGCGCGGTCAAGCTGCAAGGCACCATCCGCGTCGACGGCCAAACAGTGTGCGAGGCCGAGGTGATGTGTCAGCTCATCAAGCGCACGGGCGGCGGCGTACCGGCGATGACGGAAAAGCCGAAGCTGGTGGCCGACCCCGAAGCGCCCGACCTGACCGGCTCCGGCGAGGTCGAGGAAGCGCCGGTCGCCGAGGAATCACAGGCGGTCACGACGGAGTGAGCGTTCACCCCACGGCGATTGTGTCGGAAGGCGCGGTGGTTCCGGAGTCATGCGCCGTAGGGCCATTCTGCACGGTCGGGCCGGATGTGGTGCTGGGCGAAGGGTGCGTGCTGGCTTCGCATGTGGTGCTCGACGGGCGCTTGCGCGCGGGCCGGGGGAACCGTTTCTCGCCGTTTTGCGCGCTTGGGGTGCCGCCGCAGGACCTGAAGTACGCGGGCGAGCCGACCGGTCTGCACCTGGGCGACAACAACGACATCCGTGAGTACGTGACCATCTCGCGCGGCACGGCGGGCGGGGGCGGCACCACGCGCATCGGCTCGGGCTGCCTCATCATGGCTTATGTCCACATCGGGCACGACTCGGTCATCGGCGACGGCTGCATCCTGGCGAACGCGGCGACGCTCGCCGGGCACGTCATCGTGGAGGATCATGCCTCGGTCGGTGCGCTGTGCCCGGTACACCAGTACTGCCGCATCGGGCGCTACAGCTACATCGGCGGCGGCACCACCATCACGCAGGACGTGCTGCCGTACTCGCTCACCAGCGCCAAACGCGACGTCCACGCCTACAGCTTGAACAAGATAGGCCTCGCGCGCAAGGGGTTTACTGCGGAACAGCTGCGCGCGCTCGGGCATGCCTTTCGCATTCTGCTGGCCGGGCGCATGAACACGACGCAGGCGGTGGAGAAGCTGCGGGCGGAGGGCGCGTCCAACGAAGATGTCGCCTACCTGCTCGGGTTTATCGAGAGCTCGGAGCGAGGGGTGTTGAAGTAAGCTCACGTTCTGAACGCGAGACATGGGGCACCCCATGTTCTTCATCCAGGGAAAGGTGTCATCCTGAGCGCAGCGAAGGATCTGCTGTTTGCCGGCGCGGCGAGGAAAGCAGATCCTTCACTTTCGTTCAGGATGACCCTATGCCGGAAATTGGGGGAAGGTTCATTGACGGGCGTGAATAAACTCGGGCTCATCGCCGGCAACGGGCGCTTCCCGTTTCTGCTGCTCGAAGCGGCCCGGGCCGAGGGCCTGGAAGTCGTCGTCGCGGCGATCAAGGAAGAAACCGACCCGGCCATGGTTGCGCGCGAAGGCGTCGAACTACATTGGCTTTCGCTCGGCGAGCTGTCACGGCTGATTGATACATTCCAAAAAGCAGGTGTGCGTCGGGTCGTCATGGCGGGGCAGGTCAAGCATAAGCAGATCTTTTCGAGCATCCGGCCGGACTGGCGGCTGGCGAAGCTGCTCCTGTCGCTCCGCACAAAGAACACCGACATGCTGCTGGGCGCGGTCGCCAAGGTCCTGGGCGATGAGGGGATTGAATTGATCCCATCCACGGCATT
>CAXTSB010000060.1:5959-19598 GCA_964246845.1 uncultured Acidobacteriaceae bacterium
TGCGCGCGCCGACGCCCGAGGAGCAGGCCGACATCGCGTACGGACGCACGGTCGCCTACGGCATCGCCGGGTTCGACATCGGGCAGACCGTGGTGGTGGCGAGCGGCGCGTGCGTGGCGGTCGAAGCGATGGAAGGCACGGACGCGGCCATCGTGCGGGCCGGGGCGTTGATGGAAACGCTCGGCGGCGCGGCCTCGACGCTCGACCGCGGGCTGACCGTAGTAAAGGTTGCGAAACCCAAGCAGGACTTGCGCTTTGATGTACCGGTCATCGGCACCGCGACCGTGGCGGCGATGGCGCGTGCCGGCGCGCGCTGCTTGGCGGTCGAGGCCGGGCGCACGCTGTTGTTCGACCGCGAAGGCCTGGTCGCGCGCGCCGACGCTGCGGGGATCGCGATTGTCGGCCTCCAATGATCTAATGAAACCGGAGGGTGACTGGAATGCGCATGGCATGGGCAGCGGCAGCGGTGATGGCGGCGGGATTGATAGGCGCGCGGGCGTTCGCGGCGGATGAGGCGGCGGTGCCTTCCGCGGGGCAGCAGGCTCCGACGTTCACACTGCCCTCGCAAACCGGGCAGCCGACAAGCCTGTCGAGCTTTCACGGGAAATGGGTCGTGCTGTACTTCTACCCCAAGGACGGCACCAGCGGCTGCACGCGCGAAGCCCACGAGTTCCAAGCCGACGCGCCCAAGTACGAAAAGGCGAACGCGGTCATCGTCGGGGTCAGCGTCGACTCGGTCGACTCGCACAAGCAGTTCTGCGCGAAGGAAGGCTTGAACTTCCATCTATTGAGTGACGCGAACAAGCAAGTCGCGCCGCAGTACGGCTCGCTCGCGGATATTCTCGGCATCAAGATCGCCAAGCGCAACACGTTTCTCATCAACCCCGAAGGCAAGATCGTCAAGGTGTGGACCGGGGTCAATCCTTCCCAGGCAAGCTCCGAGGTACTCGACGAGCTTGCGGCCGACCAGAAGCGGTCGTAAGGGTATATGGCCCGTTTTGCAAGCGTGTGTACTGCCGATACAGCGAATGAGGGGTCATCCTGACCAAAGGGAAAAAACCTGCTGTTCTTCGCGGTGCGCGCAAACGGCAGGTCCTTCGCTGCGCTCAGGATGACATGTGCTTTGTACGACTCGGACTTTCAGAAGCTCAGAAGCGGCAACGTCCGCAAGTGAAAAAGCCCGGCTCCGGCCGGGCTTTTCCTTAAGCAGAGAAACAATTACTTCTTCTCGCCGTCGTCATCCAGTTCTTCCGCGTCCGGGTCTATTTCCAGCTCGTCCTCATCGTCCTCGTCAAGGGTATCGTCGTCCTCGTCGTCGAGGTCATCCTCGTCCTCCTCATCGTCAAGGTCGTCCTCGTCGTCGGACTCCTCGTCCTCCTCATCTTCCTCGTCGAGGTCGTCCTCAAGCTCCTCGTCGTCGTTGTCTTCCTCGGGTTCCTGGTCGTCGTAGGCAGCGGCAAACAGCTTCAAATCGTCCGTCATGCGATGGCTCCTGGGGTTATACACCTGTTTTGAGTACAAGTGGCATGCCGAACGGAGCCGCCGCGTCACCGCCGTGAAGCTGCACGATCAGCGGCGCGGGCGCTTCAGCGCGGAAACGCGCGGGCCGGCTGCCCGTACCGCGGCCCGCACCGGCAGGGGAGCGCGGCGCGCGCGCGCCGCGGCGGGACTCGCGTTTACACGGGCAGGCTCGGCCACATATAGGCTGCGGCCGATGTTCACCTGCCGGCCCGGCAGGCGGTTCCAGCGTTGGAGCGAAGCCACCGACACTCCGTACCGGTCGGCGATATTGACCAGCGTATCGCCCCGCCGCACACGGTACACGGCAGCGCGGAGGCTCGGCGCGGCGGCAACCGGCGCGGGCGCGACCGGGATCACCAGCGAGCGCACCCCGGCCAGCGATGCGTTCTCACTGATCTGATTGGTGAATGCAATTTCGGACGGAGTGGCGCGGTACTCCCGCGCGATGGCTTCGAGCGTGTCCCCGGGCGCGAGCGCGTGGAAGCGCCACAGTGCCCGTTTGTCCTCGGGAATCTCCGCGATGCGTTGGTTGAAAACAGCGGTCGTGCCGCTGGGGATGCGCAGTTCGTAGTTCTGGTCGGGCGGCGTGCGCCCGCGCAGAAGGCTGGGGTTCAGCTCTTCGATGTAGCTCAGCGTGCTGCCGGTCACATCCGCCGCCAGCGCGAGCGAAACGGACCCGTGTGTCACGACCGTGTCCGGCTCCACCGCCGTGTCGGGCACGATGCCCTCCAAACCGTACTGCTTGGGGTTCTTTGCCATGATGGCGACAGCGAGAATGATCGGGACATAATTCTTGGTTTCCTGCGGCAGGTTGTTGCGCCGGTACAGCTCCCAAAAGTCGGCGTAGCCCGTCCGCTGCACCGCGCGCTGTACGTTGCCCGTGCCCCAGTCATAGGAAGCCATGGCCAGGTACCAGTCGCCCAGCTGCCGGTAAGTGTTCTTGATGTCGCGGGCGTAGGCGCGCGTGGCCTTTTCGGGGTCGAACCGCTCGTCGAACCAGCCCGTGCGTTCTAGGCCGTAGGTGCCGAATGGCATGAATTGCCACATCCCCGCCGCGCCCGACTTCGGGTTCACGACCGAGGTGCGGAAGCCCGACTCCGCGACCGCCTGATAAAGCAAATCCTGCGGGACGCCTTCTTCCTTCAGCACCCGCTGAATCATCGCCTTGTACTTCCCGGCTCGCTGGAGCGAGGCGACGATCGTGCCGCGACCCCGCCCGCTCGTTGAGAAAAAGTTGATGTAGCTCGCGACATAGTCGTTGATGACGAGCGGCAGGTCCGATTGGGTGGTTTGGAGCTCCGCCTGCGCCTGCGCCTTGATGTTCGGATCGACCGGGAAGGTCACGTCGTTCGCGACATCGACCGGGGCGTCATCCTTGGGCGCGGGCCCTTCGGCGGTTTTTTGCGCGTCCAGCTCGAGCGTGTTGATCGAGTCCACGATCCGGTCGAGCTCGGCCGCGAGCGGGGCGTTATTTTTTAGGTCCGCGCCGCTTTGGAGCAGCAGGTCGACCGCGCGGTCAAACTGTTGCCGCGCTTTGTCGCGGTCGCCCGCTTCGTTCGCCGCCAACCCGGCGGCGTAGGCTTGCTCGACCGAGGTGATCAAGAGCGCGTCCGGAGCATTGTTTGCATGCGGCGGCGGGGTCGCCTGCGCAAGCACGAGCATGGGCGCGAACAGCAGCGCAAGCAGGGCAGGGAAACGCATCAGCGCCTCCCATTCTAGCGGGTACCCGCCCAAAACCCGGATGGTAGACTCAAGCTTTGAAAGCCCCCGCCTGATGGACACCAGCCTCATCCGCAATTTCGCGATCATCGCGCATATCGACCATGGGAAGAGCACGCTCTCCGACCGCCTGCTGGAGCTCACCGGCTCGCTCACGGCGCGCGAAATGCAGGCGCAGGTGCTCGACGCAATGGACCTCGAACGCGAGCGCGGCATCACGATCAAGGCGCACTCCGTCCGCATGATGTACCCGGCCAAGGACGGCAAAACGTACCAGCTCAACCTGATCGACACACCGGGGCACGTGGACTTTTCCTACGAAGTTTCGCGGTCGCTGGCTTCCTGCGAGGGCGCTTTGCTGGTGGTCGATGCCTCACAGGGCGTCGAGGCGCAAACGCTCGCGAATGCCTATCTCGCCATCTCGAACGGGCTTGAAATCATCCCGGTCATCAACAAGATCGACCTGCCTTCGGCCGACGTCGCCCGCACGCAGGAGATGATCGAGCAGTCCGTGGGCTTGGACGCGACCGATGCGCTGCCGGTGAGCGCGAAAACCGGGCTGGGCGTTCCGGACATTCTCGAAGCGGTTGTCCACCGCCTGCCGCCTCCGGTCGGCGACCCGGAAGCGCCCTTGCAGGCCTTGATCTTCGACTCCTGGTTCGACCCCTACCGCGGCGTGATCGTGCTGGCGCGCGTCATCCACGGGCGGCTCAAAAAAGGCGCGCGCATCCGGCTCATGTCGAACGGGCGCGAGTTTGACATCGAGTCCATGGGCGTCCTCACCCCCAAGCCGGTCGAGATACCCGAGCTTGCGGCGGGCGAGGTGGGCTTCTTTGTCGCGACGATCAAAAACGTCGCAGACACGAAGATCGGCGACACCATCACTGAGGTATCGCGGCCCGCGGCGAGCGCCCTGCCCGGCTTCGAGGACATTAAGTCCATGGTGTTCGCGGGCATTTACACGGTCGACTCGCACGAGCACACGCTGCTGCGCGACGCGCTCGAAAAGCTGCGGCTTAACGACGCCTCATTTTCGATTGAGCCGGAAAGCTCGGCCGCGCTCGGCTTCGGCTTTCGCTGCGGCTTCCTCGGGCTGCTCCATATGGAGATCATCCAGGAGCGCTTGGAGCGCGAGTTCGACTTGGACCTGATCACCACCGCGCCGAGCGTACGTTACAAAATCACCCTCACCGACGGCAAGGAGATCGAGGTCGACAACCCGTCACGCTGGCCCGAGCCGACCGAAATCGAGCAGATCGAAGAGCCGGTCATCACCGCGACCATCCTCACCAACGAGGAGTACGTCGGGGGCATCCTCAAGCTGGTCGAGGAAAAGCGCGGGCGGCAGCAGAACTTCGAGTACGTGTCGGCCACGCGCGTCAAACTCACCTACGAGCTGCCGCTCAACGAAATCGTGCTCGACTTCTACGACCGGCTCAAGAGTGTTTCGCGCGGGTACGCCTCGCTCGATTACGTGCTCGCCGGCACCTGGATTTCGCCGATGTCGAAGCTCGACATCCTGGTTTCGGGCGAGCCGGTCGACGCGCTCTCGATCATCGTGCACCGCGATTTCGCTTACGACCGCGGCCGCGCGCTGGTGTCGAAGATGCGCGAGTTGATTCCACGCCAGATGTTTGAGGTCGCCATCCAAGCCGCGATCGGGTCGAAGATCGTGGCGCGCGAAACCGTGTCGGCGATCAAGAAAAACGTGCTCGCCAAGTGCTACGGCGGCGACATTTCCCGCAAGCGCAAGCTGCTCGACAAGCAGAAGGAAGGCAAAAAGCGCATGAAGCGGATCGGCAAGGTCGACATCCCGCAGGAGGCGTTCCTGGCTGTCCTGAAGGTGGGTGAAGATAACGCGCGGTAAGCGCGTCGGTGATGCATCCTGCATCCGAACGGTTACTTGAGATAACCCTTGGATTGTGGGAAACCTGCCTGTAGGTCCAGCTCGTCTGTCAGACGGCCGAAACAGGTGCAGGCAGGCCGGGTATCCTCAAAATAGGCGCAAATACTAAGTTTGCAGCAAATCAGGTATGTTCCAGGGCACGCGGCGAACAGTTCCTCACGGTTCGCCACGGCTTCCTTTTTCACAGAGATTTCCACAAGAAGGTAATCGGAAGGGAACCGTATCTCACCTGATGAAATCCCCGGCTTGCGCCGGGTTTCATGCCTGCTTGACGGAAGCGGTCAGTGGGCTGCGGGCGGAGCCGTCCGGCGGGTCGGGGCGGCTCCTGTGGTACCGGTGCGCGGGGTGGCGCTGGGAGCGGACGGCGGCGGTGCCGCGATGCCCGACTTGGTGTTATAGGCCGCGATCACGGCTTCGGTGATGTCATTGCCCTGCGTCGCGTATAGGATGGGGCTCTGCTGCTGGGAGGCATCGAGCACGAGCGTGTAGCCGTTCTGCGCGGCATAGCTTTGCAGCGTTACCGCGACCTTTTGCGCCACCTGATTAAAGGTTTGCTGGATTTCCTGCTGGAAGTCGTTGGAGGCGTCTTCGCCCTGGCGCTGCAACGATTTTTCCTTATCGTCAATGGATTTCAGCTTCTGCGCCCGCTCTGTGTCGGTCAGGGTCGCGCTTTGCGTTTGAAGCTGCTTCTTCAGCGTGTCGATCTCGTCGCTCTGCTGCTTCAGCTGGGTCTGCTTCGGCTGGTATTTCTTCTCGACCTCTTCCAGGTCGCGTTTGCCTTCATTCGTCTGCGCCACAGCCTGCTGGAAAAGAATGATGCCGACCTTGCTGGGGCCGGAAGGCGCGGCCGCCGCGGGCGCGGTCACCGGCGTGGACGCGGCGGTGGACGGGGAAGACGACGGCGCGGTCGCGGCGGTTTGCGCGAGTGCGAAAGGCGCGGCGGCGGCGAGCAGAGTTGCGAGGGACAACGAACGCTTCATGGTGAGGGTGGAGCTCCTTCGGATCACGGAATCTATATGGGGCGGCCCTGGCAGTCTTCCTACGCTGCGGAAAGGCGGGCGGCGCGCCTTCGGGGCCGGACGGGCCCGGAACACTGCTGCGATTCTATGGGTGTGTTTCCCGGGGCGTCAAACCCGTCCGGCGGAATGGTTGCCTCTGTTTCCTGAATGTGTACAGGCATAGGCCTATAACAGGCCGCTGCTCGGATTCTCCGCATCGTATGTCGCGTGGAGGAGCCGCACGATGAAGCCGTCCGACCCGAAGAAGTACACCAAGCCGGAGCTGCGCGACAAAATCAGGGAAGAGGTGGTGGAAGGAGACAAGGGCGGCAAGCCCGGCGAGTGGAGCGCGCGTAAGGCGCAGCTGGTCGCAACCGAGTACGAGCATGCCGGCGGCGGCTTCAAGGGCGGAAAAGACAAGGGCGCGGAAAGCCTGAGCAAGTGGGGCAAGGAAGACTGGCATACCTCGGACGGCGAAAAAGCGCAGCGCGAAGGCGGCACCACACGCTACCTGCCCGATGAGGCATGGCAAAAGCTGAGCCCGGAAGAAAAGGCCAAGACGGACAAACAGAAGCAGGAAGGCTCGCGCAAGGGCAAGCAGTTTGTGCCGAATACCGAGGCGGCGAAGGAAGCGGGGTCGGAAGCGCGGAAAACGGGAGCGAAGAAAACCGCCGGCAGCGCAAAGAAAACGACGGCAAAGAAAACAGCCGCCAAGAAGACACCGGCAAAGAAAGCCCCGGCCAAGAAATCGACCGCGAAAAGCACGGCCAAGAAAACACCGGCGAAGAAAACGGCTTCCGCGAAGAAAACCCCGGCGAAAAAGGGCTGAGCCGGGTCTACTGGCTCGGCTGCGATTCCTCGCCCGAAGAAAGCTCCAGGCGCTTGGACAATTCAGCGACCTGCCGCTCGGAGTCTGCGAGCCGGATGGTGAGCAGGATCTCCCGCGCCGACTTTTCCACGCTCTGGATCATGCGGCCTTCGCCTTCCTTCATTTCATAGCGGAGTTGGCCTTCCACATTTTGAAGCTGGCCTTCTACATTCTTCAGTTGGTAGCGAAGTTGGCCTTCGACATTTTTCAGGTCTGTACGCAGACGGCTCTCTGCTTCCTTCGTTTCCGTCCGCAGTTGACCTTCGACAGACTTCAGATCGGTACGGAGGCGGCTTTCTGAATCCTTGGCCTCCGTGCGTAAACGACTTTCCGCATCCTTGATCTCCGTGCGGAGTCGATTTTCGCTGGCTTTGATGTCCTCGCGAAGCTGCTTCTGCCCTTCGAGCAGGGCATCAAGCGTGGCTTTGATCCCCTGCAGCTCCGGGGCGAGCACGTCCTGCGCCAGCTTGCGGAACCTGCCTGCATTGTCGGTTATCCCCTGAATGGACGGCATAGCCCATTCTAAAACGAATCAAATCGGCCCGAGCAGCGCTTCACGCAGGATTTCGCGAACCTCTTCCGGCTCCACGCGAGTGTGCACTTCCGGCCCGTGCTTTTTTCCCGGTTTATGCGGCTTCTTGTGGAGCGCGGCCTCGCCCGCCGCCGCGAGCATCACCGGCCCCTGCTTGCACAAGCCCAAGCAGCCGCAAGGGCGCACGGCAAGCTCCTCGGGGCCGATACTTTCGGCCTCCAGCAGGCCGCGCATCTGGTGTATGAGCGCGCGCGAACCGCGTCCGGCGCAGCTCACGCCTTTCCCATGGCGGTTGCGGACGCAAACAAACAGCGTGCGCGGGCTGTCGGGCGTCATAGCTCAATCCAAGTTCTAGCCATACGCAAGCGCGCCCTCAAGCCACTGCGCCAAACTCGTTGCGCCGCGCTTGAACTCCGTGCCCTCGCCGCCCTTGAACGCGATCAGCCCGCTGTTGAAGCCGTCCATCATCTCCGCCATGCCCTCGGCCGCGCCGGGCGTCATGCCGAACTGCTGGAACATGCCGACCCGCTGCTCCTTGGGCACTGTCTGCGCTTCGACAGGGCGGTTCAAGGCTTTGCCGAGAACCTCGGCGGCCTTCCGAACCGAAATCGGTTCCGGGCCTCCGAACTCGATAATCCGCTTGCCTTCCCAGGGTTCGGTCAGCAGTTCCGCCGCCAGCTTCCCGATGTCCTCCGCCGCCACCATCTCCACCGGCTCGTCCAAGTGCTCGTAGGGGGTCGGCCATACCCCGCTTTCGCGCACATGGGGCAGCAAGGGGCGCAGATTGTCCATGAAGGTCGCGGCGCGAATGGCCGCAGCAGGCAGGGGCAGGGGAAGCAAGGCCTGCTCCATGTCGTACGTCTTCAGGATCAGCCCCGTGCCTTGCGCGTTTTCTGAACCGATCGAGGAAAGGAACACAACACGGGGTACGTGCGAGGCCTGAAGCCCATTCACAGCCGCCGCGACCGCCACTGAATTGGCAGAACGCGGGTTCAGCACCTCTAAAAACTGGGGCGTCATAAAGAACACCCCTTCCGCTTTTTCAAATGCAATCTGAATGTGAGCCGGATCTTCCACGTCGGTGACGAAAAGTTCAGCGCCGAGGGCTTTCAAGGCTTCTGTTTTGCTGCTCGCGCGCACCACGGCGCGGACGCCGCAGCCTTTCTCGCGCAGGGTCCGCACCACCGCCCCGCCTACCTGCCCCGTGCCGCCGACCACCACGTACATACCGTTCTCCCCCGCTAGCCAGTTCAGATGCGGGCCGTCCGGCCGGGATTCGTGTTCGCCGCCGAACAAACCGCGCCGCATCCCAAAACCCGAGGGAGCAAACCATGAGTTTGAAGGAAGCATTGGGGCTGGGCGAGGACCGCAAGGTCCGCTACGCGATCGTCGGGCTGGGCGATATCTCGCAGGAAGCGATGATGCCCGGCGTGGACCACACGGACAACTCGAAGATCACGGCGCTGGTGACCGGCGATGCCGAAAAGGCAAGCGCGCTCGCGGAAAAGTACAAGGTCGCGAACACCTACACCTATGAGCAGTTTCCGCAAATGCTGAGCTCGGGCGAGGTGGATGCGCTTTATCTCGCACTGCCCAACTGGCAGCACGCGCGGTTTGCGGTGCCCGCGCTCGAAGCGGGCATCCACGTGCTGCTCGAAAAGCCGATGGAAGTGTCATCGGAAGCCTGCCTCAAGATCATCGAGGCGCAGAAAGTAAAGGGCGCGAAGCTGATGATCGCCTACCGGCTCCACTTCGAGCCGGCGACGATCGCGGCAATTGAGAAGGTGCGCGCGGGCGAGCTGGGCAAGGTCCACCTGTACACCTCGACTTTCTCGCAGATGGTCGATCCCATGCTGCACCGGGCGCAGTCGGGTCTGGACGCGGGGCCGGTGCTCGACATGGGGCCGTACCCGATCAACAGCGTGCGCAACATCTTCGAGGCCGAGCCGACCGAGGCGTTCGCGGCGGGAACCCGGCACCCGGAGTCCGGCTTCGACCCGAGCTTCGACGACACGGTGAGCGTGATCCTGCGCTTCCCCGAAAACCGCCTCGGGCAGTTTACGGTTTCGTACTACGGCAACAAGCTGGACCAGTACATTGTGGTAGGCACCGAGGGATCACTCGACGTGAACCCGGGCTTTATGTACGGCAAGCCGCTTGAGCACTACGAGGTTGTGGGGCAGGACGAAAGCCATAAGAGCTTCAAGAACACCGACCACTTCGGCGGCGAGCTGAAGTACTTTTCGCAGTGCATCCTGGACGGGCAAGACCCCGAGCCGGACGGCTATGAAGGGTTGGCCGACGTGCGGGTGATTGAGGCGATCCACCGCAGTTTGAAGAGCGGGCAATGGGAGAAGGTGGAGCCGACCGAGATCCGCCGCAGGATCTCAGCGGACCAGGAGATCGACCTACGCGCCCAAAGCGCACCGGAGCTGGTGAACACCAAATCGCCCGCGGCCGGGCAGGAGAAGACGCCGAAGAACTGAAACAGGAGTGAAGGTTAGCTGCTCAAGAAGGATAGCCTTGGAAAACCTGCGCTAAGCTCGCCCTGTACAAGCAGGGGTCATCCTGAAGAGCGAAGCGATGAAGGATCTGCTGTTTGGCGGTGCGAGCATACAGCAGATCCTTCACTTCGTTCAGGATAACCCCTATCCATAGAGTTATCGGCTTCAGAGTTGCCGGCTTCGTGCGTTCTCCTCTGAACGGGCGCGAGTTTTGAGCTTGCAAAGCCTGCCGCTATGTCTCGGTGCTAGGCTCAAACTGCGATGAAAGCTGAGATCAGCGCGGATTTGGAAGCCCGGTCGGGGTTTGGACGGGCCGGCGGGGAAGTGCGGGGGTCGCGCTTCGTCCGCGCCTGCCTGCGCCGGCCCGTGGACCGCACGCCGGTGTGGTTTCTGAGGCAGGCCGGGCGCTATATGGCCGAGTACCAGGCCGTGCGCAAGCATCACTCGCTGCTTGAGATTTGCAAGCGCCCCGCGCTCGCGGCCGAGGTGACGATCACCGCGGCGGAAAAGCTCGGGGTGGATGCGGCCATCATCTTCGCGGACCTTCTGCTGCCGTTTGAGTGCATGGGCTTGCCGTTTGAGTTCCAGGCAGGCGAAGGGCCGGTGGTGCACACGCCGGTGCGCTCGCAGGAGCATATCGAGGCGCTCCGCACCGACCGCGCCGAGGAATTAGGATATGTGGCCGAGGCGATCGCGCGCGTGGCGGCGCACTTCCGCAACCGCACGCACGACGATACCGACGACGCGCTCGGGATCATCGGTTTTTGCGGCGCGCCGTTCACGCTTGCCAGCTACATGATCGAGGGCGGCGGGTCGCGGCAGTACATCCATACAAAAACCCTGATGTACCGCGACCCCGGTGCTTGGAAGCTGCTTTTGGAAAAGCTGGCGACAGTGCTGGAGCAGTACGCGCGGCAACAGGTGGACGCAGGCGCGGACGCGATCCAGATCTTCGACTCCTGGGCCGGTTCGCTCGCGCCCGCCGACTACCAGGAGTTTGTACTGCCCGTCACGCGCGGTTTGGTACGCGCCGTACAGGCCATGGGTGTGCCGGTGATCTACTTCGGCGTGGACACCGCGACCCTGCTGCCCGCGATGCGCGAAACCGGGGCCGATGTGCTTGGCCTGGACTGGCGTACGCCGCTCGCGAAGGCCTGGCGCGAGCTTGACTGGAGCTGCGCGGTGCAGGGCAACCTGGACCCTATTACGCTGTTTGCCTCGCCGGAGTTGATCGACCGCCGGGTCGCGGACATTCTGGGGGAAGCCGACAACCGCCCGGGCCACATTTTCAACCTGGGCCACGGGATCGTGCCCGGCACGCCGGTCGAGCATGTACAGCATGTGGTGCGGACGGTCCGGGCGCTGTCCAAGAGGAGCGAAGCATGAAGCGCGCGGTCATCCTATTGGCCCATGGCACCCCGGACGAGCTCGAAGATATTCCCAAGTACCTGAGCAATGTGGTGAGCGGGCGGCCCATGCCGGCTTCGGTGGTCGAGGAGATCACGCACCGCTACGGGCTGATCGGCAAGAGCCCCCTGACCGCGCTGACCCTGGAGCAAGGCCGGCTTTTGAGCGAGGCGCTCGGGCTGCCCGTCTACGTGGGCATGCGCAATTGGAAGCCGTACATCGCCGATGTGGTCCGGCGCATGAGGGCCGACGGCATTGAGGAAGCCGTGGCCGTCTGCCTTGCACCGCAGAACTCGCGCACCAGTGTGGGGCTGTACCGGCGGGCGGTGTTCGCCGAGGCCGCGGGGGCGATCCGGATTGAATTTGTCGAGGGCTGGGCGGACCACCCGCTGCTTGTCGAGGCGTTTGCGGAGCGTTTGCGGGCGGCGCTCACGCCGGAAGCCAGGGTTCTTTTCACGGCCCATTCCGTCCCGTGCCGCACGATCCAAACGCCCGCGCTGGGCGCGCCCGCCGGGCGGCCCGGCAGTGTACAAGGCGGCGCGCCGGGTGCGGAAACCTCGCCCGCCGGCGGTACGGCCGCGCCCACAGAGCCCGCACGCGACGAAGGCATGTGGGTCCGCTCCTCCGCTGAGGAGCCGGGGGCTAAGCTGCCCGACCCTTACCCGGTCGAGGCCAAGCGGACGGCGGCGCTGGTGGCCGAGCGGCTCGGGCTTCCCGAGGGCCGCTGGTCGTTTGCCTTCCAAAGCCAGGGCATGTCGGGCGGCCCGTGGCTGGGCCCGTCTGTTGAGGACACGCTGACCGCCCTGCACGCGGAGGGGGCAAAGGCGGTTGTGCTGCAAACCATCGGCTTCCTGTGCGACCATGTGGAAATCCTGTACGACATCGACATCGCGTTCAAGGAGTTCGCGCAGGGGCTTGGGATGGAACTGACCCGGCCCACCTCGCTGAACGACTCGCCGCTGCTGACGTCGGCGTTGGCGGACCTGGTCCATGCCGGGTTTGCGCGGATCGAGAGCGCCCCGGCTTTGGCGACGGCGGGGTGAAGCGGGCCGCGGTTGTCGGCGCGGGGCTTGCGGGGCTTGCCGCCGCGTATGAGCTTTCACGGCATCCCGACTGGGACGTGACCGTATTCGAAGCGGGCGGGCGCGTGGGCGGCACGGTGGAAACCGTGTACGCGGACGGCTTCACCATCGAGACCGGACCGGACTCCTGGGTTTCCGACCGGACCGCGCTGCGCGAGCTGGTTGCAGAGCTCGGGCTCGCGGGCGAGCTTATCCACTCGAATGACACCATCCGCCGGACCTATCTCGCGCAGGGCAAGACTTTGACGCCCCTGCCCGACGGCATGCGCATGATGGTGCCCACGCGCTGGCTGCCGATCCTGGAGTCGCCCCTGTTCTCCTGGCAGGCGCGGCTGTCCTTTCTGCGCGAGCCCAAGCGCGCCGCCGAGCTGAAAGCCACTGCCCTGCCCGAGAATGAGGATGAGTCAGTCCGCGCGTTTGCCGAGCGGCACTTCGGGCGCGAGGCGACCGAGACCGTTGTGGGGCCGCTGCTCGCGGGCGTGTTCGGCGGCGATATCGACCGCCTAAGCGCAGGCGCGGTGCTTGCGCCGTTTGTGCGGTTGGAGCGCGAGCACGGCAGCCTGATCGCGCCGGTGATGGCCCGGGCCGCGCGCGAGAAAGCGCAGCCGGTGTTTACGACCGTGCGGGGCGGGCTGCAAACCATTCTGGACAGGCTGGAAGCGGCCTTGCCTCCTGTGCGCAAGCACTGCCCGGTGCGGAGCGTGACGCGGGAAGGGAAAGGCTGGTCGGTGGACGGCGAGCAGTTCGACGGGGTGGTGCTGGCTACGCCTGCCCCCGAGACGCAAAGCCTACTTGCGCCGCTACTTCCCCAAGCCGCGGAGCTGCTGCCCACTGAAGCGACCTCGGCCGTTGTCGCCGCGCTTTGCTGGTTGCCGGAAGCCGCCGCGCGCATCCGGGTGCCGCGCGGGTTCGGCTTTCTTCGTGCGCCCGGGCAGGGGAGCGGCGAGCCGCAGTTGCTGGCCGGGACTTTCATGCACCAGAAGTTCGCCCATCGCGCGCCGCCGGGCGGGGTATTTCTACGCGGATTTTTCGGCGGCGCGGCCGCCATGCGCATGTCGAACTGGGAGGACGGGCGGATTGCCGAAGCCGCTCGGGCCGACTT
>CAXTSB010000061.1:0-10929 GCA_964246845.1 uncultured Acidobacteriaceae bacterium
CCCCCCCCCCCCACCCCCAGGCGCCCGGGCCCCACCCGCCCCCGCGCCACCCATCCGGCAACGCCGGCCGGCACCCACCGCGCCAGGCCGGGATCGGCTGTGAGCCGCCACAGCTCGCCCGCGCCTAAAACGGCGTCGGCCGCAAGCACCGCGACAGCAATCGCGAACGCATTTCCGGAACCACCCATCCAACCCGCGACCGCGGAAAACCCCGCAAAGAACAGCGCGCTGAACCCCCAGGCCGCCGCACCCTCGCCGGGCGGCAAGGATCCGACCCCGCGCGCAGCCATCACTGCGAGATAGGCCTGCGTCCCGACAAACGCCCCCGGCAGCAGGCGCGGCCATCGGAACCGCCACAGCAGCCAAACTAACCCCGCGTTGAGCAGCACGAGATAGCTGCCGAGCGCCCACACTGAAGCGGCGGAAGCGCCGAGCAGCGCGGGGGTGAGGAACCCGCCTACGGCGGCCACGGCGGCCAGGGCCTCGGATTGCTGCACCGCGCAGATCCACACGTTGGCGGCCGTCACCAGAACCATTCCGGCAAACGCGGCCCAAAACGGCACGAGATGAAACAGCGAGTACGCCGCCCAAAGCGACAGGTACAGCACGCCCGCGCCGGCTGCCTTGAGCGAAAATCCAAACACCGGAAACCCGCGCCTCCGGAAGCGCTCCGACCAGCCCGCGAGCGCCAGCCCCGCGGCGAGCCCGACCAGCACACGCGCTTCCGGCCCAAGCCACTCGCGATCCACCGCGTACTTCAGGAACCACGCCGCCCCTACCAGAAGCGCCACGATGCCGACCCGGTTGAGCAGCTGCGAACCGATGCGGGACTCAAGCGAGGGCCGCGAGGGCTGCGCAAATGAGAGCTCCGGCTCCCGCATCGATTCCGGACCCGCGGGCAGGCCATGCCGTTCGTTTTCTGAACGTTCTGCTTCCAACCGTTCTATACGCGTCCGCAGTTGTAGCAGCTCCCGCCATATTTCTTCATTCGGAGGTGCATCCATACTCCGCACTCTACCGTTTCTCAAGCAAACCTTTTCCCATTTCGACCAACTGCCCCGTCGCGTTGAAGCAGGTAATAAAATTTTATTACCTAGGTAACGACTGCGGCGCTTACTCTCCAGGTATGTTCTTTCTATGCAGACTGCGGCAGGGCAAGGCCGTGCCACCAGCCTAGGGGCGCAAGTCCCTCCGCGGACATGCGCGCATGAGGTTTGCCTCGATGCAGCTGTTCTCGATGCGGCTGTTTTCGACGCCCTGGCCGCGGTGTTGGCTCCCTCGGTGCTTGCCCAGATTTACCGCGAGTTCCTCGTCCAAACACAAGGGCGTGTCGAGCAGCTCAGCTTCGGCTCAGATACGGATTTGCGCCGCGCCCTCGCGCACACGGTCAAAGGCACGGCCGGCATGCTGGGGGCGCGCGCCGTCGCAAGCTGTGCTGAAGCGCTTGAAGGCGCGCGAAGCCGAAGGGACGAGCAAAAAACACTTGCAGCCATGTTGGCGGCATGTGCCATGCTCCATGCAGCGCTCCGGGAAAAGCGAGTCCTGCCGTGAACGCGCCCCCGTCCATGCAAAGCACGCCGATCCGCGTCCTTGTCGCCGATGATCACCCGGTGGTGCGGATCGGCGTCACAAACGTACTTTCCGCTCACGGCCGCTTCTTGGTTGTTGCCGAGGCCGAGGACGGCACGGATGCGTTCAAGCAAACCCTGGACTTGGCCCCCGACATCCTGCTGCTGGACGTGCAGATGCCCAGCAGCTCCGGCCTGAGCACATTGCGGCACATCGCGGGTGCGGCGGCGCACACCCGGGTTGTCCTGCTTACCGGCTCGTTGCCGCCCGGGCAGGCCCAGGAAGCTTTTCGCGCCGGGGCGCGCGGCCTGGTTCTTAAAAGTGCGCTGGTGGACCAGATCGCGGCCGCCTTGTTCGCCGTTATGGAGGGCGCTTTCTGGGTAAGCGGACGCCGCTTCAATTCCCTTGAAGAGGTAATGGGCGAGTTTCAGATCGAGAACGAGCCGGAAGCGCCCGTGAACTGGAACCTGACGCGCCGCGAGCTGGAGGTCGTCGGCTTGATTGTCAAAGGGCTTTCAAACCGGGACATCGCCCGGCAGTTCAACCTGAGTGAGGAAACGGTCAAGCGGCACTTATCCAACATTTTTGAAAAGCTAGGGATCTCGACGCGCCTGGAGCTTGCGATTTTCGCGATCGCGAAAAATCTTGCTCCGGACACTTCGGCCCCAGCCAAACCGGTGCTTCCCTCCTTTCCTTCCCGCTCGTCGAACGGAAACCGGGCTTAGCGCAAATTCGTCCCGCAACCATGCACAATTTACTTGAAGAGCGTCCCGTCAACGGTTCAAAGCATCTCTACTGTCACATACAAGATCATGCCGATTACGATCGGCAGCCGCGCACACACTGCGCGCGAAAGGAACTCCCGCAATGACTCTTTTTCGGAAAACCGCGCCGGTGCTCCTACTTCTCGGCGCATCCCTCGCGCACGGGCAGGAGCTGAACCCGGCCGCCGGCAACCGCTTCCCGCAGGAACAAGGCCCATCCACGGTCCGCAACGGCATTCCGGTCTATCAGATCAAGGTTGTCGGCCGGGATATCCCCGCCATCAACTATTTCCATCGCTCCGGCTCGACCAAGATCGGCTTCGACGGCACACCGCTGCTGCCGAACGCCAAGGGTTCAGCCACGGTGGAAAGCAACAAGGGTCAGATCTCCGTCAACGCCCACATGGAAGGGTTGAAGCCCGCCAACGGCTTCGGTGTGGAGTACCTGACCTATGTGCTTTGGGCCATCACGCCGGAAGGAAACTCCCAGCCGCTCGCCGAGGTTTTGCCCACCGGCGGCAAGGATCAGGTGGATCTGCGGGCGACCACCAATCTTCAGGCCTTTGCTTTGATCGTGACCGCCGAACCGTACTTTGACGTACATACGCCCAGCGACGTGGTCGTGCTGCAAAACACGGTGCTGAAGAACAAGACAGAAGGCATTATCGACACGGTCAACGCACATGCCTCGCTTCTGCCGCGCGGCGCGTACAGCAGCACGGAAGGCGCGAACTCACACCTGAATCCGATCACGCGCAACGACCAGTCGCCGCTTGAGCTGTATGAAGCGATCAACGCGGTCCAGATCGCGAAAGCCGCCAACGCCGACAAGCTGGCCGCTGACAGCTACGCGAACGCGCAGCAAAGTCTGCAAAATGCGCAGGCGGCCGATGGACACAAGAGCGAGCGCAAGCAGGAGATCACCTATGCGCGCGCGGCGGTGCAGGCGGCCGAGGATTCGCGCGTAATCGCGATCCGCCGCCAAAAGGAGCTCGACGAGCAGGCGGCGCAGCGGCAAAAGGAGGAAGCGCAGCAAAGCGCGCAGCAAGCGGCACTTGAGGCACAGCAAGCACAGCTAAAGGCTCAACAATCCCAGCTCGAGGCGGAAAAGGCCGCCGCCGAGCGCGCCGCCGCCGAAGCTAAGGCTGCCCAAGCACAGCAGGCGCAGGCGCAGGCGGTGGATCAGGTGGCCCAAGCCCGCCAGCAATTGCGCGACCAGCTCAACTCCGTGCTGCAAACCCAGGAAACCGCGCGCGGGTTGATCGTAAACCTCTCCGATGTTTTGTTCGACACGGGCAAGTACACGCTGAAGTCGGACGCTGAAATCAAGCTGGCGAAGGTCGCCGGCATCCTTCAGGCATACCCGGCGCTCAAGCTGCAGGTGGAAGGCTACACGGACAATGTGGGCGGCGAGCAATACAACCAAAAGCTGAGTGAAAACCGGGCGCAGGGCGTAGGCGACTTCCTGGTCAGCCAGGGGGTGCCGCTTGCAAACGTGACCGCGACCGGCTTCGGGCTGAACGATCCGGTTGCCGACAATACGACGCCGCAGGGGCGCGCGCAAAACCGGCGCGTGCAGCTGGTGGTTTCCGGCAACTCGATCGGTGTGCAGCAGCAGGCTGAACCTTCCGGCGGAACCACGGTGCCGTCTTCGGGCACACCCAGCGGGGTGGCGAAGCAGTAAGTTCAGTACGGAGGCCGCCGTAAGGCGGCCTCCGTACTTGCATCTTACCCGCGTATGCGTATTGCTTTCCTAGGGCTGGGCAAGATGGGCGGCGCCATTGCCCGTGTTTTGCTGGCCAAAGGTCATGACGTCACAGTCTGGAATCGTTCTCCGCAAGCAGCGGAGGGATTTCCACGAACCGCGGCCGCGCCCGCCGATGCGGTTCGCGACGCCGAACTCGCCTTCACCATGGTGAATGACGACGCGGCGCTCGAGTCTGTCCTGGAAGACGGCGGAGTGCTCGCCGCTCTCCCGCGCGGCGCGGCGCACGCTTCCATGTCCACCATCAGCGTCGCACTCGCGGAGCGCCTTGAAGCAGAGCATGCCCGGCGCGGCCAGCATTACCTCGGCTGCCCTGTGTTCGGAAGGCCCAATGTCGCCGCCGAAGGAAAGCTTTGGCTTGCGATCGCGGGCGAGCCGGCGCTGGTGGACGAGCTTACCCCAGTGCTCCAGGGCATTTCACGCGGCATCTCGGTTGTGGGCGCACGTCCGAGCCAAGCGCACGCGCTCAAGCTGGGCGGCAACTTCCTGATCTCGGCCATGGTGGCTGCCTTGTCGGAAAGCTTTACGTATGCCGAAGGCGCGGGCATCGCACCGGAGCAGTTCCTGGAAACCGTCAACAACGCGCTTTTTCAGTCTCCGTTTTACGCAAGCTACGGCGGCGTCATGCTTCACCCGCCGGCGGAAGCGGCCGCGACGATCGGCCTGGGCGCGAAGGATACGCGGCTGTTCCGGGAAGCAGCCCATGTACCGACGCCGCTCGCCGATCAGATCGCGGGGCAGTTCGCGACCGCTGTTCAGTACGGCAAGACCCAAAAAGATTGGGCGGCGGGCTATCTTGAACTTATGCGGGAGCAAGCGCAAGGAGCGCACGTATGACCGACCTACGAGGGCGAATTGTTTTCATCACGGGGGCCAGCGCCGGTATCGGTGCGACCTGCGCTCACGCCTTTGCGCGGCAAGGAGCAAAGCTGCTGTTGGCCGCCCGCCGTATGGACAGGCTTGAGGCGCTCGCGCCTAAGCTCGCGGAAGCGGGCGCATCCGGCATCCATCTGCTTACGCTCGACGTACGCAGCAACGATGGCGTCCGGCAGGCAATCGACACGATTCCGCCCGAGTGGGCCGCCGTCGACATCTTGGTCAACAATGCCGGCCTGTCCCGCGGGACCGAAAAGGTCCATGAGGCGGATCCCGCGGACTGGGACGAGATGATCGACACCAACGTGAAAGGCCTGCTGTATGTCACGCGGGCCGTGGTTCCCGGCATGGCTGCGCGCGGACGCGGGCATATCATCAGCCTGGGCTCGACTGCGGGCGAGATGACCTACCCGGGCGGCGCGGTATATTGCGCGACAAAAGCCGCCGAGCGCGCTGTTTCCGAGGGCTTGCGCCAGGACCTGCTCGGGACGCCGGTGCGCGTAACCTCTATCGACCCCGGCGCCGTGGAGACCGATTTTTCCCGGGTACGCTTCCGCGGCGATGAGGCCCGCGCGGCGAAAGTATACTCCGGCATTACCCCGCTTGCCCCGGAGGACGTGGCGGAGGCAATTGTCTGGGCGGCAAGCCGGCCCGCGCACGTCAACATAGCCCGCGTGTTGATGACCGGCATCGACCAGGCAAACTCACTGCTGTTCAATCGGCGGGCGGAATGAGCACAGCTTCAGTCTCGGGCGGGAAGTCGCGGCTGTTCAGGGTAACCAGGGTGCGGCCGGTTTCAAGGGCGGTGGCGTAGATTAAGGCGTCGGGCAATTTCAGCCGTGTGGTACGGCGCAAGGAGGCAGCCAGATCGGCTACTCCCGGCGTGACAGGCAGCACAAAGCATAAGTCAAGAAGCTGCCGAACAGCTGCATCCGTGTCGGCTCCCGCCCCAGCAAGCACTTCAATGCGGGTAATCAAGCTGATCGGCAGAGTCGGTTGTGCGGCTGCGACAGACAGGGCAGATTGAGTCAGTGTGCCATTTAACAATCCGATAAGGATATTGGAATCGAAAAGCGGATTTACTCCCCGCATCCGGACCAAATCCTTCTCCGGAAGGCTTCCACATCTTGTGTCTCCGGATTATGCCTCCAGAGACCATAAAATGCCGATAAAGGCTGGCGGTTTCGTTCCATGTACTTTTCCAGTGCCTCGCGAATCACATCCGCACGTGTTTTCCCGGTGCGCTCAGCCAATTCGTCCAACTCGGCGGCCTGCTGCTCGGTGATATCGATGGAAAGTTGCATATTCAGCCTCGCTTCCAATGATAGCTTGACGACACCTGCGGCAAGCGCCGAATTGCATCCGTGATACCCAGGAGACCGCCCATGCAGTATTGGACCATTCCCGCCTTTGGCATCGACCGTCTCGCGCAGCGTTCAGCGCCCGTCCCGGAACCCGCGCCCGGGCAGGTCGTCGTCGAAGTGCACGCCTGCTCGCTCAACTACCGCGACTTGATGACCGTGACGGGCAAGTACAACCCCAAGCTGCCCCTGCCGCGCATCCCCTTGTCCGACGGTGCGGGGGTCATCGCCGCGGTCGGCGAGGGAGTTTTCGACCTGAAACCGGGAGACCGCGCAGCCGCCATCTTCATGCAAAATTGGCTGGACGGCCCACCGTCCGCCGCGAAGTACAAGGGCGCGCTCGGGGGCGACATCGACGGCATGGCCTCCCAATACGTGGTGCTCGATCAATCGGGCATTGTGCGCATACCCGCGTACCTGTCGGCGGCGGAAGCCGCAACGCTGCCCTGCGCCGCGGTGACTGCCTGGTCGGCGCTCCAAAAAGCGGGCGGCATTGCACCGGGCAGCACCGTACTGATCCAAGGGACGGGCGGCGTGTCCATCTTCGCGCTCCAGCTCGCAAAGGCGATGGGCGCGCGTGTGCTCGGCACATCCGGCAGCGACGACAAGCTGGAGCGGGCCCGCGCGCTCGGCATGGATGCCGGCGTGAACTACCGCACCACTCCGGACTGGGCCGCCTGGGCGCGGGACGAGACCGGCGGTGAGGGAGTCGATCTCGTCATCGAGGTCGGCGGCGCGGGCACGTTTGCCCGGTCGCTCCAAGCTGTACGCATCGGCGGCGCCGTCGCGCAAATCGGAGTGCTCGCTCAAAGCGACGAGCCGGTACCGGTCCCGCTGATCCTGCGCAAGCACGTGCGGGTGCAGGGCATCTATGTGGGTTCCCGCGCGGACTTTCTACAACTGAACCGCGCCTTGGAGCAAACGCAAGTGCGTCCGGTGGTGGATCGCACGTTTCCTTTCTCGGAGCTGCCGAAAGCATTGCAGACCATGGAGGCCGCTTCGCATTTTGGCAAGCTCGTCGTGAACATGCAGGCGTAGGGCGGTTCCAAAATGGTCCGAATCCGATACCGCTTCCATTTTGGAACATGCGTTACCTCTGTGTATGCAGTAACGGATGGTGCTCCGGCCTAGGGAAACGTAAGCTTTGCCCATGCTGGTATTACCGTGCACAAGGAGAGAACCCCTATGAGAGTTCTCCGCACTGCAATCAACTTTGTTTCCTCAGTCTTCGGATGTGGGCACGGGCGCATGTCGCGCCCGTTCACCATAGACCGGCAAAGCTATCTTGTGTGCCTCGACTGCGGGCGCAAAATGCCCTACTCAACAGAGTGCATGCGCCGCCTTTCCACGCGCGAAGCTCGGCAGGCGCGGCTCAGACCCGAAGCAGGATCAAAGCCGACCATGGCTGCCTAAAGCGCCGCGACCGGCTCCAGCTCCTGCACGGCAGGCAGCTTGCGGGCAAGGTCCGCCGCGATTTCCTTGCCGTGAAAACGACCGTTCTCGATAAAAATCTCGTTGGTGCGGTTGCCCGCCACGATCACCCCAGCCAGGTAAATACCGGGCACATTGCTTTCCCGTGTTTCCCCGTCGCACATCGGCTGGCGGTCGTCGCCCTCCAACCGCACGCCGAGTGAGCGCAGGAAATCGAAGTCCGGATGGTACCCAGTCAGTGCGAACACAAACTGATTCGGCAGCGTCCGCTCACCCTCCGGGGTCCGCAGTGTGACGCAGTCGCGTTCAATCCGGGTCACCTCGGAGTTGAAGTAGGCTTGCACCTCGCCATTTTTCACGCGGTTGTTGAAATCCGGCAGAATCCAGTACTTTACGTGCTTGTGCATCTCAGGCCCGCGATGCACCACCGTCACCCGCGCGCCGTGCCGCCATAGGTCCAAGGCCGCAATGGCCGCCGAGTTCTTGCCGCCGATCACCAGCACGTCCATGCCGTAATAAGGGTGCGGGTCATCATAGTAATGCATCACTTTGCTCAGCTCTTCGCCGGGCACGTTGAGGTAGTTGGGCAGGTCGTAGTAGCCGGTCGACACGATCAGCTTGCGCGCGCAAAAGGTCTGCTTGCGTCCGAAGCGGTCGGTGGTGTGTACCCGAAAATTCCCGTCCGCGCCGTCCACCGCGTCCACGTTCAGATACTGCCGGATATCCAGCTCAAAGCGGTCCGCGACCTTGCGGTAGTATTCCAGCGCTTCGTTGCGCGCAGGCTTTTGGTTCACGCTCGGGAACGGCACCTCGCCGATCTCCAGCAGCTCCGGCGTGGTGAAAAAGGTCATATGCGCGGGATAGTGGAAGATGGAATTGCACAGGCAGCCCTTGTCCACCTGCACGACGCTGAGGCCGAGGCGCTTCGCTTCAAGCGCGCAAGCCAGCCCAGTCGGCCCCGCCCCAATCACCAAAACATCGAACAGTTCTCCCATGCTCATACAGCATATGACGCCGCGGGGCGCGCCGACGGTGCGGGTTGGGCAGGCAAATGCTTCCGCCCGGGGATGAAGCATTTACCGCATGGTTGAAAAACCGCTCGCAAAGCGCGAAGGCATGGGCTTATAGTGGTCCCGTTGAGATCGCTCGCGGCTCGGCAGGGCGGCCGGGTACGCGAGGAAAGGCGGGCATACCATGCACTGGACGCATAATTTATCGCATTGGGTATGCCTGATCGCCGGTCTTTACCTCGCGCTCACGGGCTTTCTGCTGCGCGACGCGGTGGCAGCCGCACCCATCGCCGCGGCTTCCCCCTCGGGCGCGCGACGCAGATACCGCGCCGCCGGGCTTGCCAAGCGCATGTTTCTGGTGTGCCTCGGCTTGGGCGCGGTCGGCTACGGGCTGTCCCGGATGCTTTAAAAGTCCGTGGCCCAGTTTTCTACACGCAGGTTAGGGACTTGCCTAAAGGCAGCATCATTCGTAACCAGGGTTGCGTCTTCGGCAAGAGCCTGCGCTGCAATGAATAGATCTAGGGCTGCAAGGCTTTGGCCGCTGGTTTCAAGCCGTGCGCGCAACATCCCGTAAATGCCGGCTTCTCTACTGGTCCACGGAAGTACTTCCACAGTTTGGATTAACTGTGCAATTGCTTTGGCTAGTCGAGCTGCCTTGGGACGGCGCGCGATACCGAACAGCAGCTCGGCTTCTGTGACGACTGAGATGCATGCCGCTTCCCGTACAAAAAGCAAGTGCTTACGAAGCAATGCGGCTTGAAAATGATCGCGAACCATGTAGCTGATGATGTTGGTATCCAGGAGGTATCGAGTCATCACAATTTTCTGGTTGTTTGCTACCAATCGGGTCGATCCGGCGACTCGCCTTGATCGCGGTCGAGAAGAAAATCGTTTGCATCCTCCTCCACTTCTTCAAAAAGCTTGAAAATCTCTTCCCAACTACGCTTCTTTCTCACCGGCGACAGCACGATATCGCCCTGTTCATTGCGCCGGATATGCACCTCGTCCGTTGCGAATCGGTACGCCGCCGGGATGCGCACGGCCTGGCTCCGGCCCGTCATGAAGACCTTGGCCCGGTCACCCTTTTCCGGTGTTTGCGTGGGCATATGCATCTTTGCACCTCCGATATACAGCATGGTACATACCGGAAAGGCCGTCAATCAGCGACGCCCGAAGCGGTACACAATCCCCGCCGTGAACCCGAGATTATTCTGGGTATCCGGGCTGAATCTTGTCAGCAGGTAGTTCGGATTCAGGCGAATCGCAAGTCCGGGGCCTAGGTTGTAGTCAATAGGCGCACCCACGGTCAGCGCGAACACTTCGCCATCCTGGTACAGCCCCACCGGCGCACCTGTCAGCGAGCCCAGTCCGGTGGAAAAGTTCCCGCGCGCTACGCCGGCCAGCACTTCCACGTTGAGCGCCCACTTTTCCCTCTGGAGATAGCGGTACTGCGGGCCGCCCAGAAAGGTGTATTGGCTCACCGCCGGCTTAAACACTTGAAACTCGAAATTGTTTGTAATAGCCGTTCCGTAGTAGCCGCGCACATCGCCGGTGATGCCGAGCTTCGGCCGGATCCACTCCGTCAATCCGACGTTCCAAGCGGCCTCGGTGTCGTGCTGGAGCGATGAGCCGGGGCGAAACCGCACGTAGCCGCCGCCGCCGTACACCTCGAACTTGTGCGAGTAGGTGTCCTGCTCCGCCTGCTGCTCGCGCAGGCGGCGCCTGGCATTCACACGATTCTGCGCATCCCGCAGCACTTCCACCCGCTGCTGCTGAGCGCTTGGCGCGGGCTTTTGCGTCGGGTCCACCGTCGCGCCCGGGGCATCTTGTGTTTGCTGGCCTTGCCCCGCGAAAGGCAACAGGAAGGTGCTTGCCAAAAATGCTGCGGAAGCAAAAAGTCGACGGCCAAGCGGAAACAAGCGGATAAGCCTCCCAAACGGCAGCTGCGCGGGGCGACCCGGCACACTACGCCAGCCCTTATTAAAGCACTCCCGCTCGCCCGGTGTTGCACCGTGGGCGGCGCTGCTGCGATCAGCGGCAGAGCTGCAGGATGGGAAAGGCCGCCATGCGCGCATCTCGGGAGCCGAGGCTTGAGTTGGCTGCCCCCGTGCCTGGCGGCGCGGAGATCCGGTGCAGGGGGCCGGGGGGGCGGG
>CAXTSB010000061.1:10939-19578 GCA_964246845.1 uncultured Acidobacteriaceae bacterium
GCTTCGCCGTCAGCATGGCGAAGCCGACCGCGCCACAACAGCCTGCACCAGCATCAAGACCCGTCTGTGCCGAGTCAGAATGCAATCCAGTGTGTTTTCTCCGCCGCAAGAACGGCAGAGTGATCGTCAGTATTTCGAGCGGACGTTGTATGTCACGCCGGTTGTGAACTGAAACGAGTTCGGCAGGATGGGCGGCACCGCCGGCGCGGGGTCGTTCAGGTAGCTGTCGATGGTTCCCAGCGTAAACGCGAGATTTTTGTGCAGCGGAAAAGTGAACGTGTTTGTCTCGCTGGCCGAGTAAGCCCGGCTGTTGTTGAAGGCGGGAAGAAACGCCAGTTCCTGGTGAAACGTCACGCCGTCTTTCAACTTGAGCAGGTACGCGCCTGAAAGCGTGGAGCCGATCAGGTTCTGGTTTGTCCCGCTTGCGCCCGAAAAAAACACCTGCTTCTCGTATTGGAGTGTTGCCTTGACGTCCAACTCCTGCGCGGTCCGTTTCAGCAAGGTGTAGCCAAAGCCGGCTCCGAGGATCTGCTGAAGATCCAGCCCTTGCGAGTAGTTGTGGTCAAAGGCGGTCTGCGCCAGCACATAAGCGCGATCCGCCAAGTACTGATCCCTTTCGGCATCGGCATGGAAGATCGACGTCAGACTCGAGCTTTGAGGCACGGGCACGCCGTTGGCCGCATAGGCAGGCTGCGTGATCCGCCCGTAGGAGGAGGAAAAGTCGAGCGTAGTGCGGTTGCGCGTCGCCAACCAACTGACCGTGGGCACCGCGCGCATCAGCGCCACCGCGCTTGTGTAGGTGCGCTGGTTTTCCGTTCCCTGCACCAGGGTGACTCCGGCAGTCGCCGAGCCGTTCCAGCCGGCGAGAATGTTCGGCTCCAAACGCACCTGCCGGTCAAAGGTGCGGTCGTCCAGGATGAACTGGGCGTTGGCCGCCGGAATGGGCTGCCGGCCCGGTTCAATCTTCTCGCCGCGCACCGCCAAGTGGCCGCCTGCTTCAGCCGGAGGCGGCGAGCCCGGCGTTACATGCAGCGCGCCGCTTTCAAATTTCAGGGTTCCGCGCGAGGCGTCGACGACGGTATGGCGGACGCCCGGTTTGTTTTCAAGCACCACGTATCGGCTTTGCGTTTGGAGCGAGCGGATCTTGGACCACGGCACCATGACCTCGCCCAGCTCATCGGACAGGAAATAAACGGTCCCGCTTACTTCCCGTTCAAGCCGGCCTTGGAGCGTGTCGCCGTTCTCAAACACCAGCGTGTCGCGCGGGCCCGCCGGTTTTGGTGCCGCGTCGGCCCAAGCGCTTATGTTTGCGGCGGCCAGCAGCAGCACAGGCATACCGGCACGGACCCACTTGTTGCGTTTCCCGTTCACCGCGCCTCCGGCTCTGATGGTACCTTCGTGGTTCACTGCTTCACTTCGGCACAGGGCGGAAAAGAACAGCGGTTACCTTTTTCATCATCGGGTACATCCCGGCACGGGGCCAAGCACCTGCGAGGAGGGCAGCATAGGTACTGAAGTGGTAATTTCAGCACTTTTTCACGTTTCCTGACTCCTCTCAAGGGTTCCGCGCCTCGGCTCAAATCCGCGCTCCCGCGAGACCGACTCCTACCTGTGCCGTTCGGCGAGCAACCCGCTCCCACGCACCTTGCTGATTGGAGACTGCCCTGCATGATTCGACGTACTTGTATCTGCTGCCTTGCATTTTTCGTCGCCCCTTATCTTTTCGCCGCCGACTCCAGCCGGCCGGCCGCCAATCTGAAAGTCTCTGAACCTACCGCGATACCCGGCAAGACTCTTGCCGTCGGCTCCTACACGGTCCGCGTGCTCGATCATCTTTCCGACCGCTACATCCTGGAGGTGGACGGGGCCAAGGGAAACACGCACACCCTGTTCCTCGGCATCACAGGTAAAGCGCTGCCGCAAGCCGCCGCCGGCGAGATCAAGTGGAGCGCCGCGGCCGGAGGCGCACAGGCCATCCGCGGCTGGAAGTTCCCTTCCCTGCCCGCGCTTGAGTTTGTCTACCCCAAGAACGACGCGGTTGCCATCGCGAAGGCGAACGGCACGGACGTGCCCGCGGTCGACCCGGAATCGGACAACATCCAGAACACCCAGCTGACCGAGGACGAGCAAAAGATTGTCACGCTGTGGCTCTTGACGCCTACGCCCGTCAGCGCGAGTGCTCCGGCCGGCATCTCCGCGAAAAAGCTTTCGCAGGTGGCTTCGATACGCAAGCCCTCTACGCTGCCGAAAACGGCGAGCGAGCTGCCCTTGATCGCCCTGCTCGGTACCCTTGCCTTTGCCGGCGCTCTAGGGCTTCGGCGCTTGTCGTGACAGCCCGGCGCATTGCGGAGCCTGCCTGCTGGGCGCTCGCCCTGAGCTGCGCGCTGTACCTGGGCTTCGCCCGTCGCGTGGCGCACGCGGCCATGGCGGCGGCCACGGCCCCTCACGTCACAACGGCACAGCAGGGCGGCGTACTTGGGGAGCTCCGCATCCCGGCGCTGGGGATCGTGGTGCCGTTTGTGAACGGGGACGACCACGCGAGCCTGCTGCGCGGGGTCGGCCACATCCCCGGTACCGCCATGCCAGGCGGCTTGGGGACGGCCGGGCTCGCGGGTCACCGCGATACCTTTCTGCGCCCGCTCGCGGGTATCCGTCCGGGTATGGGCCTGAAAATCTCCCGCGCCGGGGCCGCTTATCGCTACCGCGTGGAACGCACCGAAGTGGTGAAGCCGGAGCAGGTGGACGTGCTCGCGGTGCGGGATACTCCGGAACTGGTCTTGGTCACTTGCTGGCCATTCCACTACATCGGCGCGGCGCCGTTCCGTTTCATCGTGCACGCGAAACTCGAGTCGCTGGAAGCGAGCCCAGCGCTACACTAGAAAGTATGTCGATTATGCGCGAACAAGCCCTTGACTACTTCCACTCGGACGACCTTATCGGCTTGGGCATGGACGCGGATGGTGTACGGCGCAGGCTGCACCCGGAAGGTGTGGTGAGCTACATCATCGACCGCAACATCAATTACACCAATTTCTGCACGGAATACTGCACCTTTTGCGCGTTCTACCGGCCGCTCAAGGGCAAGATGGCGAGCGAAGGCTACATCCTGGATTTTGAAACGATCTACGGGAAAATCGCGGAAACCGTGGAGATGGGCGGCACCGGAGTGCTGATGCAAGGCGGCATTCACCCGGACCTGAAGATCGACTGGTTTGAGCGGCTGTTCTCGGGCATCAAGCAGCGCTTCCCGCAAATTTGGCTCCATTGCCTATCCGCTTCTGAAATCCTGGCCATCGCCGAATATTCCGAGATTTCGCTCCGCGACACCATCATGCGTTTGCGTGATGCGGGGCTCGATTCCATACCCGGCGGCGGCGCGGAAATCCTGGACGACGACGTCCGCAAGCGCATCGCCCGGCTCAAGTGCCGCACGGAAGACTGGCTGGCCGTGCACCGCACCGCGCACGAGCTCGGGATGCGGACCACGGCCACCATGATGTTCGGCGTGGGCGAGTCAGTAGAGCAGCGCATCAACCATTTCGAGGAGGTCCGCCGCTTGCAGGAAGAAACCGGCGGGTTTACCGCATTCATCCCTTGGAGCTTCCAGCCCAACAACACCGCGCTCGGTGGGCGGGGCTGGGAAGAGGCGACAGCGGTCGATTACCTGAAAGTCCTGGCCATTTCGCGGCTGTACCTCGACAACATCCTGAACGTGCAGTCCAGCTGGGTGACGCAGGGTTTAAAGGTGCTGCAGATGGGTCTGCGGTTCGGCGGCAATGATGTCGGTTCCGTCATGCTTGAGGAGAACGTCGTACGCGCGGCGGGCACCTCCAACTGCACCACGGAGGAGGAGCTTCGCCGCGTTATCCGCGATGCGGGCTTCCGCCCGGCGCAGCGCGACACGCTGTACCGCACCATGTTTCTGAACTGAGGCCGACCGCATGCAGCCCATGACCGTTCTGCCGCTTGACCCGTTCGCCGCGAAGCTGATCACCGTGGACCCGCCGCTCACCGATGCGCAGTTTGAGCAGTTTTGCGCGCTGCACGCGGATGCACGGATCGAGCGGACCCGCGAGGGTAGGATTTCCATGATGAGTCCGACCGGCGGATCGACGGGCAGTGGGAATGCGGAGCTGAACAGGCAGCTTGGCAATTGGTGGTATGCACATCGGCGCGGCCGCGTGTATGACTCCAACACCGGCTTCTACCTCCCGGACGGCTCCATGCTGAGCCCCGATGCCGCGTACGTCACGCAGGAAAAGCTGGACCTGTATACGCGCCGCGATTATAAAAGCTTCCCCCGGGTCTGCCCGGACTTCATCGCGGAGCTGACGTCGGAAAGCGACACCCTTGCAGCAACCAAGCGCAAAATGCAGCGCTGGATGGAAAACGGGGCGGCCCTGGGATGGCTGATCGACCCGGACCGCCGCAATGTGCTGGTCTACACCGCCGCGGACGCCGCGCCCGCGGTCGTCGACGGCGAGGCTGTCCACGGCAGCGAACCGGTCGCCGGCTTTACGCTCGACCTGGCCGAGCTGTGGAGCTGCTACCCCTACTAGACATACCCGTTCCGGCAAGCGTGCTGCTTCTTTACAATGGTGCTGTCACTGTCGGAGGCCAAATTCTGCTTTTTCCCGTTCTCAGTGCATTGTTGGCCGACGGCGGCTTTGGCCGCTATCTCCGCTCGCACTATGCCGACCGCACCTTTCAGCACCTGTACACCTGGAACTGGTTTGATTCGCTGCTGCTGATCCCGTATTTCCTGGTTATGATCGTGCTTGCTTTTTACGGTGTACACCGGTACCAGCTGGTTTGGCTTTACTACCGCCATCGGAAGAATGCCGTCTGTGAGCCGCCGCGGCAATTTACAGAACTGCCGCGCATTACCGTGCAGCTCCCAATCTTCAACGAGCAGTATGTGGTCGATCGTTTGATCCAAGCCGTGTGCAATCTTGATTACCCACAGGACAAGCTCGACATCCAGCTCCTGGACGACTCGACCGATGAAACACGGGAGGTGGCTGCGGCCATCGTTGCACGCTGCCGCGCCGCGGGCTGCCCGATCGACTACATCCACCGGTCGAATCGGCACGGCTTCAAGGCCGGGGCTCTGGATCATGGCCTGTTGACCGCGCAAGGCGAACTGATTGCCATCTTCGATGCCGACTTTGTCCCGCCGCGCAGCTGGTTGATGGATGTGGTCCACCACTTTGCCGAGCCCGAAATCGGCATGGCGCAAACCCGCTGGACTCACCTGAACCGGGACTATAGCTTCCTGACGCAGGTGGAAGCCATTCAACTGGACGGGCATTTCGTCTTGGAACACGGCGGACGCTCGCGCGCCGGGGTCTTCTTCAACTTCAACGGCACCGCGGGCATGTGGCGCAGGCAGGCGATCACCGAAGCCGGCGGCTGGCAGCACGACACCCTGACCGAAGATACAGATTTAAGCTATCGCGCGCAGCTGGCGGGGTGGAAATTTAAGTACCTCCAGCACGTGGAATGCCCCGCCGAGCTGCCGATCGAGATGACGGCATTTAAAACGCAACAGGCGCGCTGGGCGAAAGGCCTGATCCAAACGTCAAAAAAAATCTTGCCTGCCGTGTGGCGGTCGAACGCGCCGCTTCACACCAAGATAGAAGCGGTTTACCATCTGACCGCGAATATCAGCTATCCGCTGATGATTGTTCTTTCGATCCTGCTGATGCCGGCCATGGTGATCCGCTTTTACCAAGGCTGGATCCAGATGCTTCTGATCGACTTTCCACTCATGCTGATGTCAACCTTATCGGTCTCGTCCTTTTACCTGGTTTCCCAAAAAGAGCTCTTTCCTAAGTCATGGCATAAGTGCTTGATTTACCTTCCATTCTTGATGTCGCTCGGGATCGGACTTACCCTGACAAACACCCGGGCCGTGCTGGAAGCCCTGTTCGGCGTCCAAAGCTCATTCAAGCGCACGCCGAAGTATCGGGTGGAAAAGCGCGGGCAAGCCTCCGCAGCCGCTGCGAAATACCGCAAACGCCTCGGCATCGTGCCCTGGCTCGAATTGGGCATAGGGAGCTACTTCGCGCTGACGGTTTGGTATGCCGTCACCAACGACAGCTTCTTCACCGTGCCGTTTCTTCTCTTGTTTGTCGCCGGCTATTGGTATACCGGGCTGCTTTCCCTTTTGGAGGGCAGATTTGACCGTTGGCGCGGGGGAGGAGCAAACCTTGATGAGTCCTCCCCCAAGCCCTTTCCCGTGGGCGTTTAAGCGGCTTTACCGGAATGCCGCTTAAGAATCAGAACCGGATGCCGAACGTGACTGGAATCAACTCCTCGGTTCCGGTGTGAAAGGTGTTCGACGGCGTTGTCGCGGTTTCAGCTGGGGTATTCACGAAGTGATAGCGGGCTTCGGCAAAAAACTTCACGGTGGAAAACTCACCGAACGGCTTGATATAAATGCCGGTTCCTAAATTGCCGCCGACCGCATTGTCGCTTACCGAGCTGAATGTTTGATTCGTGGTGACCTCAAAACCGAAGAAAGGGTCAACCTGTGTTACCGGAGCAGTAAGATTTGTGCTCTTGTGGTAGAAGCCGCCGCCCCCGATCAGGTAGCCTCCGTACTTGCCTTTGGAGCTGTTGTAGTAATAGAAGATGGGTTCAGCGGTGACGCTGTAGGTGTGAACGCTGCCGCCGATATTTGTGATGCCGTTGGCCGACAAACCCACACTCGGATCGAGCTGTGTGTACAGGACGGAAAGCGTACGCCCCGGAATCTTGTTGGCGTTGTATTGAAACTCACCCAGGATGCCGAGCCGCTTGGAAAAGTTATAGCCGCCGCCGATCAGCAAATTGCCCCCGTAAGTGATCGTGCCGAAGTTTTGCCCGGTGCCGAGGACCGAAGTAAATCCTCCGTTGACCGCGTTCCCGATCGGCGCGGTAAAGCCGCCGCCGGCCTCGAACGCGAGATGGCTCCAGCCGACGTTTGCGTCGTTGTGGTGGTAGCGCCCGGTACCACCGCCCCCGCCGAACTGCGGCGAAGCCAACTCGCGTATCGTCCTGTTCGGTGCGGAGCCGAGATCGCGGCCGTCAATGTCTTCTCCTGCAAACGGATTGCTGCCGCTCACGGAAGAGGAATAAGCAAGCTGCTGCGGGACGGGCTCTTGGGCCGATGCCGTGCTGACGGCGGATAGAAGGGCAAAGCCGGCCAAAGTCACAGTGCGGAATCTCATCATGGAATTGCTGTTCCTCAAGTGCGGGGTCGTCAACCGCTGTTGACTTATACATAAACCCGGCTCCATGGGAATGGATGCGCTCCGGGAACATCGGACAGCGGTTTTTATTCAAAAGAAAAGGGCCGGAGCGCCCGGCCCTTTGCACAACTGCTGTTCCTTTATTGAATGTCGAACTGTTCCGGATGGAGGCTCGGGTCCGACTTGATGATCACCGTTTTGCCGATCATCTCCTCGTACTCGTTGATCCAGCGCGCGCCGTTGCCCTTCAGCTGCTTCACTACTTCAGGGTTCACCCGCAGCAGGACATCCTTGCCTTCCAAGTGCTTCTGCATCTTGCGCAGCTCGATGTAAATTTCGTTGCAGACCGTGATCGGACTCTTAACCATGCCGGTTCCGGAGCACACCTCGCACTGCACGCTCAGAGTCCGCTCCAATGACTGCTTGACGCGCTTGCGGGTGATCGCGACCAAGCCGAAATCATTGAAAGCAAGCACCTTGGACGGTGCGCGGTCCACCTTCATCGCTTCTTCCAGCGCCTGGAGAACACGCGTCCTGTTGCGCCGTTCATCCATGTCGATGAAGTCGATCACGATGATGCCGCCCAGGTCGCGCAGGCGGATTTGCCGCACGATTTCCGGGATGGCGTCGAGGTTGGTTTTGACGATCGTGTCCTCAAGCCGGGCCGTTTTGCCCACGTACTTGCCGGTGTTGATGTCGATCGCGACCAAGGCTTCCGTTTGGTTGATGACGATCGAACCGCCGGACTTGAGCCAAACCTTGGACTTGAGCGCTTTGGAGATTTCCTCCTGGATCCCGAAATGCTCAAATAGCGGCGTTTCCTTGGTGTACAGTTTGACGCGCCGCACCAGCGCCGGCTGGAAGCGGTTCAAGAACCGCACCGTCCGCTCGTACTCCTGCTCCGTATCGACCCAGATGGTTGCGAAGTTGCTCGAAACCTGGTCGCGAAGAATGCGCTCGACCAGGTTCAGGTCGTGGTAGATCAACGCCGGCGCTTTCGCCCCGTCCGCGCGCTGCTTGATCTCGGTCCACAGATTGATCAAGAACCGCAAGTCGGCCCGAAGCTCCTCCTCGCTCGCTCCGTCCGCCGCGGTGCGCACGATGAAGCCGCCCTGGAACTCTCCCCTCTCGTGGATGAGGATGCGCTTGAGCCGCTGCCGCTCCTCGTCGGAACTGATTTTGCGCGACACGCCGACATGCTGCACGGTCGGCATGAACACCAGGAACCGCCCCGGCAGGGCGATATGCGAAGTGATGCGCGCGCCCTTTTTCGCGATCGGCTCCTTGGCGATCTGGACGAGGATCTCCTGCCCTTGCTTGAGCAGGTCGGAGATGATGGGCAGATCTTGGGTTTGCGCCGACTGCCGGCGGCCGCCCACACCGCGCCTGCGGCCGCCCCGGGCC
>CAXTSB010000062.1:0-8013 GCA_964246845.1 uncultured Acidobacteriaceae bacterium
GGGCGGTCCCGGGTTGCCGCAGCCGACCGCGCCGCACAATGCGGCAAAAACTGCGCAGGCAAGGGCTGGGCGGGGAAGCGGCATGCCAAGGGCAGGGTAGCAGACGTTTTGCCGCGGTCAGGCCGACCCGCGCAGGCTAACCGCATCCTGATACCAAAAATCGAGCCCGCGCTACAGCATGCTTTTAAATGCTTCGCCGATCTCCGGATGGAGGAACCGGAACCCGCTTTGCTGGAGTTTGTGCGGAACGGCGCGGCAGCTGGCAAGCAGCGCCTCATCGGCGATCCCGCCGAAAGCCAAGCGCAGCGCCAGGCGCGGTACGGGGAACAGGGCCGGCCGGTGTAAGGCCGCGGCCAGGGCGCGCGTGAACTCCTCGTTGCGCACCGGCTCCGGAGCAACCACGTTGACGGGGCCGCTCAGGCTTTCGTGACGGGCGGCATGGAGCACGGCGGCCAGAAGGTCACTTAGGCCGATCCAACTCTGCCACATGCGCCCGCTGCTCAGCTTGCCGCCGGCACCCGCGCGGAAGACGGGCAGCATCTGTTTTAGGGCTCCGCCGAATGGGGTGAGCACGACGCCGAAGCGCAAGTGCGCCAAACGCATGCCGGAAGAGGCAGCCGGAGCGGCGGCAGCTTCCCAAGCCTGGCAGACCTCGGCAAGGAAGCCCCGGCCGGGGCCGGACTCTTCCGTCAAGACCTCCTCGCCGCGCGACCCGTAAAACCCGGTCGCGGAAGCGGTCAACAGCACCTTGGGCGGCCGCTGCAGGCGCGCCAAGGTGAGGGCAAGCACGCCGGTGGGCTGTGTTCGGCTGTCCAGGATCTCCTTTTTGTAGGCCGGCGTCCATCGCCGGCCGGAGATGTTGGCTCCGGCCAGATGCACCACCGCGTCGAAGCCCTCCAGCAGCTCCAAATCGGCAAAAGGGTGCGCGGCCCCAGGCTCCCAAATCACAGTGTCCGGCAGGGCGGGAGTTTGCCCATTGCTGTTCTTCTTGGCCGCGCGCTGCAGCGGAACGGCATCCACGCCCGAAGCCGCGGCGGCGGCGATCAGGGCGTGTCCGATCATCCCGTTCGCGCCGCTGACGAGCATGCGGAGCCGCGGCCGGTCTTGGGGAAGAGCTGTCGCTTGCAAATCATCCATCCGTTCTGTTCCTTCCATGCTGAGGCTGGAATCCTGGCCGGCAAACCGGAGCAAGGCGCGCAATGGGGGAGCGGGCATGCCCCTGTGCTTGGACGTGGGATGCCCGCGGCAAAACGGCTTACCGGTTCCGCCCCGGAAACGCATTCACGTCTTCCCTATGTTCGATGTCGACCAAGGAAATCAAAATTTGATAGAAATAATTGATCTCGCTGTCGTCCCCCGGCATCTACTTGCTTATACCTTTCACAACAGAAAAGCACAGGAGTTCCTGGAATGCCAGAGCAGAAGACCTCTTCCGAGGAGCAGGATCGCATTCTTATCTCAGCCGACGGCGAGGAGAAGGGATCGATTGATCAGGCCAGCGCGGAAGCCTTTATCGCGGAAAAACGGATCGGCGAACGCATCAAACGCCTGCGCCTGAAGCGCTCCATGGGTTTGGTGGAACTGGGCCGGCAGACCGGGCTTTCCGCCAGCTTTCTTTCACAGCTTGAGACCGGGCGCGTCGTACCTACGTTGCGCAATCTTGCGCGCGTTTCCATGGTGTTCGGCAAGGACCTGAACTATTTCTTTGAAGCCGAACCGCAGCCCGTATTCCGCATCCACCGCAAGCGGGAGCGCACCCGTCTGCCGCAGAGCGGCGTGGACGACCCCACCTACTATTTTGAAAGCCTCGGCTTCATGGTGCCGGACCGGCAGCTCGACCCATATGTCGCGGAGTTCCTGCCCAACCGCAAGGCCAACGAGGTCAGGCCGCATGTGCATCCCGGGGCTGAGTTCTTGTATGTCCTTGAGGGCGAGCTTGAGATCCGCCATGCGGATAAGGTGTACACGCTGGAAGTGGGCGACGGCGTTTACTTTGACGCGAGCTCGCCGCACGCATACCGCTGCGCCGGGGCCGAGCCCGCCAAGGTCATCATCGTCACCATGCACCAGCAGCAGGCGCAGCACGCGCAAAACACGGTGCGGCCCATGCAGGCAGCGCGCGGCACGGCCAGTGTACTCGCCGGCGGCAACGGCGGCGGTCTGGGCATCCGGCAGGCCGGAGCCCAACCGGTGGTGCACGCGCCCAGGAGCAGCGGTACGAGCGCGGCGCTTTAGTCCCCGGCTGAAAAGCGGCGCGGGCAGCGGGCGATCCCCGCTGCCCGCTTTCTTTTTGCCCACGATGCCGGGCATCTTGTTTTCATGGTTACACTTAGGCTGACAACAGAAAATATATCCGCGTGGGGTGCGCTTGCCCGCTTTCCGTTTCCTTCCCGCTCTGCTCATCGCCGCGACTTGCCTGGGACAAGGGAATGTTCCTTGGACAGTCCACGACATCTTTTACGCGACGGCGAAACCGCCGTCCCCCGCCAAAACGGAATGGTCACCCGACGGCAAGCTGCTGAGCTACCGCGCCGCGGACGGCGGCTTCGCTGCTTTTTCCGCTGAGGACGGCGGCAGCCGGACGCTTACTATTCCCGCCAAGCTGTCCGGCATAGCGCACCGTCCGGTGGGAGAAAAAGACCGCGACCACCGTACCCGCTATGGGCAGCAGACTTATTTCTGGTCCCCTGACGGCACCCGTGTGCTTTTCGACGAGGATGGAACCTTATGGCTGGACAGCTTGAAAAGCGGAGAGGTGGCGCAAGTCGGGGATACGGGACAAGGCTCGGGCGACGACGTGAAGTGGGCGCCGGACGGGAAAAGCCTCAGCTATCTCCACGCGCATAACTTATATGTGCTCAAGCCCGGCGGCGCACCGGTTGCACTTACTTCCACAAGCGACCCGAACCTGTTGAACGGCGAGGTGGACTGGGTGTACTTGGAAGAGTTGAAGGCGCGTTCCAATTATGCGTGGTCGCCTGATTCAGCGCGCTTGGCCTACATCCAAATGGATGAAACAAAGGTGCCGTCCTACCCCCTGACGGACTGGATTCCCGAGCACGCTTCAGTGGATGAGCAGAAGTACCCGCAGCCGGGGGACCCGAATCCCGCGGTGCGGGTCGGCGTGGTTTCCGCTCAAGGCGGTACTACGCGCTGGGTGGAACTGCCGGAGGTGCGCCCCAACCAGGATTACATTCCGCGCGTGGGTTGGCTCAATGCGAAAACAGTGTGGGTGGAAACCCTGAACCGCGATCACAAGCACTTGGATATCTGGTTCGCGGATGCGGAAAGCGGCAAGGCCGAGAAGGCTCTCGCGCTGACCGATGATAAGTTCTTCGACGAAAACTACGACTTGGATTTCTCCATCACGGGCCACATGCTTCTGCGGTCCTGGCGCACGGGGCACACCCATATCGACCACTACACCTATGCCTCCGGCGGCAAGGGCGGCCTTCGCCTCGCGGGGCAGCTTGAGGACGGCCCCTACGAGGTCTCGGATATCGAGACTGTCGTGGCGGGCGGACCGGGCGGCGGAACCGTGTACTACACCAGCAACGAAAGCAGTCCGCTGGACCGCCAGGTGTGGAGCGTGGGCCTGGATGGGAGCCGGAAAGCGCAGGTAAGCCATGGAGCGGGCACCCATAAAGCCGCGTTCGCGGACGGCTACGCCAGCTTTACGGATTCGTACTCGAACCTCCAAACACCGCCGGCGCTTGCCGTGTGCTCCGTCCGCGGCGGCACCCCGGCCTGCACCGGGCTCTGGAAGGACGTCTCGTCCGACGGACACCTGCTGCGCGCGCCGGAGGTCCTGACGCTGAAGGCCGCGGACGGCAAAACTACGTTGTACGCAACCTTGACGATACCGGATGGGCAAACCGCCGCAAGCATACCGCTCATCACCAACCCGTACGGCGGACCGGGCACGGCCACGGTTGCCGACAGCTGGGGCGGGCAAAGCTTGTACTTCGACCAGCTGCTTGCCCAGCATGGCTATGCGGTGCTCCACATGGACAATCGCGGCATGGGCAACCGGGGCAGGGAATTCGAGCAGGCCGCTTACCGGAACTTCGGCGAGGTGCAGTTAGCCGATCAGTTGGCCGCGCTTGACCAAGTCCTGGCCCGCTATCCACAGCTGGACAAGAATCGCCTGGGGTGGTGGGGTTGGAGCTGGGGCGGCACGTTCACGCTGAACGCGCTTACCCATTCCGACCGTTTTCGCGCCGGTGTTTCCGTAGCGCCGGTCACGGACTTCCGCGATTACGATTCGATCTACACCGAGCGCTACCTCGGTCTGCCTGCAACCGACGCAGGGGCGTACGACAGTTCGGCGGTGCAGGGAAGCGCGGCGCACCTCCATGGGCATCTGCTGCTGGTTCACGGCACCGGCGACGACAATGTTCATATCGAGAACACGGTGCAGTTCACCCAAAAATTGATCGACCACGACCTGCCCTACGATTTGCAAATCTACCCCCGCAAAACCCATTCCATCGCCGGCAAGGAAGCGCGGACCCAACTTTATGAGCGCATCCTGGCCCACTGGGAGCTGTACCTGAAGCCGCCCGCGGCGCCGACCGCGGCCGCGGGGCAGTAAAAAGCAGCGTCGCCGTTACTTTCGTGCTTTGCGGGAGCTGAATGAAATGAACGTTTTGGCCGATAAGGACCTTACGCCATGACTTCCCGTTCCCGCAGAGCACTCCCGGCACTCCGTTCGGCATCAGGCAACTCCGGCGCCTTTTCCATTGTGCTGCTCAGCGCAGCTGCGTTCGGCGCAATCATTTTCACGCTGGTGGCCGGCTTTTTTGTGTACAGCAACACGCGCAGCCTCGTTTCGGCCAAGGACTGGGTGGAGCACACCCAGGAAGTCCTGACGGCGCTCCAAACCGCCTCGCAGCAGGCGGATCGGATCGAGTTCAGTTCACGCCTTTACGTGCTTAATCACGATGAAGCGCAGCTTTCCAATGCGCGCTACAGCGCAATCAGCTTAAAAGTGGCAGCTCTGCGCGTCGCCAACCTGGTGGTTGACAATCCGGTGCAGCTGCGGAACTCGGAAAATCTGAGCCTGTGCGCGGCACGCCTGAATGACTGGGTGCGCGCCCGGCTGGAAGTCGTTCCGATTGAAGACCTGCTGGCCTGCCGCGAAAACATCAGCGTGCTCGCCGAGCATGAGCGCACTTTGCTGAAGGAGCGGACGAAAAAATCGCAGCGCTCGTCGGTTGTTTCCATCTCCACCGAGTGCACTTTTATTGCTGTTTCGCTGCTCACGCTTGTGGGGCTGTTCGGCGTTTTGCTGCGCGATGCTTTCCAACGCCGCGGCATCGTAAAGCGCACGGAAGCAGTCAACCGCGACCTAGGGAAAACAGTGCAGGCGCTTGAAGCGCGCGTGGATGAGTCCCGGCTCCTGACGGCTTCCCGCGACGAGCTCCAGCTTTGCACGACAGTAGAGCAGGTATATCGCACCAACACAGCTTGCATGACCCGTTTGCTTCCCGGCACCGCCGGGTTGCTGGCCATGATCAGCCCTGAGCGCAGCATGGTGGAAGTAGTTTCGACTTGGGGCGGATTCGCGGCGTCGGCACAGCCCGCCTTTCCGACCGAAGCCTGCTGCGGCCTGCGCTTGGGGCATCCGCGATGGCGTACGCCCGGAGGCTCGGAGATCGATTGCGGGCATTTCCTCGGCACGGCGCCCGCCCGCTATGTCTGCCTGCCTTTGGTCGCTCAAAGCAAAACCCTGGGGTCGCTCACCATCGAGTGCGCAACGGACACTGCCTATCGCGAGGTGCAGGAGCACCTGGACGGCGTCCTGCAGTTTCTCCAGCTCACCGGCATGGCGGTGGCATCGCTCAACCTGCGCAGCCAGCTTGAGGAGCAGTCGATCCGCGATGCGCTCACCGGGCTGTTCAACCGCCACTTCATGCAGATCACGCTTGACCGCGAGCTGCTGCGGGCTTCCCGCGCCGGCAGCCCGCTGGCATTAATGATGCTGGATGTCGATCACTTTAAGCGCTTCAACGACACCTATGGCCATGCCGCCGGAGACGCCATGCTGCGGGCGATCGGCCATGCCTTCCGCGAAGGTGTCCGAGCCGAGGATACCGTCTGCCGCTATGGCGGTGAAGAGTTCGCAATCATCCTGCCCGGCCTCCATGCGGAAGCGGCGCTCGAACGCGCGGAGCGCATCCGGCGCGGCATTGCCTCGCTCGACGTTGCGTTCGGCAACGGGTCCGGCCACACCACGATCTCGGTCGGCATTGCCCTCTACCCGCTGGATGGCCTGGATGCGGACAGGCTGCTCCGCAAAGCCGACGGCGCGCTGTACCGGGCTAAGCACAACGGCCGCAATCAAGTGTGGCTCGCCGAGGAGCCGGTGCATGTCTGACATACTGCACGCATGGAGCCCGCCGCGCCTAATGACGATCTGATCCTTGCCCGCCACCGGCTCGGCCCGGAAACGGAGCTGTTGGTGCTGTCCGACGGCCTGTGCCGCTTCGACGGCGGAGCCATATTCGGCGTGGTGCCGAAGGCATTATGGAGCCGCGTTGCCCCGGCGGACGAACGCAACCTCATCCCCATCGGCCTGAACACGCTTGTGGTCCGGACGCACCGAGACGGCAAGCTCCGCACCGCGGTGATCGAGACCGGTTTCGGCGAAAAGCTGCCCCCGAAGCTCGCCTCCATTTACGGGGTACAGGCGCGCCTTCTGGATGCTTTCGCGGCGGCCGCGATCCCGCTCGCCTCTGTCGATTTGGTTGTGAACACGCACCTGCACTGGGACCATTGCGGCTGGAACACCCGTTTGCGCGCGGACGGGAGCGGGGTGGAGCCGACGTTCCCCAATGCGCTCTATATAGCGCACGCCGGGGAAATCGCGCACGGCCGCGAACGACATCCGCGTGACGCGGTCTCATATGTGCCCGACAATTACGATCCGCTGCTCGCGTCCGGGCGGATGGAGCCGATTGCCCTTGCCCCCGGCGGCATCCTTGAGATCGGCCCCGGTCTTGCCCTGGAGCTGTACCCAGGACACACGGCGCAGCTGATGGCGGTACACGTCCGTGACAGCCTTTCCGGCCGCCGCGCCTGCTACATCTCTGACCTGGTACCCACCACCGCGCACCTGCCGCTTACCTGGACGCTGGGTTTCGATCTCGACCCGATGCGCACCATTGAGGAGAAAAAGCGCTTTTACGCGCAGGCGTCGCGCGAAGCTTGGCTGGTGGTCTTTACCCATGATGCGCAAACACCGATGGCCCAACTGACAGAAATCGCCGGCGGAGCAATCATCCGCGGGGACGCAAGCGGGCGGCATCCCAAAAGCCATGACGCGCTCCCGAGAACCTCTTGATCCCGCCCTGCGCCGCTTCCTCGATGAGCAAGCCGCACTTGCCCTCGGGCCTGTCCGCACACCGCAGGAGGCCCGCGCGCGGATGCGGCGGCAGTTGGAAGGCCGTGCAATCCCGGGCTTGCCGAACGAGGTGCGTTCTGCGGATCACCTGATTGAGGGCTCACTCAGGGTGCGCGTTTATACTCCGCCGGGGAGCCCAGCTCACCCTCTGCCGACCCTGGTTTACCTGCACGGGGGCGGTTGGGTTGCCGGCTCCATCGAAACTCACGACCCGTTTTGCCGGCTGCTTGTCCCCTTAGCGGGAATCTGCATCGTTTCCGTCGACTACCGTCTCGCGCCTGAGTCGCCCTATCCCGCGGCCCTTGAGGACGCGCGCGCTGCCCTGCTCTGGGCACGCGAGCACGCAGAAGAGTGGGGCGGCAGCGCGGACCTCCTCGCGCTTGGAGGCGACAGCTCCGGCGGCAACCTCGCCGCGGTCACGGCAAACCGGCTCGCAACGGAGCGCGATGCGCCCAAGCTGCGCGGCCTTGTCTTGCTGTACCCTGCGACCGACCACCCAAGCGGCCTGCATCCTTCGTACACTGAGAACGCGGCCGGCTACGGCCTGGAAGCCGCAACCATGCAGTGGTATTGGGAGCAGTATGCCCACGGGATTGACCCTGACGAGC
>CAXTSB010000062.1:8023-8316 GCA_964246845.1 uncultured Acidobacteriaceae bacterium
GACGAGCCGGCCATTTCCCCTTTGCGCGCCCCGATGCTCCCTGCGCTGCCGCCGGTTTTTCTGGCAACCGCCGACTACGATGTTCTCCGTGATGAAGGGCTGGCATACGGGCGCAAACTGCGGGAAGCCGGCGTCTCCGTCACGCACAGCCATGCAACCGACATGAGCCATAACTTCGCGGTCGGTCCGGCCACGGTCGCGCGATTTCCGCAATCGCACGCAATGCTCGGCCAAATCGCGGCGTTTCTGCGGTCGCTTTTTGCCCAGGGCTGAAGCGGGCCCCCCCAGAAACA
>CAXTSB010000062.1:8326-8823 GCA_964246845.1 uncultured Acidobacteriaceae bacterium
AGTGTAGGCGGCGTGGGTGCGGTGGGAGACCCGCCCGAACCCGTCGCGGTACCGCCGTTGGCGCTAAAAAGCTGCGCCAAAGCGCTTCCGTTCGGCGAGCCCAAACCCGTACAAGGGTCCCAGCCTTTCGCGGCCTGATACGACCCGTTGCTCCCGCTCGTGATATCGCGTAGGCCAGCCGGCGAGCCGTAAAGCTGTGGATTCATGAAGCCGACGGGTGCTTGTCCCGCCCGCGCCCGCTGCTCGTTCAGCAGCGCGGCGAGTCCGGCCCACAAGGGCGCGACGGCGCTCGTTCCCCCCACCACCTGCCGCGCGCCGTCCACCAGGACCTGGTAGCCGGTCGCGGGCGCGGCATCGCCGGCGACATCCGGGACGCCCCGGCCGTTTTTAGGAACGCCCGCGTTCGCCTGCCAGCTCGGCAGCGCAAAAACCGTGCTGACGCCGCCGCCGCTCGCGCCGCCCGAGCCCTTTGTCGGCCACCGCGGATTGCTGGTAGA
>CAXTSB010000062.1:8833-19396 GCA_964246845.1 uncultured Acidobacteriaceae bacterium
GAGGGTTGGTCGTTCCACACCACCTCCGAGCCGATCGCCGCGCCCGAGCCGGTCAGCTTCGTGCCGCCGCAAGCCAGAACGTGCGGGCTCGAAGCAGGGAAGTCGACCGTGCTCTTCGACTGGCCATCGGAAGAGCCGTTGTCCCCTGAAGCCACTGTTACGGTAATGCCGAGCGCTCCGGCGGACTGGCATGCATTGTCGAGCGCGGTGCGCGATGTAGCGCTCCAGGTCGTTTCCGGGCCGCCCCACGAGATGGAGATGATGCTGGGCTTGTTTGCCGTATCGTGCACCGCGGTTGTAATCGCGTCGATAAAACCTTGATCGGTATTGGGTGCGAAGTAAACAGCGATCTTCGCGCCGGGCGCCACTGCCCCGGCTACTTGGATATCGAGGGCAACCTCGCCGTCCGCGCCTTGCGGGTCGCCGCCGGGTACGTTTGCGCCGCCGTCCACTGCCACGGCCACCACGGAAGGCGGCGTCAGGCCCAGGCCCTTGAAGTAGGCGGTTACATCGCTGGCTTCATAACCGCCGCCCAGCTCCACGATGCCGATCGTTGCGCCTGCTCCGGTCACCCCTGTCGGAAACCCGTACAGCTGGGCAACTTGCAAGGGTGTAAAGCTCGCTCCGGCGGCGTTCGCACGGACCGAGCCGCTTTGTTCGTCCAAGCGTCGGATGTGCGCCTTCGCGATCGGCCGCGTGTCCAGCCCCAACACGGCTTCCACCCGGGGCGCGATGTCCCCAGGCAGCGAAAGCGCACCCTTGTAGCCGTGAAAATGCTTGTGGTGCGCCAAGTGTTGATAGGTGTGCAGGGTAGTTCCGAATGCCTGCTGCATGCGTCCGGCCGGGCCGCGCAGCGCCAGGCTGCGGCGGGCAAGGCTCGTGTTCGCCTCATCGACCGACAGCCCGTGCTCGTGGGCGAAGCAGCGCAACGCGTCGAAGTCCTCGGGCGCGCCCGCGTAGTTTTGATCAAACTCTTCGCGGCTTACGATGCGGCCCTCAAGCTCGTGCAGGGCCAGCGGTTTGCGCCGTCGAGTGATTACCGTGACGCTCAGAATCTGCTCGGGAGGCATGGCCCCCGTTTCCGAAGCTTGGGCGGGTGGGGGATATTCCGTGGCCGGCAAGGAAACGCGTGCCGGTTTCAGTTCGGACTCGCTCATGAAAGCACCTCTGGCTCCCACGCTAAAGCAAGTGCGTGGGAAAGCGCAGAGTACCGACGGTGGAGAAACTTGGCAGCCTATTTGTTCCGGGCCGGCCGCTGCTTCCAGAAGCGGACCGGCGGCTTAGGAGACGCGCCGGTGGAAGAGTTCATCCTTTTCCTGCTTCGGGCTGCACGCGCAAGCAGCCGCGGAGCCGACAAGCAGGGCCGCGCCGCAGGTGATGACGGCTTCAGGCAGGTGCGGGTTCATGGCAGAAAAGCGATGCAAAACATCCTGAAGATGAAGGAACCACATGGAGCACCCGCCTGTTTTTTCAGAAAACCGGTGCGGCGGGGATGATTTTCGAGCCACACCGGTTGATCGATACAGGCATCCTGCCATGCTGGAACAGAACTTTGCAATCACCTTCTGCAACCTTTTCCAATAAAGCGCATCAGGCAGGTTCCAAAACAGCATTTATTCCCATTTCGGAACTCGCGTGAACCATTCGTAACGCTTGCTCTGAAGAAATCTCGGCACAAATGTGATCCTGGCAGAGAGAAGCTGTTGCGGTGAAGCGAAGAAAATACGAAAATAGCATCGGTCATGTTGGGGAAAGCGTGTGAATACAAAGCCTGAAGTGCGCTGGCTGTTTCTCGACCTGAACTCCTACTTCGCCTCCGTGGAGCAGGAGCTGCGGCCGGAGCTGCGCGGCAAATCCATCGCTGTCGTGCCGGTCGAGGCTGACACTTCGACGGTGATCGCGGCCAGCTACGAGGCAAAGGCGTTCGGGGTAAAAACAGGCGTCAAGGTGGGCGAGGCTAAGCGGATGTGCCCGGACTTGACCCTGGTACACGCCCGGCATCGCGAGTATGTTGCATACCATCACCGCATTATCGAGGCGATTGAGCGCTGCGTTCCGGTGGCGGCGGTCTTGTCGATCGATGAAATGGCCTGCTCGCTCATGGGCCGGGAGCGCGAGCTGCTGCGGGCGCTCGCGCTCGCGCAAGCCGTCAAGCGGTCCATCCGCGAACATGCCGGAGCCACCCTGCGCTGCTCGGTCGGGCTCGCGCCCAACCGCTACCTCGCCAAGATCGCCTCCGACATGGAAAAGCCGGACGGCTTGGTGGCGCTCACCCATGACATCCTGCTCCCGGCACTCGCAAGCCTGACACCGCGCGACCTGCCCGGGGTCGGCGCTCGCATGGAAGCGCGGCTTCACGCGGCGGGCATCCGCACCATGCCCGAGCTCCTGGCTTTAGGCCGCAACGGCATGCGCGAGGTGTGGGGCGGCGCTGGCGGCGAAAAGCTGTGGCACTGGCTCCGGGGCGAGGACTTTCTCGATCCCAAGCTCGAGCACCAGAAGTCCGTTTCGCAAAGCCATGTGCTCCCGCCGGACCTGCGCACGCCCGAAGGAGCGCATGCCGTGCTGCACAAGCTGCTGCACAAGGCCGCCATGCGCCTGCGCGCGGCGCGTTTGTGGGCCGGGCACATCGCTGTTTCCGTCAAGTACACCGCTCCGCGCAGCGCAAAGGTGCACAGCTCGGGCATCCCGCAGGTCGGCTGGTCCGAGGGTCTGCGGATCGTCGAATGCCAAGACACGCAAACCCTGGCCGAAGCGCTTGGCAAGCTGTGGGCGCGGCGGCCGGCGCATACACAGCCGTTCTATGTGGGTGTCTGGCTCGGCGAGCTCGTGCCCGAGCACCTCCACACGCTTTCGCTCTTCGGCGAGGAAACACGCCGCGGGCGGCTTTCCGCCGTCATGGACCGCATCAACGGCCGCCACGGCACCCACACCCTGTGCACGGCAAGCATGCTGCTCGCCGGCGCATCCGCTCCCACACGGATCGCGTTCACCAACATCCCGGAATTGTTCTGACTTCCGCCCGACGCTGACAGCAAACCGCATCTTTCATCGAGCTGTAAAAAAGTTCTGGACAGGAGTTACCTGAAGGCATTACTGTCCTCACCACAATTTGGAAACGATTCCACAACGAGCGGAACCGTATCTGGGTCGATGCGCAACGAGGTGTGCAGGGCACATGCGATTCTTCCAACGGCAGTTTCCTCTTTTGGCGGCTTCGGCGTTATTCGTACCCGCGGTGGCCTTCATGGCTGCAACCGCGGGCGCTCAGGAGTTCCGCGGTGTGATCAGTGGACAGATCACCGACCAGTCCGGCGCGGTCATCCCGGGCGCGGTGGTCATCGCTTCCGGACCGTCACAAACCTACACCACTATCAGCCGTGCCGACGGGCAGTTCACCATTCCCTTGGTCGACACGGGCACCTACAACGTTGAAGTCAGGGTGCAAGGCTTCGAAAGCCAAACGCAGGTAGGCATCCATATCGACGTCGCCGCGAAAATTGAGCTGATCTACAAGATGAAGCCGGGCCAAGTTTCCGAAACAGTCAAGGTGGAAAGCGATGCGAACCGCGTGAACACCGGGGATGCTTCACTCGGGACCGTGCTCGATCCGGAAAAGGTGCAGAACCTGCCTTTGAATGGCCGTCAGCTCTACACCCTGCTCGGCATTATTCCCGGTTCGCGCATTACGCAAACTCAATACGGCCCCGGCGGATTTTCAGGCACGCGGGCGTGGGACCAGAACAACTCTTACTCCATCAACGGTCAGGCGGGCCAACAAAATCAGTTCTCCCTGAATGGCGCGCCTGTTTCCTCGCAAGGGGGGGGGCGCGGGCACTTGGAATGTCGCGCCCAGCATTGACGCAGTCGACCAGTTCAAAGTGCAGACCAACACCTTCGATGCGCAGTACGGCCGCGCTACCGGCGGCACCATCAACACGGTACTGAAGAGTGGGACCGATCACTTTCACGGAACGGCTTATGACTTTTGGCGTAATTCTGTCCTCGATGCAAATACGTTCCAGTTGAACCAGGTAGGCGCCGCGAAGCCATTCCATAACCAGCACCAGTTCGGCGGAACCGTAGGCGGGCCGGTTCTGAAAAATCGCACCTTCTTTTTCTTTTCCTTTGAAGGCTGGCGCGAGGTGCTGCCCGTGGGCGTCGTCACCGATGTACCGACGCCGGACTTGCGCCCCGGCGCTGACGGCGGCGTGAACTTCACCAGCTATCTGGCCAACACAACCCAGCGAAACATCTATGATCCCTTGACGACGCGGTGCGCCGTGGCCGGCCAGAACCCATGCCAGCAGTACACGCGCGATCCTTTCCCGAACAACACGATTCCCGCGAACCGGCTCAGCGCGCAAGGGCTCGCGATCCTGAACTTATTCCCGCAGCCGAACGTATTGGCGAATGGATACAACGACAATTACACGGCCTCGGACCCCGGCAGGTACAGCTATAACCAGCCGATGATCCGTGTAGATCACGACATCTCCGACCGGACGCGGTTATATGGTATCTACACCTACTTCACGGGCCAGGAATACCGCAATTCATCAGGCTTGCCGAATAACATCTCGCGCGGCAACATCTTCAATCGACGCATCTCTTACACGGCGGCATTCGATGTGACTCATACGTTTTCGCCGACGCGGCTGGCGGACGTGCGGATTGCGTGGAACCGTGCGGTGAACCGCAACCCCGACGGCGGCGCGGCGGCGGGTTTGGCCGGAAACCTTTCCGCTGCGAGCCTGGGCATCACGCAGCCGCAGATACCGACGACGACGCTCGACTTGGCTCCTGAGATCAACCTGAACGGAAGCCGCTTCGCGAGCATCATCGGCAATTACTTGCAAACCGACAGCACCAATGAGACTTTCGACTTCGCACCCTCGCTCACCCAGACGCTGGGCCACCATACGCTGCACATCGGCTTTGAAGGGGAGATATTTCACTTCCGTCCGAACGGTGTGGGCCAGCCGAGCGGGCAGTTTACCTTCGGCACGCAGTTTACGCAGCAGGACCCGTTCCGCGGCAACGGCGACGGCGATCAATTAGCTGATTTATTGCTGGGCTATCCGGACAACGGCAGCGTACAGGACTTCGAAAGTGTGTACGAGGCTTACCGCTATTACTCGGCTTTTGTGCAGGACGACTGGAAAGTACGGCCCAACCTGACCCTGAATTTGGGTATCCGCTGGGACACGGAGACCTCTCCTGTGGAGCGCAACAATCGGCTGTCGGCAGGCTTCAATCTAAATACCGTAAGCCCCCTGCAGGCACAACTGAACGGCGCGGGCGGCATCCGCAATCCGCTGCTGGGCGGCCTGCAGTTTCCCAGCTCCAACTTTACAGCTTATGAAAACCTGGTAGGTAATTTCCTGCCTAAAGTCGGTGTCTCGTTCGCGCCGACCAGGCAGTTTGTCATCCGCGGCGGCTTCGGGATCTCTTCCGGGGAGGGCATCGAGCTGGGCGGCACCAATACCTTCCAGCAGCAAACCAATTACGTCAGCTCGCTTGATGGAGGCCGTACCCCGACCACGTATTTCAACCAAGGAAATCCTTACCCGAACGGCATCATCACACCTCCAGGGTTTACCCAAGGTTTGAACTCCGAAATCGGCAACGGCATCGGTTTCGACCAACGGGCGCGGCGCATCCCGAAGTCGTATTACTGGTCTTTCGGCGTACAAGGCGCTGGGCCTGTTCACACGATCTACGACATCAACTATGTCGGCAACTACACCAACCAGCTGCGCGTCGGCACGCAGCTCAACTCGCTGCCGCTGGCGCTTGTGAACGCGGGCGCGGCCGACCAGGGCGCTTTTCTCAACGCGCAGGTGCCCAATCCCTTCTATGGAGTGTTGCCCGTCACCTCCGACCTGGGCAGCAGTCAGACCATCTCGCAGGCGCAGCTGCTGGTGCCCTATCCCCAATTCAACGGCCTTTTCGATTACAACGTGCCGATCGGCTCCTCGACATACAATGCGCTGCAGGCCAAGCTTGAAAAACGGCTTACCGGCGGACGCGCCCTGTCAAGCGGCTTAAGTGTATTGGCTTCGTTCACTTATTCGCGTTCGGAAGATCGGAATAACTTGTTGAACAATGGAAACACCAACTATGTTGATACTGTGCCGTATACAGTAATCGATGGGTCCGACCGGCCCTGGGATTTCGCGTTGAGCGGGCTGTACTCGCTGCCGTTCGGGCGAGGGCAGGCATTCGCATCAGGCGTCGGCGCAGCGGCAAATGAGGCGATCGCGGGCTGGCAGCTGGATTGGATCTTCTCAAACGACGGCGGCACGCCCGTGGGCAATCTGCCGCAGGGCTTCGACTATACGTGCGGCGGCTCCCAGGCTTTCAATTTCCAGCGTGTCGCGAAAAAGTCGTATACATCTTGGATCAATAATGCTGACAACCTTCAGGCTTATCAAACCGGCGGTCAAGCAAACTGCCTCCAGCCGTTCGGACCCTACCGGATTGTGACACGGCTCGAACGCACGAGCCATTTGCGCAACCCCTACGCGCAGCAAACACAGTTGGGCATCGAAAAACAATTTCCTATCAAGGAAGGCAATGTTCTACAGTTCAAGGCGGAAGCTTTCAATCTGACCAACACGCCCATCTTCGGCGGCCCCAATCTGGGCGGATACAATCAACCGCTTCAACGAAATCTCCAAGTCGCCAATCCGAACGACCCCGGAGCTTACTCAGGTTTTGGAACGGTAGGAGCAACGGAGCAGAACTTCCCGCGCCAAATACAACTTTCGCTCAAGTACCTGTTCTAAAGCTGGAGCAGCAGCTTCGCTGTTCCAGGCAAATGCTTTCCGGAAAGGGGCGCGGTTTACCTTGCGTCCCTTCTTTTTTCCCATGCGAGACTAAGCCGATGCTCGGCTATACAGGCAGGCTCGCGCCTTCTGCCACGGGATTACTGCACCTGGGGCATGTGCGTACCTTTGCCCTTGCGCGCGGCCGGGCGCGGGGCGGGGTGCTGCGGCTGCGGATCGACGACCTGGATCGGGCGCGCTCGCGCGCCGAGTATGTCGATGCCGCGATGCAGGACCTCCATTGGCTCGGCATCGCCTGGCAGGGTGAGCTGGTTTTCCAAAGCGGGCGGACGGAGCTGTATCGGGCGGCTTGGGAGCGGCTCACTTTGGCCGGCTTGGTATACCCGTGTGTGTGCTCGCGCAAGGACTTGGCCGAGGCTGCCGACGCACCGCACGAAAGCGGGGGCGAGCCGGTCTACCCCGGAACGTGCCGTCCCGCGGCCCCTCCCGGCGACGGGGTTCGGAAGCGCTGGGCGTCGGATGGCCCGGGCGGACGCAACTGGCGTTTTCGGGTAGAGTCAGGGACAGTTGCCTGGCACGACGGCAGCGCGGGCGCGCAAGCGTTTACGGCGGGGTGGCATTTTGGGGACTTCGGCGTGTGGCGGCGCGACGGATGGGCTGCCTACCAGCTGGCGAGTGTGGCGGACGATGCGGCCATGGGCGTGACGGAGGTGGTGCGCGGCGCGGACCTGCTGCTCTCGACCGCGCGCCAGATCCTGCTTTTCCGTGCGCTCGGGGCCGCGGTTCCGGCGTTTTCTCATGTGCCGCTGGTGCTCGACGCCCACGGGCAGCGGCTTGCCAAACGTACGGACGCACTGAGCGTGCGTGCGCTGCGGGAAGCGGGGCTGAGCGCGGCGGATGTACTCGGGATGGCTACCAACCCATCGTCCCGGGCGCACCTTTGAACGGCCCGAGCAGGTCCGAGGTGATCCAGCCGCCGTAGAAGTCGCCGGGCTGCGGCTCGACGCGCTCGCCGTCCACGGTGCACTCGTCCACGCGCGAGGCGTAAAACGCCAGATGGTCCTTGAGCGCGAGATAGGCAGGCGCGGGTTTCGGGTACGACCAGGCGACGTCAGGGACGCCGGGCAGCGACCAGTACACGGCCGCGCCTTTCCACTCGCAAAAGCTGCCGCGCCGCTGAGACGGTCGGAGGCGGTCCATGGCGATGTCGGATTGCGGGATGTAATAGACCGGCGGGTGGCTTGTTTCGAGAATCCGCAGCGCGCGCACGGTATCCGCCAGCACCGCGCCGTGCACGATGTGCAGGCGGCGCGGGGTCGGTTCCAAGCGGGGCGGACGCGGGTAGTCCCAGACGGATTCGGCCATCATCAGTGCCCGAGCAGGCCGCCGAGTCCCTTCTTGATCTGGTCGCTGGGCGACTGCGCTGGCTGCTGCGTTCCGGTTCCCTGGGCGGCTCCGGTCTTGCCGCCTAGGAACTGCTGTGCCGCGGCCGCGCCGACTCCGGCGGTCAAGCCTTTCAAGTTGGGGGCGAATCGCGGCTGCGCGGTGGTTCCGGTGATCTGGACGGGAATCCCTTTCGCAAGCAGCCCTGAGCTTAACCCGCCGATGGAACCCAGGCCCTTGCCGCCGGGGATCAGGCCGCTTACGCCGCCCGCGCCTCCTCCGCCGGTGACGCTGCCGAGCAGGCCGCCCAAACCGCCTTTGGATTGCGTTTGCGCCGGAGCTTGTGTTTGGGCCGGAGCCGCGCCACCTCCGGTCAGGCCGGTCAGCTTCAAGAGCATGTTGTAGTCGAGCGCGCCCGCTGCGGATACCGTCCCATTGCCTGATGCGGTGCCGACGCCCGTGACGTCAAGCGCGATGTTGTCGGTGGTGATGTTATTGCCCTGCTCGCGGACATTCATCGAAAGCGAGCGGATGTTGGTTCCTGAGCCGGTTGCATTGCCGAGCTTGCCGCCGGTCAATTGCGATAGTTGGCCGAGCTTCGCGCCAAGATCAAATCCGGCAAGCTGTGTTCCATCCAGCTTTACCGGTCCGGAGATGGTCGGGCTGGCCGAGGAGCCGGAAACCGTAAGCGCCGTTGTGAGCGAGCCGCCTTTCAGTTGCGAGCCCTGCGGCAGATTAATGCCGAGCGCCGGCAGGAACGCCTCGATCGCGTCGATCGGCACCTGGTTGCCGTTGACCTTGATGTTGAGCGCGGTCGAGGGCCCGGAAGACTGAAAGGTGCCGCCCAGGCTGAGCGCCGCGCCGCCGACGGAAAGCGTCGCGTGCTGAATCTGCCCGGTATTCGCGTTCAGGTCTTTGTTTACCGCGAACTCAACGTCGAGTGGCTTGGGTGAGGGTGTTGCGCCCTGCGCCAGACGAATGCCCTGGACCTGACCCTTGCCGGCCGCTTGCAACACCTGACCGTTCGACTGCACCTGCGCCTGCATCCCGAGCGTGCCGCCGATGCCGGCGTCGGCGGGCAAAATGCCCGCCTGGCCCAGCTGGATTCCTTTCAGGTTTACATTGGCGGACACCGGTGTTTGCGCGGCGGCGACCTGGTTGTACGGCCCAAGCCGTCCATTTGCGGCTACCGAGCCCGAACCGGGCAAATCGGCCGTGAGCTGGAAAGGCGACTGGCTTTTCGGCGTAAGATTCGTGAGTTTGGCGTTGATATCCTGATACACCACCGGCGGGCCCGCCTTGCCCGGCGTGGTCAGTGTTACCGACCCGTTTGCAATCGAAGCCGTATCAACCGAGAGCTGCTGGAGCAGGGAAGTTTGGTCGGCGGGTTTCTCGGGCTTCTTCGGTGTCGGCTTGTTGCTTTGGACAATGGTCAGCGCCGGCTTTTGGAGCGTGAGCTGGCTGATGTGCATCTGCTGCCCGTTCCAAGCAGCTTGGAGATTGAACACGTCCACCAGCCCGGAGATCCCGGCAGACTGGTCCAGGAACCCGGCGGCGAGCGGGTCGATGTGCTTGGCTTGAAGGTCAAGCGTGAAGGGAGTGTTGGCCGCATCGCGTGAATCGATCGGGCCCGCGTTGCCCTTGGCCGTCACCGTGCCCTGGCCGGGCAGCGAGGCTGAGAGTTCATATGGAAATGCTTTCTCCGAGCCGAAGTTTTTGATCGTCAGGTCCACGTTCTGGTACGTGTGGTCGGGCGCGGCAGCGGTTTGCGGCCGCTTGCCGACCGTGATGGCCCCGTTCGCGATTTCGATCGACCCGGCGGTGAGCGAGTTCAGGCTGCTGTTGGACGAAGCGGCTTTTGCCTGCGGGCTCGAGGAGGATGCGCCGAGGGAGGAGTAGTTCCAAATCGTGGGTCCGCCCGAGGTGGCCGGGTACGACTGGAGTAGGTTCACCTTGGGGTCTTGCAGCGTGAAACCTTGGATTTGCACCTGCTTGCTGAAAATCAGAGGAATCAGCGCAACCCGGATTTTCACGCTCTCCGCCTGGAGAAACGGCTGATTGGAAAAGCGAGGGTCGTCGGCGATGGCCACCTGATTCGCGACAAGCCCGCCCGAGAAAATCGACAGTGCGAGCTTCCCGATGGTCACCTGGCGGCCGAGCGATTTGGTCGCATCCGTTTGGACGCGCGCGCGGAACGAGTCGGCGTTCAGGAACGCCGGGAGGATTGCCGCGGCACCGGCCACGAGCACGATAAAAATTCCGACGATCCAAAGAACAGCTTTGACTGCCTTGCTCATGCGCGCCCCTTGCGTTGCCTACGTTACGTACGTGGGATGCGCGGGCGGGGAGTTCAGGATGCGGCGGGCGGTAGGAACGGCTTATATGGGGG
>CAXTSB010000063.1:0-11165 GCA_964246845.1 uncultured Acidobacteriaceae bacterium
CCGCGTCGATCGAGCGCAGGCCGAAGATCACGTTGTCCTTGGAAACCGCAAGTGTCAGGTCGCCGCCGCCCGCCACGCCCCCGCCATACTCCCAGTCCGAAGCTTCCAGCCTGCGCCACACCACCTGCGTACGCGCGCCGGGCGCGGGCGTCCAGGTCACCATGGTTCCGTTGTCCAGCCCCGCCGTGACGACGCGCGGGTTTGCCGGCGGCGCGGGCGCGAGCGCGAATTGGGCCAGCGCCGCCGCATTCAGCCGCGCGACCGCGGCGACGTAATGGAAGTCCACGTACTGGAGTAGGTCGCCGTATTGCTTGCCGTTCTCCACGCGCACATTCTGGTGCTGGTGGTCGAAGTTCTCCCGCCATTCAGTGAACCGCACCGCCGCGAAACCGGCTGCGTTGAAGGAGGTGTGATCGCCGCCGCGCAGAAAGCGGTCGCGGCGCATCTCCAGAACAGGCTGCACCGGCGATCCGTACGAGGCCGCGACGCCCGCGACCGCCCGCGCCAGCTCGCGTGAGGGCGAGTCGCTCTCGTAGCCAAGCAGCTCAATCTGCACCACCTGGTCGGGCGTGGCCGCGGATGGGATGCCCTCGGAAAACACCCGCACCGCTGTTTTGTCCTGCAATCCGGCATCCGGGCCGGGCGTCGTGTCCCCGCCCACGATGTCGTTGTTCAGCACGGCTTCCAACTGCCAGCCGGCGGCTTTGAGCACCTCAGCCAAGTGATGGCTGCCGTTCAGCCCCTGCTCCTCGCCCGCGACCGCCGCAAAGATAATGGAAGCTCCGAACCGCACCCCGGAAGCCGTCAGGGCCCGCGCGCTTTCAAGCGAAACCGCCACCCCCGAGGCATCATCGTTCGCGCCGGGCGCGGCGTCGGTCGTGTTTTCGTTCGTGGAGTTGCGCGAATCGTAGTGTCCGGTCACCAGCACGGCCCGCCGACCAGGCTCGGTCCCCTTGAGCACCGCATAGATGTTGGTGATGGGCGTCGGCTCGTGAATGCGCCGGCCGTACTGCCCGCTGCCCGGCTGCTCGACAAAGGCATCGCGCTCGACATCGAGGCAGCCGTTGCAAGCCTTGCCGATGGCGCTGTACTGCGCGAACAGCCAATCGGCCGCCGCCGTAACGCCTTTACCGGGCGTTTGCGGACCGACGCTTGAAAGCGTGGAGCGGTTGCCGAACCCGACCAGGGCTTCGATGTCTTTCCGCACCGCATCCGCGGCGATGGATTGGACCGCGGCCGCGACATGTGGGTCGGCGGGCAGAGGCTTGAGCCGAGCGCCCGCGGCAACGTAATCGCGCCGGGCGTTGTCCCCTACCGCTTGCAGCGCCGGCGCGCACAGGAAGACCGTCAGAAGAACCGCACACCACTGAAATCCTGAAAAGTTTTTCGCCACGCGCACCCCGTCGTCCGCCGTTGTTCCCGCATCTGTACGCAAAAGGTTCGGCACCCGGCCAACGCAAACGAAGGCCGGGTGCTCACACCCTATCACCCCATCCCGTACAGGAGGAGACCCGATGCTTTGCCCCGAATGTGACAGCGCTCTCGATATGGACGAGGAAGATGTGGAAGAAGGCGATTCGATCACATGCGACGAGTGCGGCACTGAGTACGAAGTGGTTGCGACAGATCCTTTGGAGCTCGCCCGCGTCGACGAGGAGATCGACGAGGATGAGCCGGAGATGGCCGAGGAAGAAGAGTGAGCCTAGGGCGTCTAAGCAGGACGGAGGTCCATTCGGCACCGTGCTCTAGACTTGAAGAAGTTTCCAGGAGGGAGCAGGACATGGAGAACCGACCGAAGCTGCGGCGCGCCGCCCTTGCAGCTGCTCTTGCACTGCCCGCGCTTGCCGTATGGCACCCAGGCGGAACCTTCGCTCACGCACAGCAGGCAGCGCGCACGATTGAGGGCCACGTGTTCGACGCAGGTGCGGCTCCCCTTTCGGGGGCGGTCATCTACCTCCAGGACCAGAAAACCAATGTGGTCAAGTCCTTTATCGCGCCCGATGATGGCGCGTACCGCTTCGGCCAGCTGCCCGCGTCTACGGATTACAAAGTTTGGGCCATGTACCAGGGTTCGAAAAGCAAGGAGCGCTTAGTTTCCTCGTTTGAAACCAAGCAAACCGTGACGATTGACTTCCATATCGGCAAGTGACGATTGAAAGATGAGAAGGGCGGCCTTACCGGCCGGAAAGCCGCCCGCGGGAAAAGCGCTATGCAGGCACGGCCAAACCGTGCAGCACCGCGACAACGTCCTTCGGTTCCGCGCGCCCGGTCATGTAATCCGCGTCCACATGGGCATACCGGATCGTCCGGTCCCCGTCGATGACAAAGGTTCCCGGCATCGGCAGGTCCCAGGTCCCGTCCGCGTTCCGCGCACCTACGTCGTTTTTGAACATATTGAGCGAGAGATCCTTCACCGCAGGGTCGGATGCAAACACAAGTCCGAACTGCCGGGAAACCGTGCTGCCGGCGTCGGTCAGCACAGGGTAAGTCAGTTGCTGCTTCTCGCCCGCCAGCCGACTGAACTCGGGCTTTTCGGGGGATACCGCGATCAGCACCGCACCCGCGGCCTTGATCTCCGGCAGTACGTCTTGGAACGCCTTCAGCTCCAAATTGCAGAACGGGCACCATTCGCCGCGATAGAAGGCCAAAACCACCGGTCCTTGCGCCAGCAGCGCTTCAAGCGAAACCTGCTTGCCGTCGGCATCGGGCAGAGTAAACAGCGGGGCCTTATCCCCTGTCCGCAGGGCTTTGCCCTCAAGCCCCGACGCTTTTTGGCGGTCAATCGCGCCGCGCAAAATTTCGAACTTGTCTCCGAGCATTTGCTGCGCTTTGTTTCGGTATGCGGCTGATTCCTCGTGCAGTGACATGCTGCCTCCTGTGGTCATTCTCTGTTTGAGACACGGCCGGGAGCTTTGGATACAGAAACGCTGAAGTGTGACTTTGACTGGTGGGACAGCCAGTGTCGAATGATTGTCACTCGGCGTTTGACTCACTTTTAGAAGCATCCTGCTTCTTGGAGTGTTCGTGCAAGCAATGATGTAAGTATGCTGACAAAAAAGCCTTAGAGAACCAATGCTGGGTCTGTAAAAGCTTACGTGACAAACCCATGATAGTTACTTACGGACGAACAGTGATGCATCTGCAATTACCGGGTGATAAAACCATCTCCACGAATCCTGCTTCTACCCCTTTAACAGAAGGACATGTTTCTTGTACTCTCCGGCCATATGCAGGAGCGCCTTATCGAACGTAGTCAATACCAGTCCCTCACGAATCGCGAGGCCAAGCAGGTAGGCATCCGTGACCTGATTGTGCCCGTGCAGCTGCTTGGCAAACGGTTCGGTCAGTGTCTGCCATTCCTCGCCAATGGGTTGATAGCGATAACCGGTTCCTTTCAAATCTTCTAAAAGTCCTGCAGCCTGCTCCATCGTCAGCTGAAGGCCTTTTGTGCGTGTCAGGAGGCGAAGGATGCCGGCCTCCGTGAAGGCGCAAAACGACCACCGAAGGCCAGGCGTTTCAAACCATGTTGAAGCTGCCGCGTGATGTATGTGTGCTTGATCCACCAAGGCAAGGGCAAGATTGACGTCAAGGAGATAAGTCAAACTTTCAGTCAAGATCATCCTCGGACAGTTCCTTGACCATCGCCGGCGTTACGATCCGGTTCCCTTTTGCGAGCACCCGCCTTCCGCGGCTGTTCATGATGATGTGCGGCGACGGCGGCGACGGCGACTGTTCCGCGCGCCGCAAAAGCTCGCTGACAGCCGCACCGAGCGGGATCCCTTTTGCGCTCGCGTAACTCGATGCGAAAGCATAAGCATCGGCGTCGAGGTTGATGTTTGCCCTCATGCCGGAAGTATGCACCAGGCAAGCAATCGGTGCAAGCTTCTGCTTCGGTGCGGATAACGTGAGAGCCTCTGTAGTGCTACTGAGGAGTGACGCTCCTCGATTAGCTTTATGGAGTGCCTTTCGGAACCATATGACCTTTAAGCAGGACAGGTGGCCAGCGGTCGGATCATCGGAAGACTCCGCTCTCAACATCGCGACTTCCGCGCCCGCCCCACCATAGCCCACCCCGCCACGGGCGCTTGCCCCGGCTCGCTCGGCTGGCACTGCGGGCACCAGTAGGTCGATCGCGCATCCGGACCTTGTTTCCGCATCAGCACTTGGGCCCCGCAGCGGCGGCAGGGCTGGCCTTGCCGCGCGTACACCCACAGCCGCGCGCACTCGCTTGAGGAGTGCGTGGTGCGCCGCGCGCCGGTGTAGGTCAGCGGCTGCTCCTCGGTCGACTCCCGCACGTTGGCGCGGATCAGCTTGAGCGACTGAAACAGGAGGCAGTCGAGCTCTTGCGCGCTGAGGGACGCAACAAGGCGGAACGGATTGACCCCGCACAGGAAGCACACCTCGACCTTATACACATTGCCCAGGCCCGCGAGCACGCGCTGGTTCAGGAGCACGCTTGCGATCTCCTCGTCGGGGCGGGCCAGGATGCGCGCACGCGCCTCGGCCTCGTCATAGTCCGAGCGCAGCAGGTCCGGCCCGAGCTTGGGAATCATGCTGTCGCGTTCGAGTGTGCGGGCTGTGAAAAATTTCGCGACCGGCACGTTGAAGGCGACCGCCTCGAAGTCCTCTGTCCGCACCACGCAGCGCATCATGCGCCGGGGCACGCGCCAGCGTTCACCCGTGCGGTAGATGTGCCATGACCCGCTCATGAGCATATGCGTGACCAGGATGAGGTCGCCCGAGAAATGAATCAGCAGCCATTTGCCGACGGCCTCGATGTTCTCGACCGTGCGGCCCACGATGGGGGTGTTGTCATTCACGCTCGCGAGCGGCGCGAGCGCGGTTTCGAAACCGGTAACGGTTTTGCCGGTGAGCGCCCGGCCCAGAGCGCGGGCGGATCGGAAAATTGTGTCGCCTTCAGGCATGGGCCGGGCCCCTCCCGGGCAGGGACGGCAGCATGCGCCGCACGTTGAAGCCCATGGGCGCGGCCTGGAAGCCGGCATCCTGGAGCGTGCGGGCTATCCAGTGCAGGTGCGTCGGCTCGCCGTTGATGGTGGCCACGAGCAGGCCGCCGCGCTCGTGCGTTTCCCCGCCCGCCTGCATCGCCTCCTGCGTTTGCGCGGCCAGGTGCGCCGCGAGGTCGCGCGCTGCCTGCCCGCGCTCGGGCTCCTCGGCCGGCAGGAAGAACTGGACGTGGGGATTGCCGCGCCGCATGTACGCGACCAGTTCACCGTTGCGCAGGATCACGCTTGCCCCGACTCCTCGGGTCAGTGTGCGGACAGCGCTTCCGTCCTGTTCCCCGCCCTGCAAGGCAGGCCAGGGCAGCACGGAGCCGTATGGGTTCGCGGGGTCGGTTGCGGCCAGCGTGAGCATCTCGGAGGGCTCGGGCGCGGCGCCGGAGCGGAGCGAACGCAGCAGATCGACCGCGGAAGGCAGCGCGAACTGCGTCGCGCCGAGGCCGGCCACAAAATACCCGCGGCGAATCTTGCCGGATTCCTCCATCGCCTTCAGCACGTCGTACACCGCGGAAAACCCGCCGGGCAGGTTTTCCGCCCCGACCGATTCGCGGGTGAGCACGCCGTAGCGGTTCAGCAGCTGCTGCGCTGCGGCGTGGGACCACTCAGTTTGTGAAGCAAGCGCGTCGCCGCCGGGCAGGAGCGTCCACCGCCCTTGCGCGCTGGGCGGGCTCCCGGCCCGGCGCGAGCGGAAGTTCTGCTGGTTGTGTACACGCTTGCCGCTGCGGGCTTGCGCGGCCGGCTTGGCGGCATAGGCACGCAGGGCATGGAAGGTGTCGTTGGTCGCAATGCCCCGCCACACAAGCGACCACAGGGCATCGAGTGTTTCGCCCGGGTAGCCCCCGCCGACCGCGTCATGCAGCTGCGCGAAAAACATCGCTCCGCCACGGCTCAGCTGCGCCGCAAGCGCCTGCTCGCGCTCGGTCAGGGGCTCGGCGTCTTTATCGATCAAGGACGCCCGGGGCCCGCGCAGGATCGGCAGCTGGTCGGACAGGTAGAGCGCAATCCGCCCGTCGTGTTCGCCCAGTGCATCGAGCCCGCACCAAGCGATCTCGCCCGCGGCGATCAGCGTGTCCAGGTCGCCCGGCTGGTAGCGCTGCACGCGCGCGGGCAGGATCGTGCTTTCCAAAAGAGAAGCGGTGACGGGCGCGCCCTGCAGCTGCTCGATCGTGTCGAGCAAAGCATCCAGGCCTCTCCGTTTTTGGAGAACACCCTGCCAGTGCGTGCCGAGCCGCGCGAGCATGGCCTGCTCGACCGGCTCGACCTCCTTGCGCAGCTTCGCAAGCGATTTACGGCGGATCAGCCGCAGCACTTCCGCGTCGCACCACTCGCGGTGGACACCGCCGGGGCGGAAGCCGCCCTCGACCACGCGCCCATCGAGCAGCAGCTGCCGCAGCGCCGCGTCGGCGACCATCTCGTCGAGCCCGAACCGGGTCCGCACCTCGCCGAGAGTGAACGGCCCGTGCGTACGCGCGTACCGGCGCACCAGCTCCAATACAGGCATTTTTACGGCCGCGAGCAGCGCGCCGGGCAGCCCAGGCGGCAGCGGCACCCCGAGCGCGTCCCGGTAGCGCGCCGCGTCTTCCACCGCGATCAAGCGCTTCTCGCCCGCGATCCGCACTTCCAGCACGCGCCGTGCGCGCAGCAGCCGGTCCAGCTGCCCGAGAACTTCATCCGAGACGGTTCGTCGGCGCAGCTCCTCGCGCGTCAGGTCGCCCAAGCGCAGCAGGTGGTCGTGCATGGCGTCCATCGAGCGCGCCGCGCCCAGCTCGCCGAGCGACTGCAGCTGCTCCTCGACCTCGGCGATCGCGTCCGGATCGAGAAGCTCGCGCAAATCGGCGTCGCCCATCAGCTCGCGCAGCTGGTCCTGGTCGATCGACAGGGCCTGCGCGCGGCGCTCGGCCAGGGGCGCGTCGCCGTCGTAGATGTAGTTCGCGACGTAGGAAAACAAAAGCGAGCCCGCGAACGGCGAAGGGGTGCGCGTGTCCGCCACATGCACCCGGATCTGCCGCTTTTCAACCGCGCGCAAGGTTTCCAAAAACGCCGGCATGTCGAACACATCGCGCATGCACTCGCGGTATGCCTCCAGCAGCATGGGAAAAGACGCATAGCGCGAGGCCACTGACAGCAGGTCATAAGCGCGCTTGCGCTGCTGCCACAGCGGTGCGCGGCCGGTCGCGCGCTTGCGGGGCAGCAGCAACGCCCGCGCGGCACTCTCGCGAAACTTGGCCGCGAACAGCGCCGTCGCGCCCAGTTGCCGCAGCACGTGGCCGGTCGCTTCTTCCGCGTCGAGCAGCAGGATGTCCGCATCCGGAGCTTTATCCGCTTCCGGGAAGCGCAAGCAGAAACCGTCGTCGGCCCACATCACTTCCACGTCCGGGCCGCCGCTCGCGCGGATGCGCCCAGTCACGGCCATCGCCCAAGGCGCGTGCACCCGCGAGCCGAATGGGGTGAGCACGCACACGCGCCAGTCGCCCAGCTCGTCGCGCACGCGCTCGATCACGATGGTCCGGTCGTCCGGCACGGTCGTGGTCGCAATCTCCTGGTCGGCCAGGTAGCGCAGCAGATTTTCTCCTGCGCGGGCGTCCAGGTCGTGCTCGCGGACAAGCCGGGCGAGCGCGACGTTGTGCGGCTGCGCGCGCAGCTCGCGGGTCAGCGCGCCGATGCGCCGTCCAAACTCAAGCGGCCGCCCTGCGTTGTCGCCGTGCCAAAAAGGCATTTTGCCCGGCTCGCCCGGCGCGGGCGACACCAGCACCTTGTCATGCGTGATCTCGTCAATGCGCCAGGTGCTCGCGCCTAGGATGAAGGTGTCGCCGTTGCGCGACTCAAAAACCATCTCCTCATCGAGCTCGCCGACGCGGATCGGCTTTTTCTCGGAGCCGGACAAAAACACCCCGTATAACCCGCGGTCGGGGATCGTCCCACCATTCAGGATGGCGAGCCCTTTCGCGCCCTGGCGCGGTGTAACGTTACCGGTAACGCGATCCCAGGTTACGCGCGGGCGCAGCTCGGCGAACTCGTCCGACGGATAGCGGCCGGCAAGCAGATCGAGCACGCCCTCGAACGCGCCGCGCGACAGCTCCGCCCAAGGCGCCGCGCCCTGGATCATCGCGTACAGGTCGTCCACATGGAGCCCCGGCGAGCGCTCCGCGTCGATCTCCGCTTTCAGCCTACGCTTCGGCTTGTCTTCGGACGGCCAAGCCAGCGAGGGCGGCTGCGCCACGATCGCGACCATCTGCTGCGCGAGCACGTCAAGCGGGTTGCGCAGGAAGCGCGTGGACTCGACCAACCCCTCGTGCATGGCACGGGTCGCGGCGGCGCAAGCCAGCAGATCCGCGCGGTACTTGGGAAAAATCACGCCCTCGCTCGCCGCGCCCACTGAGTGCCCGGCGCGCCCGATGCGCTGCATCCCGCTCGCGACCGACGGCGGCGCTTCGATTTGGATGACGAGGTCGACCGCGCCCATGTCGATGCCGAGCTCCAAGGAGGAAGTTGCGACCAGGGCCTTGATCTTGCCTGCTTTTAAAAGCTCCTCAATCTCCGACCGTTGCGGGGCTGCGAGCGAGCCGTGGTGGGCGCGGGCGATGTTGTCCTCCGCGAGCTCATTCAGCGCGCCCGCGAGCCGTTCGGCGATGCGGCGGCTGTTCACAAAAATGAGAGTGGAGGTGCGCTCCCGCACAATCTCGAGCAGGCGCGGGTGAATGGCATTCCAAATAGAAGTTCGCTTCGGCCCCTGCGAAGCCGCGCCCGAGGGCAGCTCCTGCACCTCGCCCAGCTTCGCCATGTCCTCGACCGGCACCTCGATGCGCAGCTCCAGGCGCTTGGGCTCGGCGGCGTTGATGATGGTGACCGGGCGGTAGCGCGCCGCGGTTTCCATTACCGGTAACGTGCTTGGCTGCAGATTGTCCGCCACTGCTTCCGGTTCGCTCGTCCACTCGCGCTCACTCTCCGCCCTAAGGTCTTCCCCAACCAAAGGCTTTTCAGGCGCGCGCGGCTCAGCCCCCGCCAGGAAGTGCGCAACCTCCTCCAACGGGCGCTGCGTGGCCGACAGCCCGATGCGCTGCAAGGGCCTGCGCGTGATTGCCTGGAGCCGCTCCAAGGACAAGGCCATGTGCGCGCCGCGCTTCGTGGGTACAAGCGCGTGAATCTCGTCGATGATGACGGTTTCCACCGTGCGCAAGGATTCGGCGGAATCGGAAGTGAGCAGCAGGTACAGCGACTCGGGCGTCGTGATCAAAATCTCACCCGGTGAGCGCCGGAACCGCGCGCGGTCCTTTTGCGGGGTGTCGCCGGTGCGCACCGCGATCTCGGGCGTGTGGAACGGGACCCCGCGCTGCCGGGCCATGTTCGCGATGCCGGCGAGCGGCGAGCGCAGGTTGCGCTCCACGTCCACCGCGAGCGCCTTGAGCGGGCTGATATAAATCACCTTGCAGCCGCCCGGCTCGCGCTTTGCCTTGCTTGTCGGGGTCAAAGGCCGCTGGCCCAGCATCAGCCGGTCCAGGCACCATAAAAATGCCGTAAGCGTCTTGCCCGTGCCGGTGGGCGCGAGGATCAGCGTGTTTTCACCCGCCGCGATTGCCGGCCAGCCCTGCCGCTGCGGCGCGGTCGGCCGCTCGAACACGGCCCGGAACCAGTCCGCCGTGACCGGGTGAAACAGTCCGAGCGCGTCTTCTTGTATGCCGTCTGTCGCCATGCGCGGCTGTTTAGATGCGCGAACAAAGCCGCTTGCTCCGCCGCGCCGCGCGCGGCTACAGTCAGGACGTGCTCGTTACCCAGGAACAGCTCGCCGCCCTCGTCCAGCTCGCCCGCGAAGCCGCCCTGCGCGCCTACGCGCCCTACTCGGGGTTCCGCGTCGGCGCGGCGCTGTTGTTAGAGGGCGGCGCGATCGTGACCGGCTGCAATGTCGAGAACAGCTCGTACTCCGTGACGGTGTGCGCCGAGCGTACGGCGTTGTTCCGCGCCGTGGCCGAACGCGGGCCGAAGCCGCGGATTGAGGCAGTCGCGGTGGCCAACCTGAACCAGGCCCCGAGCCCGCCCTGCGGCGCGTGCCGCCAGGCCTTGAGCGAGTTCGCCCTGCCCGGCGCGATGGTCATCTTTCCGGGTGAGGGCGGCGTCGCGCGGGAGCCTATGCCGTTCCGCGAACTGTTCCCCCACAGTTTCAGGCTTCACGCGTGATCCACACCGTCGATGTCCTGCGCAAGACGCGCGACAGCCAAACGCTCGCGCCCGAGGAGATCCGCCACATCGTCGCGGGCGCGGCCTCGGGCGCGATCCCTGACGACCAGCTCGCGGCATGGTTGATGGCGGTATATCGTCGGGGTTTTTCGCCCGCGGAGCTGGCGCTGCTCACCGAGGCGATGCGGTACTCGGGCGAGGCCTTTGACGCCCGCGCGCTCGGCACCACGGTCGACAAACACTCGACCGGCGGCGTGGGCGACAAGACTTCCCTGCTCGTCGCTCCGATTGTCGCGGCGGCCGGCTTGTACGACCCCATGATCAGCGGCCGCGCCCTGGGCCACACGGGCGGCACGCTCGACAAGCTGGAGTCGATTCCCGGCATGCGGACCGCGCTTTCGCTCGACGAGATGCGGGCGGTGCTGGCGAAAACAGGCCTGTGCTTCGCCGGGCAAACCGCCCGTCTTGTTCCCGCCGACCGCAAGCTGTACGCGCTGCGCGACCGCACCGCGACGGTCGAAAGCCCGTACCTGATCTGCGCGTCCATCATGAGCAAAAAGCTGGCGGCGGGCCTGGACGGCTTGGTGCTGGACGTGAAAACCGGCTCGGGGGCGTTCCTGCGCGATCGGGAAACATCGCGCTTTCTTACGAATCTTTTGGTCGAAACCGGCGAGCGCGCCGGGACGCGCACCGTCGCGCTCTTGACCGACATGAGCGAACCACTGGGCGAAACCGCCGGCAACTGGCTTGAAGTGGTGGAGTGCTGCGCGCTGCTTCGGGGTGAAACGCCCGAGCTGAGTGAGGACTTGCGGACCCTGTCGCTGGAGCTGGCCGGATGGATGCTCGCGCTGGGCGGGGCCGCGCCGACGGCGGACGCGGGCCGGGCACGGGCGGAAGAGCTGCTCGGGAGCGGGGCGGCGTGGGAGCGGTTCGCGGCGGGTATCGAAGCGCAGGGCGGGAATGTTCGCGCGCTCG
>CAXTSB010000063.1:11175-18305 GCA_964246845.1 uncultured Acidobacteriaceae bacterium
CTCGAAGACGGGGCGGCAAGGCACAAACCCGGCGCGCAGACCGTCTTTCGCGCGGGGCGCTCGGGCTTTCTGACCCGCATGGACACGACAGCGCTGGGCTGGGCGGTACAGCGATTGGGCGCGGGGTGCTCCACGCCGGGCGAGGTGGTAGACCCGCACGCGGGCCTGCGCATGCACCACAAGCTGGGCGATCAAGTGGAGCAGGGTGAGCCGGTCTGCACCTTGTATGCCGCGGATGAGGGCCGTTTGGCCGGGCCGCTCGCGCTGGTGCGCGGGGCGGTTGAGATCAGGCAGGAGTGGGTGGAACCGGCGCCGTTGATCGGGGAGGTGGTGACAAAGGAGGTTTCTACAGTAGGATAGAATCGCACTGAGGCCGAACCATGCGTACAACACAGCAAATGAGCATCACCCTGCCGAATGAGATGGCGCAAGCAGTTCGGGAAAAGGTCGCGGCAGGTGAGTACGCCAGCGAAAGCGAAGTCATCCGCGACGGCTTGCGGGCCCTCGCGGCCCGCGACCAAGCCGTGGAAGCTTGGCTTCGGCGCGATGTCGCGGCTGCTTACGATGCGATGCAAATCGATCCGGGCCGCGGCCGCGGTATATCGGAAGTGAGCGCCTCGTTGGCGGCTTTGCACGCGAAAAGAAGCCAAGGTGAATGACGCGCGAAATCATCTTTTCGCCTGAAGCCGAACTGCGACTTCAAAGCGATACGACTGGATTGCAGGCCGTGCGTCAACGCGCGTTGCTGAACTGTATATCGGCGCTGTGATCAGCACCTGCGAAGATTTAAGCACGCTTCCGTACCGTGGCCTTTCGCGTGATGATATACATCCAGGCCTGCGCACGACACACCACAAAGGTCGCACCGTCATTGCTTTCTCCGTACAGTCAGACAGCGTTATGATCCTCGGCATCTTTTATGGCGGCCAGGACTATGAGACTGCTCTCAGCATTGATGATGCGTAAGCGCGTCTATGCTCTAGAGCAATGACCCGCCTCACCGGCCTGCTCGGCCTCGCCGTTCTCCTCATGCTTGCCTGGGCTTTTTCCACCGACCGGCGCCGCATCCGCTGGCGTACGGTGGCGTGGGGGTTGGGACTGCAGTTTGCCTTTGCGCTGGTGGTGCTGCGCTCGGCTTGGGGGCAGCGGGCCATCGCGGCGGCGGGCGCGGGGGTGAACACGCTGCTCGGCTACGCCTTCGCGGGCTCGTCGGTTGTGTTCGGGGCGCTTGGACTCAAGCAGTCTCCCGCAGGGCCCATCGTCGCGTTTCAAGTGCTGCCGACGATCATCTTCATCTCCGCGCTGTTTTCGGCGCTGTACGCGCTGGGCGTTATGCAGCTAGTCATCCAACTGTTCGCGCGGGTGATGCAGGCCACGCTCAAGGTTTCCGGTGCTGAATCGCTCAATGTCGCCGCCAGCATCTTCATGGGGCAGACTGAAGCCCCGCTCACCATCCGGCCGTTCCTGCCCGGCATGACGCGCTCCGAACTGATGACCCTGATGACAAGCGGCATGGCGCATGTGTCAGGCGGCATCATGGCGGCATACATCCTTAATGGCATCCAGGCCAAGGATCTCCTGTCAGCCGTCATCATGACCGCGCCCGGGACCATCCTGGTCGCCAAAATGCTCGTACCGGAAACAGAAACCCCGGCGACCGCCGGAGTCGTCCACATGCCGCGCGACGAGCAGCACGAGGGCGAAAACCTGCTCGCCGCCGTCGCGCGCGGCACCATCGACGGCGGTCGCTTGGCGGTCAACGTCGCCATCATGCTGATCTCATTTCTGGCCCTGATCGCGCTGGTAAACGGCATCTTCGGCTGGGCGCACGGGCACGCGGCGTGGTTTCCGCCGACGCTTGAAACCGTGCTGGGCTGGCTGTTCGCGCCGGTGGCCTGGCTCATCGGCATCCCGTGGCGCTCCGCGCCGCTGGTGGGTTCGTTCCTGGGCACGCGCATGGCGCTCAACGAGCTGGTGGCCTACGGGGCGCTCGGCGCGCACCGGGCGGCGCTTGACCCGCGCTCGTTCACCATCGCCACCTTCGCGCTGTGCGGCTTCGCGAACCTGAGCTCGATCGGCATACAAATCGGCGGTATCGGCGCGCTTGCCCCGGCGCGCCGCAACGAGCTTGCACAGCTGGGTGTGCGGGCGATGCTCGCGGGTACCATGGCAAATCTCATGTCGGCGTCGATCGCCGGGCTGCTGCTTCGCTAAACTACGCGCATGGGCGAGTGGGACCGCATCGAGGAGGCCGCGGCACATGTGCGCGCGCATCTGGGCCCGGGCGCGGAAGCCCGCGTCGCAGTGGTGCTCGGCTCGGGGCTGGGCGGGTTTGCCGCTACGCTCCAAGGCGCGCAGAGCATTCCTTATGCACAGATTCCGCACTTTCCGCGCTCGGGCGTGGAAGGCCACGCGGGACAGCTTGTCGGGGGTATGGTCGGGCAAACGCCCGTGCTGGTGCTTGCGGGGCGGGTTCACGCGTATGAGGGGCATAGCGCCGCCGCGATTGTGTTTGCCGTGCGTGTGCTGGCCCTGCTTAGGGTGCGCGCGCTCCTGCTGACCAACGCGGCGGGAGCGATCAACCCGGCGTACACGCCCGGGCAGCTTGTGCTCCTTCGCGACCACATCAACCTGTCCGGGCTGAACCCGGCCGCGGGCCCGGCACTCGGTTCCCTGCCGCGCTTCTTCGACATGACGGACGCGTACGCACCGCGTTTGCGGGCGCTCGCGCAAGGGATTGCCCCGCTGCCCGAGGGGGTGTATGTGAGCGTGCCCGGACCGAGTTTTGAGACTTCAGCGGAAATACGGGCGTTTCGCGCGATGGGCGCGGACCTGGTCGGCATGTCGACGGCGCTGGAAACCATCGCCGCCCGGCAGATGGGGGTGGAGGTGCTGGGCATCTCCTGCGTGACCAACATGGCCGCCGGGCTTGCGTCGAGCGCGATCGACCATGTGGAGGTGCTGGACGTCGGTGCACGCGCGCAGGCCTCGCTCACGCGCCTGCTTACCGATTTGCTGCCGCGGGTGTTCGCCTGAGCGGGCCGTTTCTCGTCGCGGTCGCGGGCGCGTCCGGCTCGGGCAAAACCACGCTGGCCGAGGTGGTGGCGCGCACGCTCGGGGGCACGCATTTCCACAGCGACCACTATTACCGCGACGGCGCGCACCTGGTGCCGGACGAGCGGGAGCGGCAAAACTTCGACCATCCCAGCCAAATTGAGCACGAGCTGCTGCTTGCTCACCTGCGTACCCTGCTCAGCGGAGTCTCTGTCGATCGACCCACCTACGATTTCGCGACCCACACCCGCGTATCCGGCGGGGCGGTACCGGTACAGGAACCGCGCGCGATCGTGCTCGACGGCATCTTCGCGCTGCACTGGCCGGAGGTCCGCGCTTTGGCCGCACTGCGGGTCTACGTCGACGCACCGGATGAACTTTGCTATGAGCGCCGCCTGCGCCGCGATGTGCGCGAACGGGGCCGCTCCCCGGAGGCGGTGGCCGCGCACTATGCCGCGACGGTGCGCCCCATGGCCGAGCGTTTTGTCCGGCCTTCCGCCTGCTGGGCCGACCTCCTGGTGGACGGCGCGGGCTCGCTCGACTGGTCGGTCGAGCAGGTGCTCAACGCCCTGCACGGTTGCGGCCTGCTTGCACGGCGTAATCTCATCCAAGTCACCTAAAGGAGCATCTTCGTGGCTAATTTCGTAATTCTCGGCGGTTCGGGCGGCATCGGCTCGGCGCTGGCGCGCAATCTCACCGGCAGTGGACACCAGGTTCTGCTGGCCGGGCGCAATACAGAGAGGATGGCCGCCCTGGGCTTGCCGCACACCCATGCCGAGGCGCAGGACAACGCATCGATTGAGGCCGCGATCGAGCTCGGCAAGCAGCAGTTCGGCGAGCTGCACGGGGTCGCGAACTGCTTCGGCTCGCTGCTGCTTAAGCCCGGGCACGTGACCACGGACGCGGAGTTCGACACGACGATCGCGGTCAACCTCCGCAGCTCGTTCGCGGCCATGCGCGGGGCGGCGCGGCATATCCCCGGCGCGGGCTCGGTCGTGTTTGTCACGAGCGCCGCCGCGCGCATCGGCCTGGTGAACCACGAGGCGATTGCCGCCGCGAAGGCCGGCATCCAGGGTTTGGCGCTCGCGGCCGCGGCCACCTACGCCAAGCGCGGGCTGCGCTTCAATTGCGTGGCCCCAGGACTGACCGTAACGCCCCTGACCGCGCGCATCACCGGCAACGAGGCGGCCGCGAAAGCATCCCTCAACATGACCGCGCTCGGGCGCTTGGGGCAGCCCGAGGATGTCGCCTCGGCGATCGCGTTTCTGCTCGACCCCGCGCAAAGCTGGGTGACCGGGCAGGTGTTGGGCGTGGACGGCGGCCTGGGCTCGGTTTGGAGCCGGGGAAACGGGTAAGACAGCATCCTAAAAAGCATGAAGATCATCGCGGTTGAAGAACACTTCTTTACACCCCGCCTGCGGGCGGCGCAGGACGGTTTGCCGCCCGCTTTCGCGGACCCGATGAGCAGCCTGGCTTCAGCCAACCCGCAGCTGGTTTCAAAGCTGGAGGATATGGGCGAGGCACGGCTCCGCGCGACGGACGAATCCGGAATCGACGTGCAGGTGGTTTCCGTTACGCAGCCCGGCACGCAAAGCCTTGAGCCCGCGCTTGCGCGCGAGTTGGCGCGGGCCGCGAATGATGAGCTGGCGGAGGCGGTCGTACAGCATCCTGACCGCTACCAGGCTTTCGCCACCCTGCCCACGCCCGACCCGGCGGCAGCCGCCGCGGAGCTGGAGCGCTGCGTCACGCAATTCGGCTTCAAGGGAGCGCTCCTGTGCGCGCGCACCCGCGACCGCTCGCTGGACCAGCCGGAGTTTTTACCCATCCTGGAGAAAGCCGCCGAGCTGCGCGTACCGCTCTACCTCCATCCGCAAAGCCCCGCGCGGGCCGTGCGTGAGGCCTACTACGACGGATTTGAAGACCCGCTCGGCACGCTGTTTGCTTCGCCGGGCTTCGGCTGGCATGTGGACACCGGCATTTACGCGCTGCGGCTGATTCTCGCGGGCGTGTTCGACCGGCTGCCGAACTTGCAAATCCTGCTGGGCCACTGGGGCGAGGTGGTGCTGTTCTACCTGGACCGGATTGAAAGCCTGAACCGGGCCGCGCAGCACCTGCGCAAGCCGGTTGCCGACTACCTGCGCGAAAACTTTTACTACTCCGGCTCGGGCATCATGAGCCAACGCTACCTGCTGCAAACCATTGAGATCGTCGGTGCCGACCGCATCCTTACCTCGACCGACTACCCGTACCAGGTCGCGCCCGACGGCGGCGCCCGGCGGTTCCTGATGGAAGCGCCCATCGCACACGCGGACAAGCTCAAGATCGCGCACGGGAACTGGGAGCGGCTTACAAGCCGGGCTTAGCGGGAGCGTCCTCGCGTGGGCGCTCCGGCACGGGCTCGGCGCTCTTCGTCCAGGCCGCGTAGATAAAGTCCCGCAGCTCGCCCGCGCCCGCGGCCAGGCGCTCCGCGGCGAACTGCTTGCCCTCAGGCGTGCCCGCTCCGGTAAACCCGCCCGCTTTTTCAAGCGCATACGTCTGCTCCACAAAGCTCGCCGAGCGATGTAGATACGCGAGATAGTCCGTCCATTCGTCGCCGACCGGCATTACCGGCGCGAGGAACGGTTTTACGTCGGCGGCCTTGATATTGGCTCCGACAAACGCGGTCTCAAACAGCGCATGGATACGGTGCTCGGTCGTATAGCCGTGCGGATTTTGCGGTTCCACCCAGCCGTTGTAGTCGCGGCTCACGTGGAGCGGCTGCGAGCCGTCGCCGACATAATGGCCCAGCCAGCCCGCGTAGAACAGAACCGCCGCTTCTTCAGGCTTTGTATCGGTGCGCGCGGCGAGCGCTTCCCGGTAGTCGCGGAATCCGGCTTTCAACCGCTCCCATACTTCCTCAACCTGCCAGGGCTGCAGGCCGACTTTTTCAGGTGTTTCGAGCGCGGCCTGCTCGGGGTGGGCGGCGCGGTATTTTGCCAGCGCTTCCAGAAAGTCGTAGCGTTTGCGCGGCAGCGGGCCCACGACATCCGCGTACTCAAGGTCGATGAAGTGGTCCGGCGCTTGGGTCGCGCTCAGCTCCGGCTCGGAGGGCGAGCGCCAGCGGTCCGGCTCGGGACCCAGGTACTCGACCTCGGCAAGCGCGACGGGCGTGGTGAGGAAAGCCGGCGCGTCCGCGGGCAAGGCCTCCATGGCAAGCCGGTTGATCATGCGGTGGCCGTCCGCGCCCCATCCGAAGCAGGCCGTGGCGGCGAGAAAGGGCAAGAAAGCAATAGCCGAAACTTTCATCCGCCCGCGAGTGTACCAGCATTTTGCAGCGACCTTGTAAAACCGACGCAGAACTTTGCGGGGCGTTTTCCGTCCATATGGGGGTGAAACGCGCCTGCCTTCTGCTGCTGCCCGCGACTCTGCTCGCGCAAACCTCCCCCGCGCCATCGCCGGAAACTCTTTCCGTCAACGCCCGCCTTGTTACCCTGCCGGTGGTGGTCCGCGACAAAAAGGACAAGATCGTCCCCGGGCTGACCAAGAACGACTTCGTGCTGACCGAGGATGGGCGGCCGGAGACGATCAAGTACTTTTCACTCGACACCAACCTGCCGCTGACCTTGGCGCTGAACGTGGACACCAGCGGCAGCGTAACGAGCGCGCTCGATCAGGAGCGGACCGCGAGCCAAAGCTTTCTCGACAGCATGCTCGAAAAGCCCGAGGACAAGGCGGCGGTGCTGCACTTTGACCGTGAGGTGGAGCTGCTGGAAGACGTGACGCCCTCCAAGCCCAAGCTGCGCGAAGCCCTGAACCAGCTCCGGCCGACCCCGCCTGACAACACCAGCGGCGACGGGAGCGGGCGGCGGCGCGGCGGCGGCACGCAGCTGTACGACTCTGTGTATCTTTCGGCACACGAGCTGCTTGCGAAGCAGACCGGTCGCAAGGCAATTCTCGTGCTCAGTGACGGTGAAGACCGGGGCAGCAAGGAAACGCTTGCCGAAGCCGTGGAAGCAGCGCAAAAGGCCGAGGCCGAGGTGTACACGATCTATTTCAAGGGTGAGGAGCAGGGCCGCAATGGAGGGTTCGGCGGGAAC
>CAXTSB010000064.1:0-17951 GCA_964246845.1 uncultured Acidobacteriaceae bacterium
CCGCGAAGGAGCAACCCCCATGCCCTCTCCCCGCCTTGCCGCCGCGCTTGCCCTGGTTATGAGCGCCACGGCCGCCCAAGCGCAAAAAACCGTGTTTGCTCACTACCTGGTCACCAATCAGGACTACCAGGGCGACACCGACCCCACCCAGGAAGCCAAGATCGCGGCCTACGAGCGCGAGATCATGCAGGCCAAGGCGGCCGGCATCGACGGGTTCGCGCTGAACTTCGGCGGCTGGCTCAACCAGACGTATTACATCCGCTACACGGCGCAGATCTTCGAGGCGGCGGCGCGGCTCAACAACGGCTTTAAGCTGGTGTTCTCCGCCGACCTGTCCGCCGGATTGCAGGCCGCCGACGTGGAAGACGCGATGCGCCGCTTCGTCAACAACCCGCGCTACAACAGGGTCTACTACAAGCGCAACGGCGTACCCGTGCTGACCACCTTCGCGGGCGACTCGCTCGGGGTCACGGCCTGGCAGGGCATCCGCGCCGACCTGAAGAACGGGACCAACCCGTCGACCACGCTGGAACCCACGGCCCTGGCGCAGGTGGCCGGCGCGCCGTCCAACGCCGGGTTCGACATCTTCTTCGTGCCCGCGTTCTTTTGGGGCGGCCAGGAGCTGCCGGCGCTCCCCACCATCGAGGCGGGCTTCAACCAGTGGGCCTCGACCATCGACGGCTATTTTTACTGGGGTATTGCCGGGGTGCCGGGCTCGCGAAGCGCGGTAGATCAGCTGCCGGTCAGCCAAAACGACGCGACGGTCGCCCGGGCAAACAATAAGCTCTACATGGCGCCGGTGGCCCTGCAGTTTTGGGGCGCGAACGCGAACCGCTACTACGAGTACTCCGGCTTTGAAGGGCTGCGCCGGATGTGGCTGAACGCCATCAACGTCACGCACCCCGACTGGGTCGAGATCATCACATGGAACGACTTTGTCGAGGGCACCTATGTAAGCCCCATCGACGACCCGAATAAATACCAGTACGCCAACTACCTGAACACATTCGGCATTCCGCTCGGTACGCTTGGGTATTTCCACTCGCACTATGCCGCGACGGACCTGTTGCCCTTCTACATCGAGTGGTATAAGACGGGCAAGCAGCCGAAGATCACTCAGGATGCGGTGTATTACGCCTACCGCACGCAGCCGACGGGTTTTGACGCCGGCACGCCGCCGGTCGCGAATAAGTTCGGCCCGGTGCTCGACCAGATCTACATCACCAGCAACCTGACCGCCCCGGCGACCCTGCGGGTCACGACCGGCGGGTTGGTTTCGTACATCAGCCTGCCCGCGGGTTCGCACGACACGCAAACCGCATTCGTACCCGGAGCCGCCCCCGACTTCGAGCTCGACCGCAAGGGGAAGGTGGTCGCGACCGGTTCAGGCTCGGACGCGATTCAGGCGACGCCGCAGTACAATGACTATTACTACTCGACCGGCGACTTCTTCGGGCCGCCGAACGGGCGGCCTTCCACACTGGAGGCGGGGGAGGGAACGCCTGAGTAGTTTTGTAACCGGCGCTTACTCCCACAAGGTGTCATCCTGAGCGAAGCGAAGGATCTGCTTTCCCCGGCCATTGCTGCACTGCCGGATGCGAAGCAGATCCTTCGTCGCTTACGCTCCTCAGGATGACACCGTTCCATGCGGTGCGGGAAAAGGTACTTGCACGCGCCCTAGAAAATCTTCAGGTGAATCGTCAGGTATTGCTTCGGGTTCTCGCGGATCGCCGTGACCAGGTGGTTGGCGTTCGCGACCGTCGCGTCCAGATTGTTGTAGAGCGACGGATTGCGCACCAGCTGCCCCAGCGTCCCTTCGCCGTTGTCGGCGCGGGCCAGGATCGAGTCCAGCCGCGTCACCGTGTCGTTCAGCTTGGCCGCGAACTGCGGGTCCTTGGCGATCAACCCCAACCCGCCTCGGCCCGCGTTTACGTCCGCCAGGACCTGATTCAGGCTGGCGGTCGACTGCTGGAGGTTGTTGTATAGCGACGGGTCCTTGATGAGGCGGCCGATCGAGCCCTGGCCCGAGTCCAGCTGCGCGGTGATTGCGTCCAGGTGTCCCACGGCATCGTTGACGCGGGTGTACAGCGTGTCGTCGTTCACCAGCTTGCCGATGGAGCCCTTGCCGCTCGCAATGTTGTTGATCAGTCCGGATAGTTGGTTCACGGCCGCGACTGCCTTGTTGTAAAGCTCCGGATTGTTGATAAGCTGCCCGATCGACCCGCGGCCGGTATTGAGCGAGTCCACCAGCGAGTCAAGCTTCGCAAGGATGGTGTTGACCTGCTCGATCGTTCCCTGGCTCGACTTGATGACGTCGGAAAGCGATGGGGACTCATTGGTCGGCAGCTCGCCATTTTCCTGGATGGGCGGCTTTTGCGCGGCTTTCGAGCTGATGTTCACCACCGTATCGCCGAGCACGCCCACGGTTTGGAGGCTGGCCTGCGAATCCTGCCGGATATTACGCGCGAAGGTGCCGGCGATCTTCATCGTGACCTCAACCGGCGTCAGCTTGCGGCTGGTGTCGATCTTGATGGTCTTGACCGTGCCGACCGTGACGCCTTCGAGATTGACCTGTCCGCCGACCTTCAAACCCGCCGAGTCCTCAAAATACGAGCGCACGGTGAGCTTGCGCGAAAACGGGCCGCCTCCCGAAGTATTGGAGATCAGGAAAACCAAGGTGATCAGCACCACGATCGCGGCGAAAACCAGGACGCCGACCTTCAGCTGCGACCAATGAACTTCCTGCTGGCTGGGCACGCGGCTCCTAACGGCAGCTCAGCTGCCTTCCTGGGGGACTGTCTACGGACCCGCTCGCGCGGGCTTGCCTGATTTTAGAGCATCTCCGGCCCGCCATCGCCTTCGAGCACCACAACTGCAAAGGCATACCGGGCCGTGTGGGTCAGCGACAGCGAGGCGCGGCGCACCCCGAGCGCGTTTGCGCGGTCCCCGGCGCGGCCGTGCAGCATCAACCGCGGCGGCCCGCCCGGCGCGCGCACCACCTCCAGGTCGCGCCAGCCCACGCCGCGGCTGATCCCGGTGCCGAGCGCTTTCGCGCCGGCCTCCTTGGCGGCGAAACGCGCGGCCAGGCTTTCCGTGCCGGAGCGCCTGCCGACGGCGTAGCGCTGCTCCGCCGGGGTGAAGACGCGGTCGAGAAAGCGCGGCCCGAACCGCTCGATGGATGCCCCGCGGCGGTCCACGTCCACCAAATACGTTCCCAAACCGACAACCATGTACCCAGTTTGCCCTGAAACGGATCGAGGTTACCCGGATGGGTACCGAGGAGACCGCCTGGGTGACTCACGAAAACCGGCTGGCCGGACGATGAAGTAAGCATGAAGAATACGGCGAAGGTTTGGGACCTTCAGCTCGTCGCCACCTCGGCGGCGGTGCCGAAACGTGTGGTGGACTCGCTGGCCGGAGCGGTGACGGCGTGCCGGGGATGGGTGCTGGCGCACAGTGAGATCAGCCCGCGCTGCGCGGACATCGAGTTTGAGTTCGCCCGCGAACACGCGGTGGACGTGTACGCGCTGCTGATCGGCGTCGGCATTGAACTCAGCGCGGAAGCCCACCATGACCTCACCAGCCTTTGCCAATGCACCCGGCACGCGGGCCGCCATGCGGAAGGGCAGCCGGTCCGCATTTTTTTGACTTTGTACGCGGCGGACGGGGGCGAAGAGTTCCTGACGGAGCAGCGCTGGGGCGTGCAGCAGGCGGCGTAAAGGCGCTGCCGCGCCTGTACATCCGTGGGTGCGCGCAAAGTCCCGGCCGGACACATGAGTGTCATCCTGAACGCAGTGAAGGACCTGCCTTTCGCTGTTCGTCAGCGCGGGCCAGGAACTCAGCCCGCGTTTACCAGCCCATACCGCCGCTGCCAGGTCTCCCGCAGCGCCGCCCACACCGCCGCTTTCTCCTCGGGCGCGGCTTCTGTGTCCGGTTCCGCCGCGAATCGGCGCGCTTCGTCCTTGGCCCGCTCCAGCAGCTCCCGATCGCGGATCAGCGACGCGACCCGGAAGTCCGGAAGTCCCGACTGCCGGGTCCCGAAAAACTCGCCCGGGCCGCGCAGCTCCAGGTCCAACTCCGCAAGCTCAAACCCGTCCTGGGTCCGCACCATCGCATCCAGCCGTTCAGCGGCGACCTCGCCCACGCGGCCCGCGGTAATCAGGATGCAAAACGACTTCGCGCTGCCCCGGCCCACGCGTCCGCGCAGCTGGTGCATCTGCGACAGCCCGAACCGTTCCGCGTGCTCGATCACCATGGTGGTTGCGTTCGGCACGTCGACCCCAACCTCGATCACCGTGGTCGAGACCAGCACATCGATCTCACCCCGCGCGAACCGGCGCATGGTCGTGTCCTTCTCATCCGCCGGCAAGCGCCCGTGCAGCAGGCCGACGCGCAAACCGGCGAGGGCCCCATGACGCAAATCCTCATACATCTCGGTCGCGGACTTGAGGCTCGATGGCGCGGGCGCGGGCGGCTCGGGCAGCCCGGCGAACAAAGGCGCTTTCGCTTTCTTCGCCGCAGTTTTCTTCGGGGCGGGAGCCTCCTCGGGTGCCGGAAAATCGAGCTCGGCCTGGTCCGTCTTCGGGCCTTCAATGACTGGATATACGATGTACGCCTGCCGCCCGCGCTCCACCTCGCGCCGCACAAACCCCCAAACCTCGTCCGCCCGCTCCTCCCGCACCTGCCGGGTCACGATCGGCGTGCGGCCCGGCGGCAGCTCGTCCAGCACGCTCACCTCCAGGTCGCCGTACAGGGTCAGCGCAAGCGTCCGGGGGATCGGCGTCGCCGTCATCGCAAGCAGATCCGGCTCCGCGTCGCCCGGCTTCCGCATCAGGCGGAACCGCTGCAACACCCCGAACCGGTGCTGCTCGTCGACCACGACCAAACCCAGCCGCGCGAACTCGACCTTGTCCTCGATCAACGCGTGCGTGCCGATCACTAGGTCCGCGTCCCCGTTCGCGATCCGCTGCCGGTTCCAGCGCTTCTGCGCCGGGTCGAGCGAGCCGGTCAGCAGCACCACCCGATAGGTGCGCTCGCCGGCCCGCTCCAGCAGCTTGCGGATCGACAGCGAGTGCTGGGTCGCCAGGATTTCAGTTGGGGCCATCAGCGCGGCCTGGCAGCCGTTCTCGATCGCGATCAGCATGGCCTGGAGCGCCACGATCGTTTTGCCCGAGCCCACGTCGCCCTGCAGCAGCCGCCGCATCGGTTTCGCCTCGCGCATGTCCGCGGCGATCTCCGCCAGGCAATGCTTTTGCGCGGCCGTGGGATGAAACGGCAGCACGGACCTGAGCGCCGCGCGCACCCGCTCATCGGTCGCGAACGCGATCCCGGTCTGCTCGCGCTGCTTGCGCCGCTTCAGCTCCAAGCCCAGCTCCAGGAAGAACAGCTCCTCGAAAATAAGCCGCTGCTGCGCGGGCGTCCGCGCGCTCGTGAGCAGCGACATGGGCGTGCCCGCCGGGGGAAAGTGTACCTCCTGTAAAGCGCGTCCGCGCCCGGGCAGGCCAAGCCTTTCGAGCATTTGCAAAGGCAGTGTTTCGGGCAGCTGCTCGCCGATTTGCGCGAGCACCCCGTGCATCACGCGCCGCACCCAGCGCGTCGACAGCCGCTGGCCGCCCAGCGACTCATACACCGGCGTGATCCTGCCCACCTCGACCAGGTCCGCGTCCGCCGCATCGGGCAGGATTTCCACCTGCGGCTGAATCATCTTGTACCCGTTGCCGGAGCGGGACGCCTCGACCTTGCCGTAGGCGACGACCAGCTGCCCGGGCTTGAACTTGTCCTTCAGGTACGCGCCGCGGAACCACATGCACTTGAGGGTTTGCAGGTTCTGCCCGACGGTCAGCTCAAAAATAGGCATGCGCGCGGTTTGGAGCAGCACGCTCCCCCGCACCTCGCCGATGACCGAGGCCATCTCGCCCGCGCGCAGCTCTGAAAACAGTACAGGGTGCAAGCGGTCCTCATACCGAAAGGGCAGCCGGTGGAGAAGGTCCTCGACCGTGCAGATGCCCTTGGCCTTGAGCGACTCGGCGATACGCGGACCGATGCCCTTAACGAACTGAAGCTCTGTAGAAAGGGAAAGCGCCGGGGGCATGGCAGGTTTGATCGTACCGCAGGCTTAGGCTGCGCCCGGCGGGAGAAGCAGCAGGTCGGTTTCGCCCGGCTTTGTGTCCGTGCTGCCGAACAAGCGGGTTTGCGATCGCACCGGTCGCTCCGATCGCGTGAAGCTATGGTGGCCGGGCCACTGCTCGTCCAGAACGGCCTTTGTCGCTTCAAGTGTAAAAGGTCGGCTGTCGGTGCGAACCAGGATGACTGCATTGTCGTGGAGCAGCTGCTTGGCCGCTGTGAACACCTCACGAAGCATGGCAGCATACTGATCTCGATTACCGTAACGCTCGCCGGTGCCATAGCTGGGAAGCGCACCCTCTACCAGCATCCAAAGCCGAATCCAGTTATCTACCCGGTAGTGCGTAACTCCGCAGTAGGGAGGCGAGGTGAGCAGTAAAGAAAATTACTGCTGCTGCTTGGGGAGATGTGTGCGCGCATCGCCGAGACAGATGTGAGCCGGAGCTCCACAAGGAACGCCGAAGTGATATCGCCAGGCCGTCCGCTCCAGAAAATAGCGGACGGGGTCCAGCTCGGGCGGTCGCAAATCACGCCGGCGCCACCAACGGACGGCATAGCCGGGAGCCATGCTTTTGCTCTGCCGCATCTGGTTGCTGACTCCATTACCCAGCTTGCCGTGCAGATGCGTCAAGAGCAGCGCCATCAAGGTCCGGTCCGTGCGGTTTCCGCGCCAATCCAAAAGGCGTCGTGCAGTGCGTAGGAAACCGAGAACTCCCGGTGCCCAGGCCAGCTCTTGAAATTCATTTTCTGCTTCCCGGTCTGCCGGGGTCACTGCGTCCGCTACGTTCCGGATGCGTTGTGCGATGCATTCCGGTTCCGGTTCGGGGTCTACTTTTGCTTGCGAGAAGACATATGCGACAGCATTTACATCACTTCCGAAGGATGGCCGGCCCGTTACCCGGGCGGCAAACGGTACGGTGCCGCGGCCGCAAAACGGGTCCAGAACTCCGCCGCCCACAGGGCACCATCGCTCGACGGCTTCCCGCACGAAGGCGACAGGGAACATCGCGTAGTAGGGTCCGAGTGTTGCCCAGCGGCCCTCGGCACTGGATTGCGGCCAGGCTCGACCGCCATTCACCGTGTTGAACCGAACAGGCTGCGGATCATGTCTGTTCCGCGCCGGAGCGGGATAGCCGCGTGGGCGTGCGCTCGCACCAGCGGAAGGAAGCCGTCCCGATATAGGTAAGTTGCGAGGTGGTCGAGGACGTTGAGCATGTCGCCCAGCCGGGGATAGCAGCCCGGTTCGCAAGAAGCAAAATCGCGGCTCATCGCATTCGTCATCGCGGTATTTAAAACGGCATGCTCGCCGTAGCCGGTCTTGTACAGCACGGTCCGGCCGAAGTAGGTGTCCTGCCCGTGTGGTTTCGCATCCGCGGGCCGTAAAGTTACGTTGCGGTTGATATAGGCTGCATCGAGCGCGAACACGGAGCCGGGCGCAAAGACGCCGCGCGGACCTTGCTCCGGCGAGTAGTCGAGCGACTCGAAATGGTCGACGAACGGCCCCGTCTTTTGGAAGCCGAACACCGCAAGCTCAAATCCCTGCTCCCGGCACAACCTGGCGATCCGCTCCAATTCGTTGCGAACATACGGCGTAAGCCAGGCGGGGTGCCCAAATAGCGCAAGCGGTCCATCGACAATGAATACGTTGTCCCGCAGGTAGCTGAGGCCGTTGGCATCGCGCGAGAAAAAGCGCAGAACGTTCATCAGCGCGACAATTTCGAGCACATGCCGCACCTCGCCGTGCGCTTCGCCATTGGTGGAAACCTCGCTGAAGCGCTCCGAAAAACGGAACGCATCCGTTTCGAACAGCGTCTCGGCCCGCGTGCACGGGCAGCGGTAGGTTCCGGTGCCGGGCACCAGCTTGTTTTCGCAGTCTTCGAGTGGGCACTCCGGGGGATGAGCCGAGGTGTGCGGGCCGCCGACCATGGCGTGCACCGTTTCGAGCAGGGTTTCGTGGCTCCCGTCCAGTTGCCCGCAAAATGCGTCGTAGGCAGCCTGGCGAAAGTAGCGGCGCGGCGTATCGGCTTCAACGTTCCGGCGCAGGATATTCGCGCCGGGCAAGATATGGTCGAAGGGAAAAGCGTGTTCCATGTCATAGAACAGGCGTGGGCTCGGAATCTCATCCATCCGTTCGTGCAGCAGCATCGGCAGGTCGATGCCGATCACAGCCACCTTGACCAGAGCAACCTCGGCCATTGGGAACCCGTTCTGGATCGGGCAGCCCAGGTGGGAGCCGTCGATGGCGATCACCCTGCGAGGCAGCCAGCCGTTCCGCCGTACCGTCAGCTGCCTGGGCAGGGCGGGCGGCTGCGCGTCGCGGGAGCGCAAAACGCCCTGGAACTCGCGGAAGGCAGCGCTTTGCTCCAGGGACAGCAGGCTTTCCCCGGTGGCGAATTCACCCTCAAACGGCATCCGCATCTCCCCCGGCCGAGAACCGGTCGATCTGCACGGGAACGGTATACGGATTGGACAGCGTCCGCATGCGTAGGAAGCCCGGTTCGGGCACGGTCAGGATCTGCTGCGCGAAATCCTCGAAATCGTAGTATTTCTTAAGCTCGCGCAGTTCATCTGCATTGTTTAAATGAGCCACGAACCAGTTATCCGTGTTCTTGAGTATATTCGCCTGGATGGAGCTGGGTTCCTGCGTGGCATAAGCCAACCCGATCCGAAACTTGGAACCTTCTTTGGCGACCCTCGACCATATCTTGGTCAGGTCGTCGGACTTCGCGGGAAGAAGGTTATGCGCTTCTTCGACATAGACCATGACGTCGGGCGGAGGAACAATCTTGTTATCCTGGTCGAGCTTCGGATGGACGAAGTCATGAACCTGCTTGTTGAACACGCGCCACATCAGCCGCTCCGCGGCTTTTTTGTTCATGTCGGGGTCGCCGGTTGACTGGTCGACGATGACTAAACGTCCCGCGCGAAGGTCGGCTACGATGTCATCGGCATAGTCGCTGGTGCTGGATGGGTTGTGAAAGTCGATCAGGCGCGAAACAAGCTTCATACCTCCTGCCTGGTTGAGAAACCCCAAAACCGCCCGCAACGGCTCATCATGCCAATCCCTTCCGTCTTTCGAGGCAGCATAGCTTTGATTGTAGGTGTTGTATATCTTGTCTCTGTCTTTATCGGTAATTGCCTGGCCAAGGATGCTCCATGCACTACGAGCCTCATTCCAGAGCACCTTATCGGTTCGTCCGAATACCGCAGCCGAAGCAGCATACGCCGTCGATTTCGATAAAACCGTGCACAGTTCTTTATTTACCAGCCCGGACACGCTGGTCCGCGAAAGATCCTGCGGTACGTCGAGTCGATGCGCGAGCATCGATCGGTAAGCACTGATGAGCCTTCTATAGCGAGTGGCAACGCTTAGATCCCAGTCAACCGGCACGTCCATGCGCGTGTTTTTGAAGTTCGACATGTACTGCGCCGTTTGATCACTCAAGAGCTCATCGAACAACTCCTTACCCTGAATCAGCCCCGTCATTGCCGACTCAACCTGTTCCCGATTTTTCCAGTCGGACGGCTCATTGCCGAAGAAGTTCAGCTTGATGATGCGCCGGTCCGGGTCTTTCAGGTGAGGGTTGAGTCCATACGTCACCACATCATTCTCAGCAGCTCCGTCCGTCCGGCCTGCGATGCCGCGCAGCGACCCGGCATCGTAGGCGTTGTCGTTCGCGTACTCACCGTTCGCGTCCAGGATCAACTGCCCTACTCGCAGGCCGATGCTCGCCCGCCGCAGCCGGAACACCGCATTTGCAACAATCTTGGTCGTATTCGACTTGCCCGTCCGGCTCATGCCGAATAGTGCCGTGCGCCGCGCCAGCAGGTCTGCCGGGTCCAGGCGCACTCGGGTCGCGCCGGTGTCGTCGCCTGCGCGCTCACTGGCAGCGTAACGCACCCGGCCTACCTCGATGCGGTGATCGCTGCCGGGGCGCTGCTCCGTTTGCGGGTTGACGTAATTCACGATCGTTGCAAGCAACGCGCCGTCCGGCTTGTACACCTTCATACCTCGGCCGGAGTAGAAGTTCGCCAGATCCGGTCCGAAACGCATCTTCCAGCTGCCTTTCGGGTCTTCACGCAGCAAAAAGGTTCCCAGGATGCGGCAGCGCAGCCCTGCATAGCGCAGCAGATTAAGCGTGAATTGGTCGATTTTTGTCGTGTCATCCTATTGCTCCGCGCGGTCGGCTACCCGCTTCGCCGCTTCGAACCGGTTGCGATCCACATCGGTCTGATTCGGCAGCGCGGACGGGCCGAGGACGCGCATCAGAACGAGCGAGGTGTCCTCAAGCTCGGGTTTAGGTGCGGTGTCAGGCTCGATGCGCGTGGCGACCAGAAAACAGCCGAGCGGCAAGCCGCCGACTTCTCGACGCAGGTGATCGTGGACCACGATGACAGCTTCGTTGTAGTCCAGCTTAAGTAGGTCGCCGACCTGTCGCTCCCGGTGAAGGTGCGACGCGAGCATACGACCTGCATTGCCGGCATCACTCTGGTTGTGGATCTCTTGCTCAAGTGACAGGAAACCTTTGGCAACTACACCGTTGGAAGCCTCGGGGAAGGGCATGGCTGCATCATAGCGGCTGTCGCCCACTCCGCACAGCATCCAACGCAAGTGTCGCCGCCGGTACGATGGGTGAGTGCAGCAAAAGCATCAGCCCGGAGAGGTGCGGCTCTCACGTAGGCAGCGAATGCTTCTTTTCGTCGCACCTCGCTCGGCTGCGCTCCTCATCGCATTGATCGGACGCACCCTGCGGTTTGTAGTTCTCGCCGAGCCCGGCGCGGTCCCCGCCCCCTTGCCCGCGCGGGGCATTTACTGCTTCTGGCACCAGGGGACGTTTCCCGCCGGATGGTACTTCCGCAAGTACAACGCGTGCATCCTGATCAGCCGATCTGTGGATGGAGAGCTTATTGCCCGCACTCTCCAAAGACTCGGGTTCCGCAGCGTACGCGGGTCGAGCTCGCGCGGGGCGGTCGGGGGTTTGCTCGCGCTCAGGAAAGAGGTGGAGCGTGGCGGGCTTGCGATCTTCACCGCCGACGGCCCGCGCGGGCCCGCGTTCCGGTCGAAGCTGGGTCCGGTGAAGCTGGCGCAAGCCACCGGGCAGCCCATCGGCTGCTTCCATTTACAGCCGGAGCGGGCTTGGGTGCTGCCCTCCTGGGACCGGTTTCTGATCCCGAAACCGTTCTCGCGCGTGGCTGTGAGCTGGGCGCGGAGCGTGGCCGCGCCGCCGCCCGGCGCTTCCCCTCAGGTTCTGGAAGCACACCGAAGTAATGTAGACGCCGCCTTGGAACGTGCGCGGGCGCAGGCGATACGGTATTTTGAGCGCAGACGGGTATGAGCCAGGGAATGTGGGATCTGAAAAAGCTGATGTTCATGGTGCAGGGCAGCCTGTGCTTTTACTGCTGGAAGCCCATGTCGCAGGAAAAAGAGCACATCAAGGCCGCGCACTACGCGACCAAGGATCACCTGGTGCCGGTAAGCCAAGGCGGCGCGGCGGACTGGACCAACACCATCCTGGCCTGCATGACCTGCAACCGGGCCAAGGGCGACCGCATGCCGACCGACGCCGAGCGCGCGCGCCACGGGCACTTGTACGCCTTATTCAACGAGCGGGTGGAGCTGCGCCGGGCGGAACTGGCGGCCAAGGAAGCGAAAAGAGCTGCAAGCATGGCCTTGCCGTCGGAGAGCGCGCCCGCTCCCGGCGGAGATGGGCACGACTCGGCGCAGTCGGCTTCGCTTGCGGGCGCTGAGTTGCGGGAACTCGTGGAAGCAGCGGAGGCGCAAGTTCCGATGGCCTCCATGCCGCCTCCCGAAGCTCTTGCCCGGGCGAGTCTGACGCCGGATGCCTGAGGACGCGCCCGAGCTGGTCAGCAGGTATGGCTTTGACCTGCCGCCGGAGCTGATCGCACAAGCGCCCCCGGCGGAGCGCGCCGGTGCGCGCATGCTCACGCTGGACCGCGCGGCCGGCGCGCTCATCGACCGGCATTTTACGGACTTGCCGTCATTGCTGAACCCGGGCGATTTGCTGGTCCTGAACGACTCCCGGGTGATCCCGGCGCGTTTGTTCGGCCGCCGCGCGGGTGCCCGTACGCAGGCGGGCCAAGACCCGGCGCGGATCGAGGTACTGCTGATCGAGGAAAAAGCCCCCGGCGAGTGGACAGCGCTGACGCGGCCCGGGCGGAAAGCACTCCCGGGCGAGCGGCTGCTGTTTCCGTATGAGGGTGAGCCTGTGCTGCAGGCCGAGGTCATCGCGGGAGGCGAGCGGGGCGAGCGGACACTGCGGTTCGCGCCGCACCCGGACTTTTTCAGCGCGCTGGACGCGCTGGGAGAAGTGCCTTTGCCGCCCTACATCGAACGCGCGGAGGGGGCCGGTGCGGACGACCGCACCCGTTACCAGACCGTGTATGCGCGCGAGCGAGGCTCGGTCGCCGCGCCGACTGCCGGCCTGCACTTTACACCCGAGGTCCTGGCCGGTTTGCGCGGGAAAAGCGTGGAGATCGCCTATGTCACTCTCCATGTCGGGCTCGGAACATTCCAGCCGGTGCGGGTCGAGCGTGTGGACCAGATCAAGCTCCACGCCGAGCGCTACACCCTGCCCGCCGCGACCGCTGAGGCCGTCAACCGCGCGCTCGCGGAAGGCCGTCGGGTTGTCGCCGCCGGAACCACGACGGTGCGGACGCTGGAGCACTGCGCGCGCGCGGGCAGGCTGACGCCGCACTCGGGCTCGACGGAAATCTTTATCGCGCCCGGCTTTCCGTTCCGGGTCGTCGGCGGCCTGCTCACCAACTTCCACCTGCCGGAGAGCACGCTGCTGATGCTGGTTTCGGCCTTCGCCGGGTATGGGACTACCATGCGGGCTTACGAACATGCTGTTCGGGAGCGCTACCGCTTTTTCTCCTACGGCGACTGCATGTTCATCACGTAAGCAGCCCCAGTAGACTTAAGCCGTATGAGTACGCCCGCCAAGCCGCCCGTTTTTCTTCTCGACACCATGTCGTTCATCTTCCGCGCTTACCACGTGATGCAGCGGCAGCGGCCCATGTCGACCCGCACCGGCGTGCCCACAGCGGCTATTTACGTTTTCGTCAACATGATCAACAAGCTCCGCCGTGATTTTTCGCCGGAGTACTTCGCCGCTGTGTTCGACACAAGCTCGCCCGTGTTCCGCGATGAGCGTGCGAGCACCATGAAAACCGTCCGCAAATGGAACATCAAGACGCAGCAGTTTGACGAAGTGGACTACGGCGGCTACAAGGCCAACCGCGAAGCCATGCCGCCCGACCTTGCGCAGCAGCTGCCGTTTATCCGGCGCGCGCTGGAAGCGTTTCATATTCCGATCATGCAGTACGACGGCTTCGAGGCCGATGACGTAATCGGCACGCTTGGCGCGAAGGCCGCGGCAGAGGAGATCCCGGTCTTCATCGTGAGCTCGGACAAGGACATGCTGCAGCTCGTCAACGAGCACGTGAAAGTGCTGAACCCGATGAAGGACAACCTCATCCTGGATCGGGCCAAGGTCGAAGAGACACTCGGGGTGCCGCCCGAGCGGGTGATCGACGTCATGGCGCTTCGGGGTGACTCAGTGGATAACATTCCGGGCGCGCCGGGGATCGGCGACAAGGGCTCGGTCGACCTCATCCGGCAGTTCGGCACGGTGGAGGCGGCGCTGGACCGCGCGGACGAAGTGAAAGGCAAGCGGCAGCGCGAGTCGCTCCAAAACAACCGCGACGCCGTCCTGCTGTCAAAGGAGCTTGTGACTATCCATACCGAGGTGCCGGTTGATTTGAAGCTCGACCGCATGCGTACCACCGACCCGGACCTCGAAGCCTGCCGCGCGCTGTTCTCCGAGCTTGAGTTCACGACGCTGCTCAAGGAACTCGCGCCCGAGGCGCCGGCGACCCCGGTCGAGCTTGTGCTGAACCCGACGCCCGAGCAAGTTTCCGCTTTTCTCGAAGCCGCGAAATCCGGATTCGCGTTCGCGATCGAGGAAAGCCCGGCGTTGGAACTCGCTGAGCAGGTGAGCGACGCGGAAACCGAGGTCATCGAAGCGCCCGCCGCGCAAGCCATGCTGCTCGATTTTTCCGCGCCTGCTCCGGAAGCCGCGCCGAAAGCGGAGCGTGCATACAAGCTTGGGATTGCGGTCAGCCCTGATGCCGCGCTGCGGGTGGATATTTCGGCAGTCCGCGAACTGCTGGAAGATGATTCGGTCCCGAAGCAGGTCCATGACCTGAAAGCCGCCCTGCGCGGGCTTGCGGGGGAGGGAATTACGCTGCGCGGGGCCGCCGACGACCTGATGCTGTACTCGTACCTGGTGAACCCGACCCACACCACGCACCGGCTCGCGGACGTGGCGGCGCGCTTCTCCAACCGCCCGCTGCAGGCCGGCGAAAACGCCCTGCCCGAGGCCGCGCACGCCATCCACACGCTCGCGCCTCGCCTGCGGTCCGACGTAGACAAGGCAGGGCTGCGCGAGGTGTACGAGACCATTGACCGCCCGCTGGTTCCCGTGCTGCTGCGCATGGAAGCCGCCGGCGCGCGGGTGGACCTGCCCGCCTTGCGCACGCTCGACGCGAAGCTGACGAGCGAGATGACCCGCGTCGGCGAGGAAATCTATGCCGAATCCGGCCACCGCTTCAACATCAACTCGCCCAAGCAGCTCGGCGAGGTGTTGTTTACCAAAATGGGTTTGCCCAAGCCGCTCAAGTACGGCAAGGGCAAGGTGGTTTCAACCGCGCAGGATGTTTTGGAAGAGTTGGCCGAGCACAATCAAGTGCCGCGCATGGTGCTCGAATACCGACACTTAGCCAAGCTTAAGTCGAATTATGTGGACCAATTGCCCGTGCTTGCCGATACCGACGGGCGCGTCCACACGACCTTCAACCAGGTCGGTACGGCAACGGGGCGGCTTTCCTCCACCAACCCGAACCTGCAGAACATCCCGATCAAGACTGAACTCGGCAGGGAAATACGAGCGGCTTTTATCGCGGCTCCCGGACGGGTTTTGCTGTCAGCCGATTACTCGCAGATCGAGCTGCGCCTGATGGCGCATTTCTCGCAGGACCCGCTGCTTGTACACGCTTATAAAACCGGGCTCGACATCCATACGTTGACCGCGAGCGAGGTCTTCGGGGTCGCCGCGGACAACATCGACAAAACCACCCGCAATCGGGCAAAAGCGGTCAACTTCGGCATCGTGTACGGCATTTCGCCGTTCGGGTTGGCGGCCAACCTGGGCATCGACCAGAAAGAAGCCCGCACGTACATTGACCGTTACTTCGAGCGTTATGCCGGGGTGCGGGCATTTATCGACAGCACTCTTGAAGAGGTGCGCCAAACGCAAAAGGTGCGGACGCTGTTCGGCCGCTCGCGGCCCATTCCGGACATCCAAAGCCGCAACGCAAACCTGCGCGGCTTCGCGGAGCGCACGGCCGTGAACACCCCGCTTCAAGGGACCGCCGCCGACCTGATCAAGATCGCGATGATCCGCATCGACCGGCGTCTGATCGAAGAAGGTTTTAAAGCGCAGATGACCTTGCAGGTGCATGACGAGCTGCTGCTCGATGTGCCGGAAGACGAGGCTGAGCGGGTGCGCGACTTGGTCAAGCATGAGATGGAGTCGGTCGTGGAGTTGAGCGTGCCGATCGTCGCGGACGCGGAACTCGGGCGCAACTGGCGGGATTTATAGGGCTTAAACTGAAGCTGCGGAGGAGAGTATGGCGACAACGGCGAGGGTTTCACTGCAGAAATATCTAGCTGCGACGTACCGGCCGGATGTCGAGTTCCTTGATGGCGAGCTGAAGGAGAAATCAGCGGTCCAATTTGCCCATAGTGAAATTCAAGGGCTGCTTTCAGCATGGTTTTGGCAACATCGGAAAGAGTGGCACATCAAGTGTGGTCCGGAAGCTCGGACGAGGGTCGCTACAGATCGCGTTCGCTTACCGGATATGGTTGTGATCTCTTCCGCTGTACAGGAGCGAGGCACCCTGACTACGCCTCCGCTGGTCGCCATTGAGGTTCGCTCCCCCAATGACAGCGAAGAAGATCTGAGAAGCCGTGCTGCCGACCTCGAAGCAATGGGCGTCGCCAACATCTGGCTGATCGATGAAGAAGCGAGAACCGCTAGGGTGTGGCGTCACGGTGCCTGGCAGCTCGAAAAAAGTACGCGTGTGCAAGCCGTCGACTCGCTGATCTACCTCGACCTGGATTGGCTCTGGCAGCAGATGGATGAGGAGAACTAAATCCCCAGCTCCGCCCGGATCGCTCCCGCGATCCGCTCGGCGTGCTCCCGCATCAGCGTCTCCGACTCGGCCTCAATCATCACCCGTGCCAGCGCTTCCGTCCCGGAATAGCGGATGACCACGCGGCCGGTTCCGGCAAGCGCCTGCTCCGCTTCGGCAATCGCGCCCGCGACGGAAGAAATTGCTGCGAGCGGACGCTTTTCCCGCACACGTATGTTCACGATCACCTGCGGGTAGGTTTTCAGGTCGGCCGTCAGATCCTCCAAACTATGCCCGCTCCGCCGGATGATGTCGAGCATCATGAGCGCCGTCAGCAGGCCGTCGCCGGTCGTCGCAAGGTGCGGGAACAGGATGTGCCCGGACTGCTCGCCGCCCAGCGATGCGCCTTCCTGCTGCATGCGTTCGAGCACATACTTGTCGCCCACCGGCGCGCGCAGCATACGGATGCCGGATCGGCCGAGCGCCGCTTCCAAACCCATGTTGGACATGGTGGTCGCGACAACGGTATCGCCCCTTAACAGGCCTTGCTCCTTGAGAAAGCGCCCGGCCACCAGCAGAACCGCATCCCCGTTGACGACTCGGCCCTGCCCGTCCGCGAACAGCGCGCGGTCCGCATCGCCGTCCACGGTAATCCCCAGCGCCGCCCCGCGCTCCCGCACTTCAGCCGCGACCACCTCGGGGTGCAGCGCTCCGCAAACGGCGTTGATGTTGCGCCCGTCCGGCGCGGCATGGGTCAGCTCCACGCGTCCGCCCAGCTCGGCAAACAGCTCCGGCGCGATCGCGGATGCCGCGCCGTTCGCGCAGTCGAGCACGATGTGCAAGCCGTCCAGCTTGAGGCCGGGAACAGCCGCGCGCAGAAATGCCTCATAGTCATGCCGGTACACCGGGTCAACCTCGGGCAGGTCTTTCGAATCGACGCTCCCGACGCGCGCGAAAATTTCTTGCTCGATCGCGAGCTCATCCTCGTCCGGCAGCTTGTACCCGTCGCCGCCGAAGATCTTGATCCCGTTGTCGTCCCACGGATTATGGGAAGCAGAGATGACGACTCCAGCCGCAAATCCGAACTTGCGTGCCGCATACGCCACGCCCGGCGTGGTGAGGATGCCGGCGTTGGCCAGTTGCGCGCCGCCCGCGGCAAGTCCCGCATGGAGAGCGCGCGCGATCCACGGTCCGCTTTCCCGCGTGTCCATGCCGAGAAGAACTCGCGGCATGGGGCGCGAACGCTGCAGGGTGTGCGCGAGCGCTTCGCCCACGGCGCGGATCATGGGCGGGTCAAGCGGGGCAGTGCCGGCAACCGCGCGGATGCCGTCCGTACCGAACAGCTTTCTCATGCGTCCTCGTGGGTGGTCACGGCTGCCCGGAGCGCGCCTGCCGCCAGCCGAATGCGGATGGTTTCACCCGCCTGCGCGTCGGATGCGCGGGTCAACAGGGCGTCCTCACGATATACCAGCGCATACCCGCGGCCTAAAACGGCAAGCGGAGACAAGGCGGCGAGCGCGCGCGCGGAGCGGTCCCAGCTTTGCCGGGCAGCTCCCATATGGCTGCTTTGCGCGCGGACGAGCCGCTCAGTCAGCTCGTCGGCTGCTCCGCGC
>CAXTSB010000065.1:0-9632 GCA_964246845.1 uncultured Acidobacteriaceae bacterium
GCCGCTACTTCGCCCCCGTCCACCTGCAGCCCGCCTATGCCGGTCGGCCCACACCGCCCCTGCCCGTCACCGAACGCGAAAGCCTGCGCACGCTCGCCCTGCCGTTTTTCAGCAACATGACCGCGGAGCAAGTCAGCTATGTAGCCGAGCGTCTCCGTCAGGAGTTACGGTAAGCAAGTGCGCTCCCGGCGGAAAGCCTCGGCCTCCTTGCTCCTCGCTCTGCTGGCGATGCTCGCGGGCTGCCGCTCCCGCTCGGCCTTGCCCAAGCCCGGCTCCCCGCAGTACTTGAAGTTCACAACCACGTTTTACACCGGGCTGGCCGCGCTCCAAGTCGGCGACGACACCCGCGCCGAGTCGTCGCTGGCCGAAAGCACAAAGCTCGCGCCGGGCGAGCCCGCGGCCTGGGCCGACTGGGGCATCCTGGCGCTGCGGCAGCGTTCGTTCGAGGCCGCAGCTGACCGGTTCGGGCACGCGCAGGTGCTTGCCCCGCATGACGCCCGGCTGTTCTACCTCCAAGGGCTGCTTGCATCGTCCCAGGGCAACTCCACCGCGGCAATCGAGGCATTCGGGCAGGCCGCCGCGCTCGACCTGCGCAATCTGCGGGCCGTTTACCAGCTCGCCTCGGAAACCGAGCGCCAAGGCGGCCCGGGCGCGGACGCGCATTACGAGCAGCTCCTCCGCCAAATCCTGCAAGCGCAGCCCGAGAACCTCGCCGCGCTGGTCGACTTGGCCCGAGTAGCGGCCAAGCTGGGCGACGCGCCGACCCTGCAACACACCATCGCGGCGATCGCCCAACACCAGGCGGGCTGGCCCACGGAAGCGCAGGCGCAGCTCGCCCTGCTCCAAACCGCCGCGCAAGGCGCGCCCCGAACCGCCGCGACCCGCTCCACTTTCCTGCATAACGTGCTGATGCGCGTGCCGAGCTTCCGCGACGACCTCGCCGTACTCCAACCCGCGCCCGGCGAAGCCGCCGAGCCGTTCACCCGCTTTCTGCGCCTGCCCACGCCGCCCGCGAACCCCGCCCCGGCCGATACAGGCTTGCGCTTCGAGTCAAAGCAGTTCACGGCCGACGGCGCGCGCTGGGCTGGGGCCGTGTACCTGAACGGCAATGACGCCCCCGCGCTTGCCTGGGCCGACGGGCAAGCCCTGCACCTGCTCAACGGCGAAGCGGTCCCGTTCCCCGGCGGGCCGTCCGGCGCGCCCGAAAGCGTGCTCGCGCTTGACTACAACTACGACTTCCGCACCGACTTGGTGCTCGCCGGGCCGGGCGGCCTACGCTTTTACACGCAGGGTCTGGAAAATCAGTTCACCGACGCGACTGCCTCGACCAAGCTGCCGCCTGCTTTGCTGAAGCAACCCTGGACCGCTGCCTGGGCGCTGGACTGGGAAGCAGACGGCGACCTTGACATCCTGCTCGCCCCCGCGAACGGCGCGCCGACCCTGCTCCGCAACAACGGCGATGGCACGTTTACCGCCTCCGAGCCCTTCCCCGGCGTGAATGGTTTAGAGCAGCTGGCCTGGTCCGACCTGAACGGCGACGGCAACCCGGATGCCGCGCTGCTGGACCGCTCGGGGCGGCTGCGGATCTTTCTCAACCGCCGGTCGGGAGCCTTCACGGAAAGCGCCTCTTCGTTCGCGGACATCCGCGCGATTACGGCCGCTGGGCTCACCCCGGGCTCGTCCACGCTGGACCTTGTCGCCGCAAACGCCGAAGCTCGGGTCGCGCGACTGAGCACCCCCGATGAGGGCCGGACCTGGCACGCGGTCCCGCTGTTCAAGGCCGGGGCCATGCCCGCGGACAGCCGCCTCTTCGCCGCCGACCTCGACAACAACGGTGCGGTCGACCTCCTGCTCGCCCCCATGCATGCGCCGCCGCAAGTTTGGCTCGGGACCGACCGCGGCGGGTTTACCGCGCTGGCCGCGCAGCTTGCTCCAACGCTGGCCGTCGCCGACCTCCGAAATAACGGCCGCCTCGCGCTGATCAGCCTCGGCGCGACCGCAACCGTCCAAAGCGGGAAAAACTACGGCTGGCAGACGATCCGCCCGCGCGCCCACACCGCCACCGGCGACCAACGAGTGAACCCCTTCGGCATCGGCGGCGAGATCGAAATCCGTGCGGGGCTTCTGACCGAGCGCGCGCCGATCGCCACCCCCGCCGTGCACTTCGGCTTGGGAACGCAAGGGGAAGCGGACGTCGCGCGCATCCTGTGGCCCAACGGTTCGATTCGCGCCGAGTTCAACCTCAAAGCCGACCAGCAGATTGTGACCGAGCAGCGGCTCAAGGGCTCCTGCCCCTTCCTGTTCGCCTGGAATGGGCAGCGCATGGCGTTCGTAAAAGACTCCGTCCCATGGGGCTCCGCGCTGGGCTTGCGCATCAACAGCCTGGGTACGGCGGCCATCGCCGCGACAGAGGAGTGGTACAAAATCCCCCGTGAACAGCTCGCGCCGCGCAACGGGATGTACGACCTGCGTGTCACGGGAGAACTGTGGGAGTCCTACTTCTACGACGCGCTCAGCCTGATGGTGATTGATCACTCCGCCGGGACGGAAATTTATACGGACGAGCGGTTCCGGGTGCCCGCGATCCGGCCGGCGATCGCCGTGACGGGCGAGCCGCAGCCGCTCCTGCGAGCGGTCGACGATACCGGCTTCGACGCAACTTCCACCCTGAAAGATCAGGACGGCCGCTACCTGGACACCTTCGGGCGCGGGCAGTACCAGGGCGTCACGCGCGACCACTGGGTCGAGCTCACCCTGCCCGACGCGCTGCCGCCCGGCCCTCTGACGTTGGTCGCGAAAGGCTGGCTGCATCCGTCGGACTCGTCCATCAACGTCGCGCTCGCCCAGGGCAGCGCCCCTAAGCCGCGCTGGCTCAGCCTCCAAGTACCCGACGGGCGCGGCGGCTGGCACGTTGCCGACCCGAACCTGGGCTTCCCCGCCGGCCGCAATAAGATCTGCCTGTTCCGCTTGGATAACTTGTGGAAGCCCGGCGAGCCGCACCGCCTGCGCCTCCGCACCAACCTCGAAATCTACTGGGACCAGATCACGTGGGCGCCTGTGCTTTCCACCGAGCCGGTAGTCTATACGCTCCAACCCGCCCGGGCCGACCTGCACTACCGCGGCTTTTCGGCCATCCGTCAGGCAAACCCGTCCTCGCCCGAGCTTCCCGACTACGCCCGTCTGGCCGCCACCGCCGCGACCTGGCGCGACCTGCCCGGTTTTTACACCCGCTACGGTGATGTGCGGGAGCTCCTCGGCAAGGCGGACGACCGCTATGTCATCATGAACGCCGGAGACGAAATGAGCCTCGAGTTCGCCGCGCCCGCGCCGCCCCTGCCGGGCTTTGTACGCGACTATGTGTTGGCCGGCGATGGATGGATCAAGGATGGGGATTATAACTCGACTTACTCAGCCTCGGTCCTGCCCTACCCCTACCATGCCCGGCGGGACTATCACATCGCGCCGACCACACTGGAGAACGACCCCGAGTACCGAGCGCACATGCAGGATTGGTTGACGTATCAAACCCGCTATGTAAGCTCACAGCCCTTGCTCCAAGCCTTCCGATGAAACGCGCCGTCCTTACTGTCTTCTTCCTTGCCCTGCTCGCCGTTCCCCTGCTCATCCGGCGCGCGCATACGCATGGCCAAACCGCGCTCGATGAGCAAACCGCTCTGGCGCGGCACGGCTTCTTCCTGCGCGAGGTTTCGCGCGAAGCGGGCATCGACTTCGTCCATCAAGCCCCGCGGCTCGACCCCAAGCTCGCACCCATCATGCCCGAGGTCGCTTCCATGGGCGCGTCCGTGTCCATCGTGGACTACGACCGCGACGGGTGGCCCGATATTTATGTGACCGACAGCCGCTACGGAACCGAAAACCGGCTGTACCGCAACCTCCATAACGGCCGGTTCGAGGATGTCGCGGCCAAGCTGGGCGTGGGCGACGTGAACCGCCCCGGCACCGGCGTGAGCATGGGCGCGGTATGGGGCGACTATGACAACGACGGCTACGAGGACTTGTTTCTGGTCAAGTGGGGCAAGCCCGTGCTGTTCCACAATGACGCGGGCCATGGGTTTACTCCCGTTCAGGCTGACTTCCCGAAGTGGGTCAACGCCAATACCGCCCTTTGGTTCGACTACGACGGCGACGGCAAGCTCGACTTGTTTCTCGGCGGGTACTATCCCGAGGACGTCGACCTATGGCATTTACAAAACACCCGCATGATGCCGGACAGCTTTGAATATGCCAAGAACGGCGGGCGCAAGTACCTGTTCCATAACCTGGGCGGGGGCCGGTTTGAGGAGGTGAGCGCGCAGGCGGGCATCGTGAGCCGCCGCTGGGCGCTGGCCTCGGCCGCCGCCGACCTGCGCGGTACGGGCCGCCCGGACCTGTTTATCGCCAACGACTACGGCGTGTCCGAGCTGTACCTTAACGACGGCCATGGGCACTTCCACGAGGCCGGCGCGCAGACCGGCGTGGGCTTCGCGCCCAAAAGCGGAATGAATGTCGCGGTCGGCGATGTATTCAATCAGGGTAAGTATGCCGTGTATGTATCGAATATCTCCGAAGAAGGCGTGCTGATCCAAGGCAATAACCTATGGGTGCCGCAGGAAGCTAAGTCGCTTACCTACCAGAATATGGCGCGCGACTTAGGCGTCGAACTGGGCGGGTGGAGCTTCGGCGCGCAGTTCGGCGACCTGAACAACGACGGCACGCTCGACCTGTACTTGGTCAACGGCTATGTGTCGCTCGACAAGAAGCGCGACTACTGGTACGACTTCGCCAAGGTCGCGGGCGGCAACGCGGCCATCATCTCCGACGCCGCGCACTGGCCCGCGGTCGACAACCGCAGCCACTCCGGCTACCAGCAAAAGCATGTGTGGCTCAATGACGGCGCGGGCCGGTTCGTGGATGCGGCGCAGGAGGTCGGCGTCCGCGACACCTACGACGGCCGCTCGGTGGTGCTCGCCGACCTGTGGAACCGCGGCGTGCTCGATGCGGTGGCCGCGAACCAGCGCGGGCCGCTGCTTGTGTACCGCAATACGGTCAAACCGGGCAATCAGTGGATCGAGTTCGCGCTCGAGGGTACGCGGTCCAACCGCAGCGCCATCGGCGCCGAAATCACACTCAAGTGGAACGGCCAGACGCAAATCCAGACTGTCTCCGGTGGCAACGGCTTCGCTTCGCAGAACGACCGTCGGCTCCATTTCGGATTGGGCGCAAACCCGCAAATCGAGAGTGTTCAAATCCGCTGGCCCTCTGGTACTATCCAGACGCTGGACAGGCCCGCAATCGGCCATCTCAACTCCGTCAAGGAACCCGCATGAGCAGCCAGGCGATCAGCTTTCCGTCCGCGCCCGCCCCGCACCAGTGGCGGCGCTGGCTGTCGCTTGAGAACCGCTTCGTACCGCCGGTGTTCATCACGCTCATCCTGCTTATCGGCAACCTGTCTTTCGGCATCCTGGAAAGCTGGACCCGCACCGCGCTCGCCATCTCCATCGCTATCGCGACCGAACTCACGCTCGGCAAGCTGATCGTCGGCAAATGGCCCAACATCGCGAGCGCGTATATCAGCGGCATCTCCATCGGCATCCTCCTGCGCTCACCCGCGGTGTGGCCCTACTGCTTGGCCGCTGTGCTCGCCATCAGCTCAAAGTACGTGGTGCGCTACCGCAACCGCCACCTTTGGAACCCCTCGAACTTCGCCATTTGCGTCGTGCTTTTTCTTGCGGCCGACACTGTGTCGTCTTTGTCGATTCAGTGGGGCAACAATCTGGCGGCCATGGCGATGATCTGGCTGCTCGGCTCGGCGATCCTGTACCGCCTGCGCCGTTTCCACATCTGCGCCGCGTACGTGGCCTCGTTCCTTGCCTTCGCCGCCCTGCGCCACGCGCTGACCGGGGAACCGCTTGCCGCTGAAATCGCCCCCATCACCGGCCCCGAGTACCAGCTGTTTATCTTCTTCATGATCACCGACCCTAAGACCACTTTGCGCTCGCGGCGGGGGCAATGCTTGGTGGTGGTTGCGGTTGCCGCGGTTGAGTGCGTCTTGCGCCTCCACAGCTCGATTTACGCGCCCTTGTACGCGCTGTTCCTCGTTGGGCCGCCCGCTTTGCTCGCTTCTTCCTGGTGGAACGCCCGTATTTCGGCAAAGCAGGCTCTTGCGCCTGTTGCCGTATCATCCTGAGCGCAACGTGAGAAGCTCGGGACTTGGAGAAAGTGTCATCCTGAGCAAAGCGAAGGATCTGCTGTTTTGATGTTTGCATTGTTCGCCGCTGCTTTTGCGACCGCACCCGTGCCTGTCCAGTTCACCGACGTCACTGCTCCCGCCGGCATTCATTTCCACCACACCAACGGCGCGTTCGGGAAGAAGTACCTGCCCGAAACGATGGGCTCGGGCGTGTGCGCCGTCGATTTTGACGGCGACGGACGGCAGGACTTGTTTTTCGTAAACGGGACGAACTGGCCCGGACAGCCGCCCGCGCACACGACCGCCGCGCTCTACCGCAACACCGGCAATGGTAAGTTTGCCGACGCTACCGCTGCTTCCGGGCTTGCCGCGCCGGTATACGGCTTGGGCTGCGCGGTGGGCGACTTCGACAACGACGGCCGCGACGACATTTACCTCGCCGCGCTCGACGGCAGCCACCTCTACCGCAACCTGGGCGGGGGCAAGTTTGCCGATGTCACGGCCCGCGCGCACGCGGGCGGCAACGGCTTCGCCACCGGAGCGGTTTGGTTTGACTACGACAACGACGGCAAGCTCGACTTATTCGTTTCGCATTACGTGACCTGGTCGGCGGCAACGGACCAGAACTGCTCGCTTGACGGCACGCATAAGTCCTATTGCACGCCGGAAGTTTACAAAGGGCAGAGCGGCACACTTTATCATAACCTAGGCAACGGTATTTTCGAGGATGTGACGAAGAAGGCCGGCTTGTACGATCCGACGAGTAAGTCGCTCGGCGTCGTCCTGCTCGACTATGACGGCGACGGCAAACTCGACCTGTTTGTTGCAAACGACACGCAGCCGAATAAGCTGTACCGCAATAACGGCAACGGCACCTTCGCCGAATCCGGCTTCGCTTCCGGCATCTCGCTTTCCGATGCGGGCAAGGCCCGAGCGGGCATGGGCGCGGACGCCGCCGACTTCGACAACTCCGGCAAGCCCGGATTGGTGATCGGCAATTTCACCAACGAGAGCTTGTCGCTCTACCGCAACGAAGGCGATGGGCTGTTCAGCGACTTATCCGCGAACTCCGGCATCGCCCCGCCCTCGGCTAAGTCGCTGACCTTTGCCGCACTCTTTTTCGACTACGACCTCGACGGCCTGCCGGACATCTTCGCATTGAACGGTCACGTCGCCGACGACATCGCCCGCGTGCAGCCCTCGGTCGGCTACGCGGAAACGCCCTTGCTGTTCCACAACCAGGGCCGGGGTAAGTTCGCCGATGCTTCCGCGCAGGCAGGCGCGCCGTTCCGGCAGCCTGTCGTGGGGCGCGGCGCGGCTTACCTGGATTACGACCTCGACGGCGACCCCGACCTCGTCCTGACCACGAACGGCGGCCCGGCAGCCCTGCTGCGCAATGACGGCGGGAACCGCAGCCCCGCGCTGCGGGTCAAGCTGGTCGGTGAACAGTCGAACCGCGACGGCATCGGCGCCGAACTTACACTCCATGCAGGCTCACTCACGCAAACGCGCATGGTCAAAAGCGGGTCAAGCTATCTGTCGCAATCCGAGCTGCCCGTCACCTTCGGCCTGGGCGCGCACGCCTCGCCGCTGACCCTGGAGGTAGCATGGCCCAGCGGGCGCAAGCAGACCTTTCTGAATCTCAAGCCGAACACCTTCGTGACCGTCGACGAGGCGAAAGGCATCCTCGCTGCCGCGCCGCTCAACCGCTGAAGCCCGCCCGGGTCAGCATCGCCGCGATCTCCTCCTGTGTCGCCCCGAGCAGCCCGGCCCCGGCATACAGGTCCTCAGCGCGCACGGGATAGCAGCTGTCCGCAGGCCGCTTGCTGAGCCCGGCGACATCAAAGCGGGCCACCAGGCGGTACACCCGCGCGCAGTCCACGCGCCCAGCCGCGGCTTCTTCGAGAATGGCCCGCGACTCCGGCCCGAACACAGGGTCGCCCCACAGCAAAAACCCCGGCGCGGGCCGTCCCAAGCGCCGCAGCGTTTCAGCCCAGCTTGCGGCGGCAAAGTAGACAAGCGACAACGTCCGGAACGCCTCAAAGTCACCCATATGCGCGTACAGAGCCGCGATCAAGCGGGCCGCCGCCAGTAAATCCTCTTCGGTATTGTGCGCGTATGCTTCCCAATTGGAGCACCCGGAAAGCACAGCCCCCAGCCGCTCCAGCCCGAGCAGCGAGAGCGGAAATCCGGTTGAAAACAACGGGTCCACAAACCCCGCCGCTCCCGGTAAGAGGGCCCACCCCGGGCCCATGACCTGCGCGCTGCGGAACGCAACCCACGGCGCATACGTGAACGGCCGCAGAGCCCGCGCGTTCGCGAACTGTGCACCCAAGGCGGGCACAGCCGCGCACACCCGCCGCCAGCCTTCCTCGCCCTCGTCGAACCCGAACCGCTCGGCCACCTCGGCCCGTGCCGCGCAGCCCGTGCTCACCCAACCGTTGTTGAAGCGCAACACCCATGCCCAACCGCCGTCGAACACATGATGTACGGCGGCCGCATCCGGCGGGAACGGGTCGGTTTCCTCAAGCCGACCGACCTCCTTCACCCCGGAGAAGTGGCTCCAAACCGCTGAGGTCGCGGGATACCCGGGCAGGTCGGCTTTACCAAGGCCAAACGCATGGTGCAGGAAGCCGCGCGCGCCCGATGCATCCAGAATCAGCCCGGCGTTTGCGGAGAAGCCCGGCCCGCGCAGCAGCCATCCATCGCCGTCGCGCACAGGCCTTTCGAGCGCGCAGCCGTCGATATACGAAACGCCGAGCGCCTTGGCTTCTGAAACCAAAAGCATGTCCGTATCTGCCCGGAACCAGTGCGTGTCGGCGATGGCGTCGCGCGGGCTCGCTTCCACCAGCATGCGCCCGCCGCCCGCGTGCAGAAACGTAAACCCGCGCTTAAGCCCGCAGCCCACTTGCGGGTAAGCGGCCTGCCATGTTCCCCACTTCGCCAGCGGCCGCACACCGGGCAGGTCGTAGCGGTCGGCCAGGGTTTCAAGCAGCAAGTTTGAGAGCGGCGTGGACGACTCCCCGATCACCACGCGCGGGTGCCGGCCCCGCTCAATCATCACCACCGAGCGCCCGCTCCGCCGCGCGATCATCGCGGCCAACGAGCCCGCGTACCCTGAGCCGATCACCGCGACGTCAAACACCGCCGCACGCCCCACACTCAATCGAAGGCTCGACCTGCTGCGAAAAGTTCATGCGGCGCAACCGCTCCACCCGGGCCGGACCACACATCGGGCATTCCGGCGCGGCGGCCCACAGGTCCGCGAACACCCGCAAGCCGCGCAGGCGCAGGCCGAACGCGAGCGCTTGCTCCAGCTCCGCGAAGCGCGGCGGCGCCCACTCACCCGCAGCTTGAAGCGCCTCCATGGCACCATTGCCGCCGCGCGCCAGGACCAGCGAAACCACGCCCGCGCCGCACCCGCGCGCGAACTCAATCGATC
>CAXTSB010000065.1:9642-17690 GCA_964246845.1 uncultured Acidobacteriaceae bacterium
CCACGAACGCCCGCACCGCCATGCCCTGCCCGCGCAGCCACGCCGCCTTGGCCGCGAATTGCTCAAGCGTCATGCGCTTGTTCAGCTTGCTCAACGCTTCGGGGTGGACGGTCTCCAACCCCATCGCGACTTCAAACCCGCCCGCCAGCGCCCGGCTGAAGTCCAGGCAGCGCGGACCGACCAACAAAGGATGGCACTCAACGATCACCCGCTCGAACCCGCGGATCAACCGCGCAATGGCCGGATAATCTTCGACCGGAACCGCCCGAGAATCAAAAAAACTCCCGCTGTTGTAGAGCTTGACCTGCCGTGCGGGCCCGAGGCGCGCGAGCGCATACCGAATCTGCGCGGGAACCTGCCCCGGTTTTACCGAAAAGGGCAGCGTGTGCCGCCAAAGGTCGCAATGCGCGCACCGCCAAGGACACTCGCGGTTGGCGAGAAACACGGCCGCGACCGGCCCGACCTCGCCCGAGGCGAAACGCTCTTTCTCCAGGAAGAATGACACAGGCCGCTCCGCCGAGACCGCCTCGCGGGGCCCGCGCAGCGCCTCCACCCAGCGGCCGCGCTCGGCCGCCGTCGCCGGGTAAGCGCCGCTCACGCGTACAACGCCAGGAACTGCCGACGGTACTCGGCCTCGGAGCCCGGCAAGCGCCGCCGCATCTCGCTTTCCGGCAAGGCCCCGTGCTGGAAGCGCCGCTTCTCGAACACCGGCATCTCCATGCCCGTGACGGCTTGGACGCCGCGCCGGACGATTTCGCCCTTGAGCGCGTACAGCTTCGCTTCGTTGTAGCCGGTGAGCTCGACGAACGGGATTGCCTCCGCCGCCGCGATCACCGCGGGCCGCGTAAACGGGCTGAAGCCGTCAAACCCGAACGCGCGCGCCGGGCCGTAGGTGCGCGTGTAGGACCGGCTCAGCCCCCCCGAGTAAGTTTGCGAGTGCTTGATCTTGCCCACGCCCCAGCCTTCCTGGTACAGCAGCGGGTTGTTCACCACGCTGCGGATGGTGAGCTCGCCGCCCGCTTCGAGCGGGTAATCCTTCAGGTTCTCGTCGCCGCCGTCGCCGTCCGCCAAGTGCCGCCACTCCACATAGCGCCCGCGGATGCCACGGCACAGCGCCATGCCCATGGTCGCGGACTGGATGTCGAGCGGTTTGTAGTCTTCCGTCACGCGGATGGCCGCGAGCGGGTCGAGCGAGGCGGGGTCCGCTTCGATCGGCTCCAGGAATAGCCCCAATCCCACCGCGTCCAGGAACTGCCGCGCCTGCTTTACATCCGGCCCGCCGCCGCGTTTGCCGGATACGTCAAGCGTGAATGCCTTAAGCCGGCCGGGGTACATGCCGCGCTCCCGCATGCCATGAAAAACCAACAGGAAAACAGCGCCCGAGTCCACGCCGCCCGAAAAGCAGACTCCGATCGGCTCGTCGTCACCGAGCCCGTCCAACCACTTGCCGATCTCGTCCGCGGCCGCCCCGGTATAAGCCCGCCCGATGGCATCGAGGTCCGGCGGCAATGTCGCCATGGCCGGCGTGAAAAAGCGTGTAAACACCGGGTCCGGATCCGGGCAGCCGATCAGCTCCAGCTGCGTGACGTAGTGCGCCGGCACCATGCGCGTATAGCTGGGGTGGAACTGCGCGCCCAGCCCTTCCATGTCGAGGTATCGCCGGATCGCGTCGATGCGTGAGGCGACGACCAACATCGGGCCCTCCCGGCGCTTGGCCAGGAAATACCGCATCGGCCGGTCGAGCGAGCGCGCCATGCGCACGGTTTTCCCCCTTTGCGCCACCAGCGCGAACGAGCCTTCAACATCCAGCATCGCTTCGGCCGGCTGCCGCTTCAGCACATCACGCGCGTCTTCCACGGTCATGCCGTACAGCCGGTTTTCCCCGGGGTCCAGCAGGTCCACCACCCGCTCGATGTACTGGTCCAAGTGACTGTCCCTTTCTCGGGCAGATTCTACGCCGCGTCCTTTACAGTTTTCGACTCCGCCAAAGCCGCTTCGATGCAAGAGAAATCGGAGGAACGGTACACTAGGTGGCGGAGCACCGCCCATGCGTTTCGCCCGCCTTGCCGTTCCGCTCGCCGCCGCTCTCGCTTCCGTCGTCCTTCTTTCGCACGGACGGGTCCGCGCAGCCGGAGAAAGCACCGAAGCGGCCGCGCTCGACAACAATTTCGGCGTGGCTTACATGAATCAGCAGCTGCCAGAAAAAGCGCTGCACAAGTTCGAGGACGCCGGCCGGACCGACCCGTCCTCGGCCATCCCGGTCGTCAACGAGGGCTTGGCGTACCTGTATCTCCGCAAGCTGCCCGAGGCTGAGGATTCACTGAAGAAGGCCGTGGCGCTCGACCCCAAAAGCGTACGCGGGTGGTATGCGCTCGGAGTCACGCATTTCTCGGGCGGCAACGAGGACGCGGCCTTTGAGGACTTCCAGAAAGCCGCGGCGCTCGACCCCGGCGATGCCGACATCCACTATTTCCTGGGCACCATCCTTCTAAGCAAGAAGCAGTATCCCGAGGCGATTGAGCAGTTCCAAACCACGGTCGGCATCAGCCCGTTTCATGCCTCGGCGCAGTTCGGCATGGCGCGTGCGCTCCAGCGCGAAGGCAAGGCGGACGAAGCCCGGGAGCACCTCGGGCGCTTCCAGCAGATCACCCAAGCCAAAATCGGTACACTCATGAGCGCGACCTATGGCGAGCAGGGCCACTATGCGCTGGTCGAGGACATGCTGGCGCTGCCCAAGGCCGCCGGTCCCATGATCCCGGTCTCCTTCCAGCCGACCGCGCCCCTAACCGCCGCCGGCAAGCCCGGGCTGGGCGGCGGGTTGTGCATGGCCGACTTGGACGGCTCCGGCGCGCGCCAGGTCATTTCCATGCAGGCCGACGGGCTCCATGCGTACCGCCTTTCCGCCGCGGGCGCGCCCGACCCGGTAGACACCGCCAAGCTCGGGCTTGCGGTGCAGGGCCCGGGAGCGGCCTGCGCCGTCGGGGACTTCGACAACGACACTCTGCCCGACTTAGCCGTCGCCACTGTTGACCACATCCAGCTTTTTAAAAATCTAGGCGCAGGCAAGTGGGCCGACGTCACGGAAAAGGTCGGGCTCGCCCAGCGCAAAGGCCTCGCCGGGGTCACTTTTGTCGACTTTGACCATGACGGCGACCTTGATTTGTTTCTCACCGGCGCGGGCGGCAGCACCCTGTGGCGCAACAACGGCAACAGCACGTTTACTGAGTGGACCGGCCCTACCGCGCTCGCGGGTTCGGCCTCGACCAGCGCCGCCCAGCTGTCCGACATCAACAACGACCGCGCGGTGGACCTTCTCGTCGCGGGTGCCGGCGCGAGCCCGACCGTCTATAAGAACCGGCGCGAGGGCGCGTTCAAGCCGGCGGCCCTGTATACCGAAGCCCTGCCCGCAAGCCGCGCCCTGGCCCTCGCCGACTGGAATAAGGACGGCTACATGGACGTCGCCGTGGCCCATGCCGGCGCGCCCGGGCTGTCGCTGTGGCGCAGCGACCATGGCGAGAAGTTCAAGCACATCTCCATCAGCCTGCCCGGCGTGTCCGCCGCGCTCAGCCTCGCATCGGTTGACTTCGACAACGACGGCTGGGTCGATTTGGCCGCCCTAGTCGAAACCGCGGGCGGCCCGCAGGTGCGGGTGCTGCGCAACACGGGCGCGGGCGGGTTTACCGACGTGTCCGACGCGCTCGGTTTAGGGAAGCTGCCCATAGCGGGTGCAACGTCCATCCTCGCGGCGGACGTGGACGCGGACGGCGCGCCCGACCTCCTCGTCGGCCGGTCCGGGGCCGCGCCGGTTGTGCTCCACAACACGGGCGGCACGAAAAATCACTCCCTCCGCATCGCCCTGACCGGCTTGGCCGATAACAAAAGCGCCATCGGGGCCAAGGTCGAGGTGTTCGCCGGCGGCAACTGGCAAAAGTTCGAGGTCACCACGCCGAATGACATCCTCGCCGGCCTTGGGCGGGCCGACCATGCCGACGTGGTGCGCCTCCTATGGCCCACGGGCGTGCCGCAGGATGAACTGGAGATCGCGGCGAACAAACCGCTCGCGCTCACCGAGCTGGACCGGCGCGGGTCGTCCTGCCCGGTCCTGTTCGCTTGGGACGGTAAGAAGTATGCGTTCGTTTCGGACGTGATCGGCGCGGGCGTCGTGGGCCATTGGATCTCGCCGACCGCCTACAATCAGCCCGACTCGAATGAGTGGACCAAGGTCGACGGCGCACTGCTCCAACCCCGCAACGGCCTGCTCTCGGTCCGCTTCGGCGAGCCCATGGAGGAGATCAACTACGTCGACCAGCTCCGGCTTGTCGCGGTCGACCACCCGGCCGGAACCGAAGCCTATCCGGACGAGAAGTTCCTCTCCGAGCCGCCGTTCGCCTCCGGGCGGCCTGTGCTCACCTCTGCGACGGCGCACCTTCCGGCTTCCGCGACTGACGCGCTGGGCCGCGACGCCCTGCCCGCGTTAGCCAAGCGCGACCACGCCTACCTGCGCGACTTCCGCAACCTGAGCTATGCGGGCTTCGCCGGCGACCACGCCCTGACGCTCGACCTGGGCCCGCTCGACCGCCGCAACCCCGTCCGCCTGTTTTTATCCGGCTACATCGAGTATTTCTCCGCAAGCTCCATGTACGCCGCCTGGCAGGCCGGGCTCGCCCCGCAATCGCCGTCGGTGGAAGCCGAGCTACTGGACGGCCGTTGGAAGCCGATTCTCGCCGACATGGGTTTCCCCGCTGGGCTGCCGCGAACCATTACAGTTGACCTGACCGGTAAGCTGCCCCCTGGCGCGCGGCGCATCCGCATCCGCACCAACCTGCAGATTTATTGGGATCAAATCCTGATCGACAACGCCCCGTCCGGCGACAGAACGATCCGCGCGACCGAGCTGCCGCTGCACGAGGCCACGCTCGCCTTCCGCGGCTACCCGCGGCAGGTTGACGGTAAAACCCCCGGCGACCTGACCTATGACTACCAAAGCATCTCGCTCACCGGGCCTTTCGGCTGGCAGCGCGGCGCGTACACCCGCTACGGCACGGTGACCCCGCTGCTCACGGGCCGTGACAACCACGACGTCATCTTCGGCTCCGGCGAGGACATCGATGCCGAGTTCGACACAGCGGCCCTGCCGCCGCTCCCCGCAGGCTGGACCCGCGACTACTTCTTCTACGCCGACGGCTTCGTCAAGGATATGGACTTTTGGGAGGCTCTGCCGTTCACCGTGGCCGAGCTGCCCTTTCACGGCATGAGCAAGTACCCCTACACCCGGCGCGAGCAGTTCCCCTCCGACCGCGCGACGGTCGCCTACCGCCTCGACTGGAACGACCGCATGGAAACCGGAGACCGCATCCAGCGCTATGCCTTTGACTACCGGCGCACGGTGTCTGAACCCATTCAAACCCTGCCGTCGAATCTGCGCGCAGCAAGATAACACGTTTTCACCGGTTCACAATCCGCCGAAAGCCCCTCCTGCGTGTGTTGCCCGGCGAACATAAAAGGAGGCATCAGACCAGGCAAACCAGCAAATAGAAACCAGATATACCTTGATGCCTTTACCCCAAACTGCTGAATCCGCCTGGCGTGCCTACGCTGATCCCTTGCCCGCATGGCTGCCCTCCGATATCCCTGCATTGGTGGTCGCGCCGCACCCGGATGATGAAACCCTTGCCGCTGCCGGGCTTATCCTCCATCTTCGCGCGCGAGGCATTCCCGTTACAGTCGCCGCCGTGACGGACGGCGAGGCCGCGTACCCCGACATGCCCGGCCTCCCTGCCCTGCGCGAGCGCGAGCAGGCTGAAGCCCTGGCCTGCCTCGGCGTGCAAGGCGCGTCCATCCACCGCCTCCATCTGCCCGACTCGGGCGTGGGCGCTGAGGAAGCTCGCCTGCTTGCGCTGCTCCTGCGGCTTATTCCCGAGGGCGGTCAGATCATCGCCCCTTGGCCGCATGACTTCCACCCGGACCATGAAGCCTGCGGGCGCGCCGCCGCGAAAGCCGCGCGGCAAACGGGCGCGGCGCTCACCTTTTGGCTGTTCTGGACCTGGCACCACGGCGACCCGGCCTTGTTGAGCCCGGAGAACGCTGTCCAACTGCCGCTCACGCCGGGGCAGCGCTCGCAAAAGCAGGCCGCCCTCGCGAAGCATCACTCGCAGCTCCAGCACCCGAACGGCGGCGATCCGATCCTGCCGCCCGAGCTGCTTGCCCCCGCACAACGGCCGTACGAGGTGTTTCTGCTCGCATGAACCCTTCCGGAGCCGCTTTCTTTGAGCAAAAGTACCAAGCCGATCCCGATCCGTGGCGCTTTGCCTCGGACCCGGCGGAAACATTGCGCTACGACCGCATCACCGCTGCCCTGAGCCATAGGCGTTACCGCAGCGCGTTTGAACCGGGCTGCTCGGTCGGCGTCCTATCCTCGCGGCTCGCGCCCTTGTGCGACGCGCTCGAAAGCATCGACTTTTCCCCGACCGCGCTCGACGCCGCCCGCGAGCGCTGCGCCGGTTTTCCGCATGTGCGGTTCGGGTGCCTTTCACTGCCTGAACGGCTTCCTGTACGCGGCTGCGACCTCCTGGTACTGAGCGAGATCGGCTACTATTTTTCGGTCCCGGAGTGGTCCCGCATCACCGGCGAGCTGATCCGCGCGGCCGAGCCCGGCACAACGCTGCTCGCCTGCCATTGGCTTGGCTCCTCGCCCGACCACAAGCTTTCCGGCGATCAGGTCCACATGGTTCTCGACGGCCATCCGCTGCTGCGCCGCGACCATGCCGAGCGCCACCCCAGCTTTCGGCTCGACCGCTGGACCCGCGTCGGGACCAGCCCAGAGGAGGGCAGGCCGTGAGCGCACTCCGGGCTTTGCCGATGCCGGAAGCGGCAGCGGCGCTCATCACGCATGTGGCGGTGCTGATCCCCGCGCGCAATGAGGAGGCTTTGCTGCCCCGCTGCCTCCACTCGGTCGCGCGCGCCTGCGCCGCGCTTCCGCCGGGCATCACAAGCGACGTGGTGTTGACGGCGGACTCCTGCACCGACCGAACCGCCGCCCTGGCCCGCGAGCTGCTCGGCGCGGCCGGCATCATGGTGCGTTCGGAGGTCGGCAGCGTCGGCGCGGCCCGCGCCTTGGCCGCCCGCACGGCTCTGGGTCGCGCCCAAACCTCGCCCGCGGAATGCTGGTTAGCCAACACCGATGCCGACTGCGTCGTTCCCCCGGACTGGCTTACGATCCAGCTTCGCTTGGCCCGGAGCGGCTGGCGCGCGGTCGCCGGCATCATCGACGTCGATCACTTTGCCGAGCATGACCCCTTAGTCGAGGAGCGCTTCCGCCGCACCTATCCGATCCATCCTGACGGAACGCACCCGCATGTGCACGGCGCGAACCTGGGCGTACGGGCTGACGCCTACCTGGAAGCCGGCGGCTGGCCCGCGCTTGCAACCGCCGAAGACCACGACCTGTGGGAACGGCTCCACATGCGCCGCCATCCGAAAACCTCCGACGCCCGCCTGCGTGTGGTCACCAGCGGACGCCGCCTGGGCCGGGCACCCCGGGGCTTTGCCGACGCGCTCGCCGCGCACAATCCCGCATGATGCACCTCGACCCAATCCGCTCGGAAATCCTGCCCCTGCCCGGCCGGGGCGCGACACCGGAACGCCACAGGCGCATTTGGGCCGTGGCCGAGCAAAGCGTTTCGCTCGCCAAGCTGGCTGAAGCGCATTGGGACGCGCTGGCGATCCTGGCGGAAGCAGGCCGGGAGCCCGCGCCGGGCGCACTGTACGCGGTCTGGGCGTCCGAGGCTCCGGGCAAGGCGCTTACCGTGCAAGCGGGCCGTCTTTCCGGCACCAAGCCGTTTTCGAGCGGCATCGGCCTGGTTGACCGTGCGCTCCTCACCGCCGGCGATCGGCTTCTAGAGGTGGATTTGCGAGCCAATGAAGATTGCTGGCGCGCGGACCTTTCCGCCTGGACCGCCGAGGCCTTTTGCGAGACCAACACCGGCGCGATCAGCTTTCAGAATGCCGCGATCGCCGGGGAGGTCGGGCCGCCCGGCTTTTACCTGGAC
>CAXTSB010000066.1:0-271 GCA_964246845.1 uncultured Acidobacteriaceae bacterium
CCCCCACAACCGCCGCAGCCTCTTCCACCCGGCCGCACCGCCACCCGCATCAACGACTATCAGGAGCTGTTCAAAGTCCGGGTGACCGGCATGATCGTGCTCACGGCCTGGGCCGGGTTTTACCTGGGCTCGCTCCGGACGGGGGTCAGCAGCATGCAGCCGGGGCTTCTGGCAGTGCTGCTTGGCATCGGGCTGATCTCGGCGGGGGCCGCCGCGCTCAACGAGGCTTGGGAGCGCAATTCGGACGCCAAGATGCGGCGCACCGCCCACC
>CAXTSB010000066.1:281-8929 GCA_964246845.1 uncultured Acidobacteriaceae bacterium
CCATGGCGTCCGGGCGCATCGGGCTCGCGCACGGCCTCACCTTGGCTTTCGCGGCAACGGCGGTCGGCGCGGGGCTGCTCCTGCACGCGGCCAACCTGCTCACCGCCCTGCTCACACTCGGCACCGCCGCCGGCTACGTGCTCGTATACACACCGCTCAAGCGCCGGACCACGCTCGCCGTGTTCATCGGCGCGTTTCCCGGGGCCATGCCGCCCCTGCTGGGCTGGGCGGCGGCGCGGGGCCGGGTGGAGTGGCCGGCCGTCGCGCTGTTCGGCCTGCTCTTCTTGTGGCAGTTCCCTCACTTCATGGCCATCTCCTGGCTGTACCGCGAAGACTACGGCCGCGCCGGCATCCGCATGACGCCGGTGGTCGACCCGAGCGGCGTCAGCACCTTCGCCCAAGCCGTCATGTATGCAACGCTGCTGCTGCCCGCTTCGCTCGCTCCCGTGTACCTGGGGCTGGCGGGTTGGTGGTACGGCGGGGCGGCCATCCTTTTCGGCCTGGTGTACCTGGCCTACAGCATCCGTTTTGGCCGCATCACACATCCGCGTTCGCCTTCCGACAGCAGGATGGTTGCGCGCGACCTGCTCAAGGTCAGCATCATCTATCTACCAGTGCTGCTGCTCACGCTCATGCTGGATGCGCGGCACCTTTAACCCATATGGCCGCCGCTCCGATTGCGCTTGAAAACCTGACCCACAGCTACGGCGACCGCTTGGCCCTTGACAGGCTCAGTCTGGATGTCCGTGAGCGCGAAATCTTTGGCTTGCTGGGCCCGAACGGCAGCGGCAAAACCACGCTGTTCCGCATTCTATCGACCCTGATGACGCCTTCCGGCGGCCGCGCGTCGGTTGCCGGGTTTGACGTGTCCGCGCGCGCCGGCGAGGTCCGCTCGCGCATCGGCATCGTCTTTCAGGCGCGGTCGGTCGACTTGAAGCTGACCGTGCGGGAAAACCTGATGCACGCCGGGCACCTGTACGGTTTACGCGGCCGCGAGCTGCAAACGCGTATCGACGCGGTGCTCGACCGGGTAGCCCTCGGCGACCGCGCGAAAGCCTTTGTCGAAACGCTTTCAGGCGGCATGCAGCGCCGGGTCGAGCTGGCCAAAGGCCTCCTGCACGCGCCGTCCATCCTTCTGCTCGACGAGCCTACGACCGGCCTGGACCCCGGCGCGCGCCGCGACCTATGGCAGTACCTGCGCACGCTCCGTGATGCGGACGGCATCTCGGTCCTGGTCACGACGCACCTGATGGAAGAAGCCGAACTGTGCGACCGCCTCGCGATCCTGAGCGCGGGCAAACTGGTCGCGATGGGCTCGCCCGCAGAGCTGCGCTCCGGGCTGGGCGGCTCGGTCGTGACGCTCACCACACGCTCCGCCGCCGAGGCGCAAACGTTGGCAGCCGCGCTGCGCTCCCGCTTTGGGCTCACCGGCGCGATCATGGGCGAGGCCGTCCGCTTGCAGCACGCGGAAGGCCATCGATTCGCAACCGCCGCGGCCGAGGCTTTTCCGAAGCTGATCGAAGGCGCGAGCGTGCAAAAGCCCTCGCTTGAGGACATCTTTATCCAGCGCACCGGCCACCGTTTCTGGCACGAGCGTGAACCCTCGCCCGAGGCGCTGATCCACGAAGGCGAGCGCCGCGAAAGCTTCCAACACCCGGTCTAGAGGAATCATGGCAACCACACTCGTCCGTCCTCCCCAAACCGCGCAGGCCGTCGAAACCCGGCCGCGGTACCGCCCTTCGGTCGCCCTTGCCGCCTATTCCCTGTGGCGGCGCGAGCTGGTGCGCTTTTACCGGCAGCGTGCGCGCGTGGTCGGCGTCATCGCTTCGCCCCTGCTGTTTTGGCTGGTGCTCGGGTCGGGGTTCGCGAACTCATTCCACGCGGGGCCGAGCCGCTACCTGGGCTACTTCTTCCCCGGCTCGGTCGCGATGATCGTGCTGTTCACCTCCATTTTCTCGATGATGTCGCTGATCCAAGACCGCAACGAGGGCTTCCTGCTCACCGTCTTGGCGGCGCCCGTACCGCGTTCGGCGATTGTGCTGGGTAAGGTGCTGGGCGGGGCTACGCTTGCCGCGATTCAGGGCTTCGTGTTCCTCATCTTTGCCCCGTTCGTGGGGGTGCACGCCGGCCTGGGCGCGGTCCTGCTTGGGATGCTGGTCATCGCGCTGATCTCGTTTGAGCTGACCGCGCTCGGGTTCACCATCGCCTGGCCCATGGACTCACCGCAGGCCTTCCACGCGATCGTGAACCTTCTGCTGATCCCGCTCTGGATGCTGTCGGGCTCGCTCTTCCCGGCGAGCGGCGCTTCCCCGTGGCTGCACGCACTGATGCGGGCAAACCCGCTGACATACGGGGTCGACGCGCTCCGCAACCTTCTCTTCCCCGCGCAGCCCACCGACGCCGGTTTAGCTGTCAACCTGGGAGTCACCGCCGGTTTTTGCCTGCTGTGCTTCGCGCTGGCCTGGTTTGTCGTCAACCGTCGGACCGCGAAGCCCGCCGCATGAGTATGCCTCAGTCCACCGCGCAACTCGACAACCGCCCCGCAACCGTAGGGGTTGCGGGCATCCTCGCGGTCAGCGCGCTCGCGACCGCGTTCCTGCTTTGGCTCCTGTACGTGCATCATGCCCCGGCGGCATTCCACGGGCGGCTCCTATTCCTGCCGGCGATAAACGCCGTCCTGAACGGCTTGGCCGCGATCGCACTCACCGTGGGCTTCATATTCATCCGCCGTCGCGAGCCTGCAAAGCACCGCGCCTCGATGATCACGGCCTTCGCGTTCTCGTCCTTGTTTCTGCTGTCTTACATCGCGAACCATGCGATCCACGGCGACACGCTTTACCCGGTCCATAACGGGGTACGCACGCTTTATCTCACAATTCTTGCCAGCCATATCTTGCTGTCCGTCATCGCACTGCCCATCGTGCTCATTACGTTCTTTTTGTCGCTGTCGGGCCGATTCCGGCAGCACAAAAAGCTGGCGCGATGGACGTTTCCGCTGTGGCTGTACGTTTCGGTCACGGGCGTTGTCGTATACCTGATGCTGCACGCGGCGGTCGGCGCGAACTACTGAGCGCATTCCCGCGCCGGCACCGAGGTAACCGCGCTTCGCGAGCGGACGGTTTTTCCACGCCCGCGGCCTGCTATGCTGTGCCGGTAAACTTGGGAAGAGGAATCATCATGGCAAGAAGCGTGAACAAAGTCATCCTGATCGGCAATGTCGGCAAGGATCCCGAGGTGAAGTTCAGCGCGGGCGGTCAGGCGATCGCGAAGTTTGGTCTGGCGACCACGGACCGCGTGAAGGACAAAGGCTCCGACCAGTGGCAGGACAAGACCGATTGGCATAACCTCGTTGCGTTCGGACGCACCGCCGAAGTCATCCGCGATTACGTAAAGAAGGGCAAGTCGATCTATGTCGAAGGAAAGCTGAGCACCAGCTCCTGGGACGACAAGGAGACCGGGAAAAAGGTGTACCGCACCGAGGTGCTTGTGAACGAGCTCGTGCTGCTCGGCGGCAAGGGTGACGGTGAAAGCAGCAGCTACGGCTCCGACGGCGGCTTTCAGCGCAGCAGCTCCGGAAACCGCAACACGGCTTCATTCGACCAGCGCTCGTCCAACAGCGCGCCGCAGGACGACTATGCGCACGCCGAGATCACGGACGACGATATTCCCTTCTAGTTCGGTCCGGCATCTGACTAAACAGGAGATCGGCCATGGCAATGAAGGAGTTTCGCTGCGCGAACGTGGGCTACAGTGAATGCAATTGGAAGCTCGAAGGCAACTCGGAAGAAGAGATGGTGCCGCAGATTGAGGACCATGCCTTCAAGGTGCATCACCTTGAGCTGAAGGATGAGGCTGTCGAGCACGTCCGCCAGGCAATCCATGATGTCGCCTAGGCTAGACTGAAGATCATGTTGAGTGAGGACGAGTTCCGCCGGGAAGCCGACCGCGCCGTGGAAGCCCTGAAGCAAGCTCTGATCGAGCAGGAAGCGGAAGGCGGCTTCGAGGTCGAGGAAAACAACGGCGTTCTGAATGTCGTCTTCGAGCAACCCCCGGGCAAGTTCGTGGTGACGCCGAATACGCCCGTGCGGCAGGTCTGGATTTCCGCGTTGTCCACCTCATTTAAGTTGGAGTGGAACGCGGCCGATCAACAGTTCGTGCTGCCGAAAACAGGCGAAAGCCTCCAGCCGCTTACCGGTCGGCTGATCCGGCAGCATCTCGCGGGCTGATCCGGCCCGGGAAAGCTCACCTTCTCCGTCGCGACTTCAACGGCAATCACGCCAGCTTGTGCGCCCCGCCCTCCTCGGAGCGCTGCTCCTTCGGCCCAAGCGTATTGCCCACGGCTTCGAGCAGCGCGACGCCCAGGGCCAGCGCGCGGCGGGCATCCCGTGAGCCGAGCAGCTTGCGGCCCGATGCGAACAGTGAAGGCGGCTTCGCTTCCGGCTCCGCCGTAAGGATTGGCTCTACCGCGCTGACGACCCGGTGCAAGGCTTCCGGGTTGAGCCTGCCCGCTAGGTCAACTAAGATAAGCAGGTTGCGGATCGCCTGCATGGACTGCGGGGTGGTGATCACGCTCGTCACTTGCGTCAGCACCTCATCTCCCGCGCCAAGCAGGCCGCGGACCAAGTCAAGGGTCTTGGTGTCGTGCAGGGTTTGGAGCGTCCTATACGCGTTCAGAACCGCATCCGCGTGTTCCACGGGTGCCGCGTCCAGCTTGCGCCGTGTATCTTCGAGCGCCGGCCGCGGGTGCGGCCGGATTTCCACTGCCTTCGCCATCGCTAGCCCCTTGCTCCATTTCTATGGCCGTTTGTGCCCGCGATCTGTACCAGCGGCTCCGTTCCAGGCTTGTGGTAATCAGCCCGCTTCCACTTGCGCTCCACCTCGACGCCGTTCTGCGGGGTGGGGTGGCCGTTGCGGAAGTTAATCACCCGGAGCGGGTTCTGCCCTCGATACGGCAGCACGGTCATCTTCACCGAAAGTTCTTTGTACGCGGGCGTGTGTGTGGCGTTGTCCACATCGCTTGAGCTCAATCGGTTGACCGGTTCGGTCCCGAGCGCGGTGTTGAGCGGAACGAACAGCTGGTTACCCTTCACCCGGTCGGTCACCAGCGCCTGCATGCGTAAGGTATCGCGGCGCGAGGAGATGTCGACCCATTGGCCGCTCGCGATGCCGTGCTGCTCGGCCAGCTCCGGCGATACCTCCACCCAGCGCTCCGGGGTGGTTTCCTGCATGCCGGGGACGCGCAGGGTCATGTTGCCTTCGTGAAAATGCTCCATCGTCCGCCCATTGTTGAGGTGGAGATTGAACTCCTCATCCTCAACCTCGATCGGCACGCGGTGCTCCAAGGGGTAGAACGTCGCTTTGTTGTCGGCGAGCGGAAAGCCGTTCAGGTAGAGGATCGGCTGGTCCGAGCCGTCAACCGCCACCGGCCATTGCAGGGTCTTGTAGCCTTCCAAGCGGTCGTAGTTCACACCCGCGAACAGCGGCGCGAGCGAAGCGCACTCATCCATGATCTGCGAAGGGTGCGTGTACTTCCAGTTCGCGCCGAGACGGTTGGCGACATCCTGCACGATGCGCCAGTCCGGCCGGGACTCCGCGAGCGGTTCAAACACTTGGTACAGCTGCTGGATGCGCCGCTCGGTGTTCGTGAACGTGCCGTCCTTTTCGAGCGACGGGCTTGCCGGCAGCACTACATCGGCGAACCGGCAGGTTTCCGAGAAGAAAATGTCCTGCACCACGAAGAACTCAAGCCGCTCAAAGCCGCCCGCCACATGGTTCGCGTTCGAGTCGGCCGAGTACATATCCTCGCCGAACAGGTACACGCCGCGCAGCTTGCCTTCGTACACCGCGTCGATCATCTCGTGGTTGTCGAGGCCGCGCTCCTTCTTGAGCTTTACACCCCAGATGGTTTCGTAACGCTCGTGGGCCTGCTCGTCATCGCATTTCTCATAGCCGGGGAACATATTCGGCATGCAGCCCATATCGCTCGCACCCTGCACGTTGTTGTGGCCCCGCAGGGGGTATGCGCCGGTACCGGGCCGCATGTAGTTGCCGGTCGCCAACAAGAAATTCGAGATCGCGGTCGAGGTATCCGAGCCCATTACATGCTGCGTCACGCCCATCGCCCACAGAATGCAGACCCGCTCCTCCCGCGCGATCAGCTCGGCAATCTCCTTCAAGCGCGAGGCAGGGACGCCGCACTGCGCCTCGGCAAGCTCCATCGTCGCCCACTTCAGGCTTTCGCGGTAAGCGTCGAAGCCGTTGACCCAGTGCTCGATAAAATCCATGTTCGCGAGGCCCTGGTCGATGATGTACTTGGTCATCGCGGACAGCCAAACCATGTCGGTACCCGGCCGCGGGCTGAAAAAGATGTCTGCCCGCCGCGCCATCTCGTGCTCGCGCAGGTCGGCGACGATCAGCTTCAGGCCATGATTTTTTTGGGCCTGCTTCACGCGCGTGGCCCATACGGGATGGCTTTCTGAGGTGTTGCTGCCGATCGTCATGACCAACGTTGCCTTGCCCATGTCGTGGATGGACCCGGAGTCGCCGCCGTAGCCGACCGTGCGGAACAGCCCCTGCGTCGCCGGCGACTGGCAGTAGCGCGAACAGTTGTCGACGTTGTTGGTGCCGACCACCGCGCGGGCCAGCTTCTGCATCAGATAGGCTTCCTCGTTGGTCGTCTTCGAGGAAGCGATGAAGCCGAGCGCGTCCGGGCCGTGCTGCTGCTTGATGGCGGAAAACTTTTGCCCGATCAGGTCGAGCGCCTCTTCCCAGCTCGCTTCGCGGAAGGTTTCATTGTCCGCGTTGCGGATGAGGGGTTTGGTCAGGCGGTCGGGATGGTTGACGTAATCCCACCCGAACTTGCCCTTCACGCAGGTGGAGATATCGTTGGTCGCGCCTTGGGACGGTTCAACCTTCAGAATGTGCCGTGATTCCGGCTGCGTCCAAATGTCGAACGAGCAGCCCACACCGCAGTAGGTGCATACCGTTTTCGTAACCTTGTTGCGCACCGTGCGCATGGCGGCTTCGGTTTCCGACACCTTCAGGATCGGCCCGTAGCCCATTTCCGGCTCAACCGCCTTCACCAGGTCGATCATCTGCTCGGTCGGTTTCGCCGGCCAGTTGGTCAGGTAGCCGGCGTGGCCGATCATGGATTTCTCCATCAACGCATTGCACGGGCAAACGGTGATGCAGTGGCCGCAGCTCACGCAGCTCGAACCGCCGATCGTGTGGCCGCCGTCCCACTGCACGCGGGGGTGCGGGTCTTCCCAGTTGATCGACAGCGTTTCATTCACCTGGTAGTTCTGGCAGGCTTGCACGCAGCGCCCGCACAGGATGCACTGGTCGGGGTCGTAGCGGTAGTAGGGGTTGGTCTCGTCCTTCGCGTACGGCTTGGGCAGGTACGGGTGCTCCTGGTGCTCCACCTTGAGCAGGGCGGTCGTGTTGTGTACGGTGCAGTTGCCGTTGTTGTTGTCGCACACGGTGCAGTACAGCAGGTGGTTGCCGAGGATGACGTCGAACGCCTCAGCCTGCGCCTTGCGGGCCCGGGCGCTTTCGGTCACCACCGCCGCGCCTTCGGCCGCCTGTGCCGCGCATGCGCGGACCAGCTCGCCGTTGACCTCGACCATACAGGTGTCGCAGGTCTGGATGGGCCCGAGCTGCGGGAGGTAGCACACATGCGGCACTTCGCTTTCGGTCCCGCCCAAGGTGCGCTGGAGCGCGTCGATCAAAAGTTCACCGGCGAGGGCACGCACGGGCGCGCCGTTGACGGTGATGGTGCACTCAGGCCGGTTCTCGCCGTTCTCAGGGTGGGCCGGCGGAAACGGCAAGGCTGTGGGGGTATGCGTCGTGGTCGCCATATTTGTCTCTCTGTTCGATGCTAATCCGACAGCAGTCCGCGGCGGCCGGTAAAGGTTGATTCCGGTCAAAATGATCTCGTCTGAAGGCACAATCGGGAACGTTTCCGGCGTCTTTCAGGCTTGCGGCCGTACCGACCGCATGGTGAGCGCCAGGAGAAGCAGGCCGGCCGCGCACGGCACGGCCAGCCCGGCCCGCAGCGAGCCCGCGGCGCTCGATAGGAGGCCGGTGAGCCAAGGAAAGAACGCCGCGCCCAAACCCGCCGCTAGGAACACGCGGCTGCCCCGGTACCGCGCGGTGGCGATTGCGAGCAGAAGCGGATACAAAGGGCCGATGGCCGCGCCCTGGACGCAGGCCAGCGCGGCCAGGAGGCGGGGGTCCGCGGTCCCCAGCATAAGCAAAAGCGACGCCGCGAGCACGGCCGCATAGGGCCACAAACGCTCGCCGCGCAGCAGCGGGGTGCCGTGGGCGGCGCGGCTCAGGAGCAGCCCCGCCCAAAACGCGGTGCCCACGCCCACCGCCGCGCGCACGCTGCCGGCCTCCGCGCGCTCTGAGAACGCCCCGAGCCAGGCTCCCAGCGAGGCTTCAGTGCCCACGATCAAAGCGGATGCGGCGCACAGAAGCACGGGAGCATGGGTGCCGAAACCGGCTGTGGAAACAAGCACGCGGGCCGGGTCCCGACCGCGGCGGGCATCGAGCAGCACCAGCCCGGCGAACAGAAGGAGGCACAAGGCCAGCACCTGAAACAAGTACCCCGGCCGCCCCGTGCGGAGCGCGGGCGCGGCGATGGAAGG
>CAXTSB010000066.1:8939-17670 GCA_964246845.1 uncultured Acidobacteriaceae bacterium
AACAACCCCCCCCCCGCCCGCGGGGTGCGGGGGGGGGGGGGGGGTTTGCCCGGGGGCGCCCCCGCGCCGATGGACCATAGGAGGTTCAACCGGTTCAGCTCGCGCCCACGCTCCGGCCCCATGTCACGTGAGCGCAACAGGCTGATGGATGTCATCGCGATCCCAAGGCCGAACCCGTACAAAAGGGACAGCGGAAACACCAGCACTCCGTGCGCGTACGCCAGCCCGCCCGCGGCCGCGCCGGCCAGGGCCGTACCGCGCAGGACGGACCAGCGCAGCTGACCCCGGCTTGCGACCGCGCCCATCGCGGCACCGAACCAGGCGCCAAAGAACAGAAGTCCTCCACCCGCGTCGCCCAGCGACCAGCGGACCAGAAGCGCCGGCAGGGCGGCACCGAACACAGCCGTGCCGAAACCGGTCGCGGTGAACAAGCCGGAGTACAGGAGAGCGGAAAGCCGCCGCGCGGGTCCGGCGGGCGCGGCCGAGGGGCGCTCCACAAACGCCGTGCCGCGCACCGGGACGGCTACTCGCCCGCGCGCGAACGCAGCGGGCGGGCTTGGCTGGTGGACTCGCGCGCGATCAGCTCCGGCTCCACCAAGGTGAGCGCGGGCGCGGACTTGCCGCTCAGCCTGTCGAGCAGCATGCCGGCCGCGATCGAACCCATCCGCTGCAGCGGCTGCCGCACGGTCGTCATGCTCGGCACATGGTAGGAGGCCGACATAATGTCGTCGTAGCCCACCACGGATACATCTTCCGGCACCTTTAAGCCGCCGTCGTGCAGCGCGCGGATCACACCCATCGCGGACACATCGTTGAAGCACACCACGGCCGTGAACGCGTGGCGCTCGGCCAAGATCCGCCGGATGCCGGGGTAGCCGATTTCGGGCGAATGCGAGTCCTGCTCGAGACGGATGACCAGTTCTTCGCGCACCCGCAAATTACACTCCTGGGCGGCCCGCATGGTCGCCTCCCAACGCAGCTCGGCATCCGTGCTGAAAGGCTGGCCGTGCATGTAAACGATTTCCCGATGGCCCAAGTCCTTCAAATATTTCAGCGTCAGCCGCGCGCCCAAGCGGCTGTCGACCACGACATTGGAAACCCCGGGCAGCTCCGTGCTTCCCCCCACCAGCACCGTCGGCAGCCAGCTCCCGGCGGACAGGTGCGTATCGATCGCCAGGATGCCCTCAACACCGCGTGCCGCGAGGATTTCCGGAGCAGCTCCGAGCAGCTCCGGGCGGTGCCGGTGATGCACCGTGAAATAAAAATAGCCCTGGTCGAGAAACATCTCACCCGCGCCGCTGCTCACTTGCGAGTGGTAGCCCTCGCCAAGCTCCGGCAGCAGGATGCCGACCGTCTTGACGCGCTGGCCCTGCAGCTTGCGCGCGATCAGGCTGGGTTGGTAGTTGAACTTGCGCGCCGCATCCCGCACCCGCTCGCGCGTGGCCGGCGGAATCGACCGCCCCGGCGCGTTGTTGAGCACGAACGAGATGGTGGACGGGCTCAGGCCGAGGTAGTCGGCCAGCATCTTGAGGCTGGGTCGTTGGCCGGGGTTCGTCGCCGCGCGCGCATCGTCGGAAAGCGGATTATTCATAGGTCGGAGCATCTACGGCGGCGGGGGAGCTCCCATGCGGGAACGCCGAATGTTGACCACAGTACACCATGGAGCGCCGCGGTGGGCAGCACTTACGAAAACGCCTCCCCCGTTGCGGGGGGAGGCGTTTGTTTGCCGGTGCTACTGCACTTCGATCCCGTTCGCCATGGGCTGGTTCACTGATCCGCCGGTGAAACTGACCACGATTTGCCCGCTCGCGTTCGCGGTCGCCGAAAAGTTCTCGACGATGGCCTTCAGACCACCGCCGGCCGCCGCGACAATATCGAAGTTGGTCAGCACCTGCTTGCCGTTGATGCTGACGTTAAACTGCCGCGAGCCCTGGGTGGAAAAGTACAGCTCCGCGAAATGGAGCCGCACTGTGTGCGTACTGTTCGCCGCGAAGCCTGGAATCGTGTACGTGAAGGTACCCTGCCGCGCGGATTGGTACACCGCCGCGGGAGCAGGGTTTGTGATACCAGCCGTGGCTACAGCGGAGTTGGTCGCATACGTGCCGCCGCCCGAAAAATCGGTATCCGCGGCGAACGAGCCGACCGCCGCGCCGCCTAGGTCGATGGCGACGGAACCGGACGCGGGCGGAGTGCTGCCCGGCGTGCAGGCACCGTTCCCGACATAATCATGCAGAGGGTTGAGGATGTACGGATTGCTGTTCAGGCTGACAGTTCCGCCGATGCCGTTGACCACGTGCGTAATCTGCCCGTAATCGCCCAGGAACACAGTGCCGGTGTCATGCAGCGCGACCCCGGTCACGTTCGGCACGGAGATGCCGTTGTCCTCAACGATGGCCGGTCCGATGTTGAAGAACGAGTACACGCCCATTCCATAGCCGGTATGCGTGCACACGCCGTTGCTGACCACATAGGAGGGGTAGCCGTTGGCGCTGCCGTCGAGCCATGAGGCTTGGTTCGGGACGTCGTAGGGCAGCTCACTCTGGTAGAAAATCGTTTCCCCACCCTGGCCGTTCCACAGTACCTGTTCCTTCTCGTAGTGCTCGACCGCGAGGCCCAGAGCGGTGACGTTGTTGCCGTTCACCACCACCCCGTGATCCCCGGGGTTTACGGTCCAGCCGGTCGAGGTGGAGGTTGGGCCGTGGTCGGCGCGCCATGCCCAAATGTTATCCAGGATGACATTGCCGCTGTCGACCTGAAGGCTGGTCGCGGCCGTGCCGATGGTTGCGCCGCCGACGCGGAAGAACACGTCATTCAGCGAGGAAGGATTGCTCGCATGGCTTGCATTTGCCGCGCCGGCATTGCCGACTTCCACCAGCACCTGCGACCGTTGCGGGCCGGCATCCACCAGCAGCCCTGCGAGTTGGACTCCATCCACGTCCGCCACGGTGATCGCGGCGTTGCCGGCTTGCGGGACCAGCGTCGGGTAGCCCAGCCCCAGCACAATCGTGTTTGCATTGGGGACGTTGATGGCCTTCGAATACTGGTAAATACCGGGCGTGAGAATCAGGTTCTGCCCGGAAGCCAGCGCGGCGTTGATTTGGTCAACCGTGCTTGAAGGCTGTGCGATAAAGAAGCTGTTGATGCCCAGCGCGTGCCCGGGCGCGTTGCCGCCCGCCGCCCAGGTGGTTCCGCTGGAGTTGGTCTTCACCGTCGGCACCCACACATTCCATGCACCGCTTGAGTCCACATACAAGAACGGTTTTTCGCGGCTCACCGGCGTTGTGTTCAGCGTTGTGTACGGTGTGATGTTCTGCTTCGGCGCGGTCGGGAAGGACGTAGCCGGCGCGCCGGTCACGCCCGAAAACACCATGTTCCAAACGCCGCCCGACCATGAACCCAGGGCGCTGTCGCGCGTATACCACTGCTGCTGCGAGCAGGAAGTCACACTGCCGGACACACGCGTGTCGGCCATGAAGCCGCCGCTCGCGTAACCGCAGCTGCCGTTCGCGAGCCACATGGTTCCGTTCACATCCATGCGCCGGAACGCCACCCCCTGCGACACGCCCCACTGCAACTGAGTGGGAGTATTCGGGTTGGTGGTCGCGGCGTTGACGTTCACGCGCATATTGCCGACCGAGCGCCAGAAATTCGTCGTCACGTTGCCGCTTGCGTCGGTGCGGTTCACGGTCAGCGAGCCGTTGATCACCACCCCGTCCGGCGACTGGCCGAGGCCTTCGATGTCCTCGTAAAAACCGACTTGCGAATCGACGGAGTAGGTACCGGGCTTGAGCAGCACAGCATAGCGGGCTGTGTCGAACTGCCCTGCATTGTTGATGGAATTGAGCTTGGCTTGGATGATAGAGGAAGGGGTGCTCGGGTCATAGACAAAAACGTTAGGCCCGAAGTTGGGATTGGCCTGCGCCAGGGCCCATGGCGCGCCCAAAGATAGGGCGGCCAAGGCAAGGCTGGTACGGCGCGGGAGGCGGTTGTTGGGGGAGGGCTTCACCGGAAACTCCTTGAACAAGCGTTTGATTGTGCAGCGAGCGAACGGTAGTCCCCGGCCTGCGGCTTTGTCAACCCTTTGCGGTGAAAACAACGATGTTATCGATCACTTAGCCCATTCCGGGCGGCCCGCGTATCGCGCACCGGCGCTTGCTGAAACCCGGACAGCGTAGTTCGAACCGGCCTGCGGTGAGACAACGAAGCTGGTCTAAACTGAGAATGATTACTGAAAGAGGAACAAGCGATGGCGGGACACAACGGCTATAACGGCAGCACACCTTCCGGACTCCGGCTCAAGGTGGGCCTGGCGGAGATGCTCAAGGGCGGCGTGATCATGGATGTGACCGACGCGCGCCAAGCCGAGATCGCCGAGCGCTCCGGCGCATCTGCCGTGATGGCGCTCGAACGCGTGCCGGCCCAAATCCGTGCCGAGGGCGGCGTGGCCCGCATGGCCTCCATCGCCGTCATCCGCGAGATCATGTCCGCCGCGTCCATTCCCGTGATGGCGAAGGCGCGCATCGGGCACATCGCCGAGGCGCAAGCCCTCCAGGAGCTCGGGGTCGACTTCATTGACGAGTCCGAAGTGCTGACCCCGGCCGACGAGGTGCACCACATCGACAAGCACCGGTTTACCACGCCGTTTGTGTGCGGCGCGCGCGACCTGGGCGAGGCGCTGCGCCGCATTACCGAGGGCGCGGCCATGATCCGGACCAAGGGCGAAGCCGGGACGGGCGACGTGGTCCACGCCGTCAAGCACATGCGCGAGATCATGCAGGGCATCCGTCGGCTGAAGAGCATGGCTGAGGATGAGCTGTATGTCGCGGCCCGCGACCTGCGCGCGCCGTTTGAGCTGGTGCGCGTGGTCGCCGAAGCCGGCAAGCTGCCTGTACCCAATTTCTCCGCAGGCGGCATCGCGACCCCGGCCGATGCGGCGCTCGTGCGGCAGCTCGGCGCGGAAGCGGTATTCGTCGGCTCCGGTATTTTCATGAGCGATTCGTACACCTTTGCGCCGCCCGAGGAAGCCGAGCGCCGCGCCCGCGCCATCGTGCGCGCCACCACGCACTTCGACGACCCGGCGGTCCTGCTCGAGTGCGCCGCCGAGTGTACCGGCTCCATGAAGGGGCTGGCCGTCGCCGCGCTGGAAACGAGCGCGCTGCTGCAGACCCGGGGCATTTGAACATACCCATAACACAACTCAAGCCCGCGTTCCACGATTCGTGGCGCGGGCTTATGTGCGCCAGACCACCATTTCCCGCAAATCTAGATCATATGGTCTAGAAAGATCGGGAAGGGATCAGTTATGAAGGTCGGGTTTATCGGATTAGGCAGCATGGGCTCGGCGATGGTGCCGAACCTCATCAAGGCAGGCCACTCGGTCCAGGTGTGGAACCGCACCGCGGACAGCGCGAAAGCCATCGAGGGCGTTGAGGTTCTCACATCGCCGGGCCAAGCCTTTGAAAACGAGGTCGTCATCACCATGCTGGCCGATGACAAAGCAATCCGCAGCGTCCTCGTCGACCCCGGCGTGATCCGGTCCGCGCGCAAAGGTTCCACCCATGTTGTGATGGCGACGATCTCCCCGGCATTGTCGGGCGAGCTGGAGCAGATGCACCGGGAAGTAGGCATCGCCTATGTCGCCGCACCGGTGTTCGGCGTTCCGGCGGTGGCGGCCAAGGGCGAGCTCAATATCCTGGCGGCCGGCGATGAAAAAGCCGTTGCCGCGGCGCAGCCGCTTTTCGACGCGCTCGGCCAAAAAACCTGGCCGCTCGGCAGCGATCCCAAGCACGCCAACATCGCGAAGATTGCCGGCAACTTGATGATCACCTTGGCGATTGAAGCCATGGGCGAGGCGGCGGCGCTGACGGAAAGCTACGGGCTGCATGCGGGCGACTTCCTCAACATTGTGACCAACACGATGTTCGCGAGTCCCAGCTACAAGCGCTACGGCGGCAACATCGCCGAGGGCAAATACGAGCCGGGCTTCAAGCTCACACTCGGCCTCAAGGACGTCAACCTGGCGCTCGATGCGGCGGAGGCAAAGCAGGCTCAATTGCCCGCCGCGGCCATCGTTCGCGAAAACCTGATGCAGGCGGTCGACCAGGGGCTGGGCGACAAGGACTGGTCGGCTCTTGCCGTGGCGACCCGCCGGCGCGCGGGCCTCGACGTTCCGGCCGCACAATAACCGAGCAGAAAGGAAGCCATGGCAGCCCTCAAGCAAACCCCGGCGGCTCCCGCGCCGTTCTGGAAGGAAACGCCTCCGCGCACCACGCGTCGCGGCCGCTTCTGGATCGCGGGCGAGCGCGCCGCGCTCGACGGAAAAACCTTCCAATACGGCCCCCTGTTCGTGGAGTGGGAAGCCCCTGAACAGGTCACCCAACCTTTTCCCGTCGTTTTAGTGCATGGCGGCACCTTGCAGGGAACGGAATGGCTCGACACCCCGGACGGCCGGCCCGGCTGGGCGCAGCGCTTTGTGGAAGCGGGCTACGTGGTGCTGATGGTGGACCGCCCCGGCCACGGCCGCTCGCCGTACCACCCCGATGTGATCGGCCCCGCCGGGCCGCCGTTCTCCTACGAGCGCGCCCGCGAGGTGTATTTCTCCGACCCCGAACACCAAACCCAGTGGCCTTTCGACCCGAACGACGCGGCGGCTTGGGACGACTTTCTCGCCCCGTACGGTCCCATACCGGCGGACCTCGCGGCCTCCGAGGAGATGGATGCCGACCGGCTTGCCTGTTTGCTCGACCGCATCGGCCCGGCTGTTGTGATCACGCACTCGGCTTCCGGCCCGGACGGCTGGCTCCTTGCCGACCGCCGCCCCGCGCTCGTCAAAGCGGTCATCACCATCGAGCCCATGGGGCCGCCGTTTACCGCCACTCCGGGCTTCGCCCCGCTGGCTTGGGGCTTGACCGCCGCGCCGGTCGCTTTTGACCCGCCGCGCGCGACGCCGGCCGAGGCTCAGGCCGCCGACCCTAAGTCGCTGCGGATTCCCGCGCTGCGCGATCTGCTGGTTGCGTTGATCACCGGGGAAACCTCCATCTTCGCCCCATCCGGTCCCGCCATCCTTGCCTTTCTCCAGGACGCCGGGGCCGCGGTCGAGCATCTCGACCTGCCTGCCCGCGGCATCCGCGGCAACGGCCACGGCCTGATTTACGAGCGGAACTCGGACGCGATCTTTCAGCTCGTCCACGAATGGCTTCAAACGCACGTGCAGGAGGCGAAGCCGTGATCTACGAGCAGCGTACCTATGCCGTAATGCCCGGCCGCATGCCCGACCTCCTGCGCCGCTTCGAGGAGGCCGTCTTGCCGATTTGGGAGCGCCACGGCATCCGCCAAGCCGGCTTTTGGACCTACCTGGTCGCGGCTCCAACCAAGTGCTGGTCTACCTGCTTGCATGGGAGTCCATGGCGGAGCGCGAGCACAAATGGAACGCCTTCCTTGCCGATCCGGAATGGCAGGAAAAGCGCCGCTTGAGCCAGCTGAACGGAGAGCTGCTTTCCTCCTTCACCAATGCTTTTCTCAAGCCGACCGCTTTTTCCTCGGTTCGTTGAGAAGCAAGATAGGACCCTGCCATGGCAATTATGTATGTCACCTATCCCGGCGATGCCGCGGTTCGCTTCGACCGCGATTATTACGTCCGCACGCACCTGCCGCTTGTGCGGGAGTCTTGGAACCGCTATGGGCTTGAGTCCGCCGCCGCTTTTTTCCCGGACGGCGACGGCGCGGGCACGATCGCGGTCTGCATCTGTGTCTTCCGCGACGACGCGGCCGTGCAAGCATCTTTCGGCTCGCCCGAAGCCCCGCGCGTGATGGCCGACATTCCCAACTTCACCGATGCCCAGCCGACGCAAAGCCGCGCCCTGCCGCTTTAGCTCCCGTACCATGAGGGTGTGAGCGAACCTCCTTTCCGCATCGGCATCCTGGCGGTACAAGGCGACTACGCCGCGCACGCCGCCGCGCTGCGCCGCGCGGCCGAGGCATCCGGAACGCCGCTCACCACTGTCCTTGTCCGGAAGCCGGAGCAGCTTGATGCCCTGGACGGCTTGATCCTGCCCGGCGGTGAGTCGACCACGGTGCTGCGCTTCCTCGACCGCGACGGTTTTCTGCCCGCACTGCAAGCTTTTGCCGCGGTGAACCCCACCTTCGGCACCTGCGCCGGAGCCATCCTGCTTGCAAGCGAGGTCGTCCACCCCGCACAGATTTCGCTGGGCGTTCTTGACGCGCGGGTTGAACGCAATGCTTATGGCCGGCAGAACGACTCCGCCATCCTCCATGCTCCAACCGCGCTCGGAGGCCCGCCGATCGAGATGGTGTTCATCCGTGCTCCCCGCTTCAGCCGCTTGGGAGCCGAGGTGCAGGTCCTGGCTGCCCGCGACGGCGCGCCGACCCTGGTCGAGCAGCGCCATCTCCTGGCCGCCACTTTTCATCCCGAACTCTCGCAAGATACCCGCGTACACGCGCATTTCCTTTCGATGGTGCGGGCACAGAAGGCGACCGCGCATACCGGCTGAAAACGAACCGAAAACCCATTTTTCAGCTGTTGCCGTTTGCGAGTAATCTGTGGTGACAAGGGAGCCCGCCCATGCCAGCCACCTCTACTCCCCGGCACACCCGCCCCGAGCCGTCCGTACGCGATACGGACAGACACGGCTTTGAGCGCGCCCCCGGCCGCGACCCGGGCTGCGGCGGCCGCCCGCCCGGGCAGAACCGCCCCACCGGCGGCGGGGGCGAC
>CAXTSB010000067.1:0-17573 GCA_964246845.1 uncultured Acidobacteriaceae bacterium
CGCCCAAACATACACCATCAGCTCGCGCGAGTAATGGAGCACCGGGGGAGTCTCGGGTAGGGTGAAGCCGTGCGCCGCCGGCAGCTCGTTGAGCTCGAACTCGGCTTCGGCGCGTTCGAGCGGCCAGGGCAGGTGGTGGATGTCGCCCCGCAACAGTTCGCCCTTGCGGGTGCCCGTGTATAGGGCATAGCGCGCGGTCAGGAAGTGCTCGATCGCGCCCTGAGCCAATGCGCCCAGCCCCCTGTAGCGCGCCCTAAATTGGGCCTTGTGCGGTGCGAGCAGGCGACGGCTTTGATAATGAACTTCGTGCCGGTCGCCGTAGCTCAAGCTCATGGCGGCCCAAAAGTAAGGCAGGTGGAAAAACGTGCGCGCGACGGTGACGGCCAGCGGGTTGCCCGCGTCGAGCGAGTAAAAGTACACGCCCGTGCGGTTGGTGCCGCGCTCGCGGACGTAGGTGCGCAGGTTGAGCTCAGGGAAGGCGCGCGCGCCGGGCACGGCGGGCAGCCCGCGCAGCTGGATGCGGTCCATGGCGAACGGCACCACGCCCAGCCAGGCCGAGCCGTCGAACGTGTCGGCGGTCAGGCCGTCGGGCAGGGTCCGCTCGACCGCCGCGGCCGGCACGGGCCAGTGCGCGAACAGGAGGTCGTTCCAGCGCTGGCGCATCACCCACGGACGTTTCGGCAGGGGCGTGTCGCGATGGCTGGTGGCGCGGAGGACGTCGGGCTGCTGGACCGCGGTTTCCGTCGGCATGGAATCTTTATTGTCTCCCATACGCGCGCGGTATGCTTGGGGCGGATATGGATGAAGCGCAAGGGACTGAAGTGTATGCGGTACACGGGGCCGACCCGGAGGTGCTGGCCTATGCGATGGCCAAGTACTCGCGGTCGGCGCTTTCGCTGAAGGAGTCGCTCGGGGAGATCAGCGCGCAGCGGGCCGAGCAGTTCCTGAACACCTTTTACTTTCAGTACGGCCACCGCTCCATCGCCGACCTGGCGCACCTGGCGTTCGCGGTGGAGCAGCTGTCGCTGCTCGCCGCCATTGTGCTGGTGGATGAGCCTCGCTGGGACGGGCAGGAGCGTTCGACCCGGTACCAGGACTTTGAACGGAGCGGCTGGTACACGCCGGCGGAGGCACCGGACGAGTACACGGCTGTGATTCGCGGGCTTTTCGCGGCGTACCGCTCCGTGGGAGACGGCGTGTTTGCTTTGCTGAAGGAGCAGGTGGCGCGGCCCGCGGAGATGAAGCCGGACGCCTACGAGCGCACGCTGCGGGCGCGGGCGTTCGACGTGACGCGCTATTTGCTGCCGCTGGCCGCGAACACCTCGCTTGGGCAGATTGTGAATGCGCGGACGCTTGAGGGCCAAGTGTCGCGGCTGCTGGGCTCGCCGTTGGCTGAGGTGCGCTCGCTGGGCGAGAAGCTGCGCGCCGCGGCCGCGGGGGAGGCCTGGGTTCCCGGAGGCGGCAAAGGCCCGCGCGCTGCCCCGACGCTCGTGAAGTATGCGGAGCCGAACCGGTATGCGATCGAAACCCGGGCCGCGTTAGCTGAAGCTGCGCGCGAGTTGCTGGGGCCGGTCGCGCCCGCGCCCCTGGTGGATCTGGTGGATGACGCCGACCCGCTTGAGGTGGAACTGGCCGCGAGCTTGCTCTACCCGGTATCGCGGCACCCATACCGGCAGGTGCGCGACCTGGTCGCCGCGCTTTCGGCGGCGCGCCGGGACGAGATCATCGACTTGGGCCTGCGCGGGCGGGGGCGGCACGATGAGCTCTTGCGCGAGTTCGCCGTCGGGCAGCGGTTCCGCTTCGACATCCTGATGGACGTGGGCGGCTTCCGCGACATGCACCGGCATCGGCGCTGCGTGCAGTTGATCCAGGAGTTCACGGCACTGCACGGGTACGATGTGCCGGACGGCTTGGGCGCGCACGAGGGCGTATACCGGGCGGCGATGGACCAGGCGCATGCCGCCTCGGCCCGGCTCGGCGGCGAGGCCGCGGCCTATCTGCTGCCGCTCGGGACGCGGGTGCGCGCGCTGTTCAAGATGGACTTTGCCGAGGCGCTTTACATCGCGGAGCTGCGGTCCGCGCCGCAGGGGCACATCTCCTATCGGCGGGTGGCCTGGGAGATGTACCGGGCCGTAGCCGCGCGGCATCCGGGTTTGGCGCGGCATTTCCGCGTGACCGATCCAGCCGCGCCGGTCGATCTCTTGCAGCGCTGAAAATGCAAGCGAAATCGTTGCAGTGGAGGTGACTTTGGTGTTTGCATTTTCTTCGCCCTCGTGGCATTCCAGGTGTTAACCTGTGACTAGCCTAGCGTGTCGCATTCGGGGACACGAGGCGGGCGCGAGAGTCGGGGGTTGAAGGCGTGGCGGAAGAACGGTCGAGAGCGATAGAAGCGGCACTTTCTCAGTTGGACAAGCAGTTCGGCAAGGGCTCGGTCATGCGCCTGGGCAGCCGGGACAAGCTTGAAATCTCAGCCATCTCGACCGGTTCGATTTCCTTTGACGCGGCCCTGGGCGTAGGCGGGTTCCCACGCGGACGCGTGATTGAAATCTTCGGACCGGAATCCTCGGGCAAAACCACCATCACGCTCCAGGTGATCGCGGAAGCGCAGAAGCTGGGCGGCATGGCGGCGTTCGTGGATGCGGAGCATGCGCTTGACCCGCAGTACGCGAAGAAGCTGGGCGTGGACATCGACAATCTTCTCGTTTCACAGCCCGACTACGGCGAGCAAGCACTTGAGATCACGGAAGCCCTGGTGCGCTCGAACGCGGTCGATGTGCTGGTGGTCGACTCGGTCGCGGCGCTGGTTCCCAAGGCAGAGCTCGACGGCGAGATGGGCGACTCGCACATGGGCCTGCAGGCCCGTCTCATGTCGCAGGCGCTGCGCAAGCTGACCGGCACGGTGGCCAAGTCGCGCACCTGCTTGGTTTTCATCAACCAAATCCGCGAGAAGATCGGTGTGATGTTCGGCAATCCCGAAACCACCACCGGCGGTAAGGCGCTGAAATTCTACTCGTCCGTGCGCATCGACATCCGGCGTATCGCGGCGGTCAAGGAAGGCGACCAGGTCGTGGGCTCGCGGACCAAGGTCAAGATTGTCAAGAACAAGGTGGCCGCGCCGTTCCGCGAAGCGGAATTCGACATCCTGTATGGCGAGGGCATCTCGCGCGAGGGCGACGTACTCGACTTGGCGGTAACGCAGAACGTGGTCGACAAGTCCGGTGCCTGGTACAGCTACTCCGGCGAGCGCATCGGGCAGGGCCGTGAAAATGTGCGGCAGTTCCTCAAGGACAATCCGGAAACGTTCGGACGCATTGACGCCGCCGTACGCGCGAAGTTGGGCATCGCGGGCGCGAGCGCGGCTGCGCCGGTCCCGGCCGTCCCGCAAGAAGGGCCGCTGCTGGCGCAGGAAGCCGTGCGGGTAGGTCGCCGGGCGTAGAAGTCTCGCCCTGAACTAAAGAGGTGTCATCCTGAACGAAGAGAAGGATCTGCTTTTTCTGCGCGGTGGGCGGCAGAAAAAGCAGATCCTTCGTCGCTTTGCTCCTCAGGATGACACTAGGTTCTGGTGAACAGTAAGCTCTTCCGCTCATATGCAGTCGTGGCGACCGCGTTATTTGATCCGGTCGTAGACCAGCTTCTGATGAAACACCGTGCCGTCCTTTTCCTTCACGGTCTGCGTCAGGGTCATTTTCTTCTTATCCTCCGACAGCGTCATGATCGCGTCCGTAACCGAGCCGTCGGCAAGGGTGATGTGCTCGGAGTCGTCCGCCGTGTTCCAGCTCGCCTTGCCGCCGTCGTTGCCGACGATTGGTTTGAAGGTGCCGTCTTCCGGGCCGTCCCACGACGACTTGAACTTCGAGCCATTGTCGAGCGTGACCACATCCACCCAGTGCAGTTCGTTTTCGTTGTCGGCGAGAATCTGATCGATGTCGCCCTTGAACGAGGGCCCGCCGCCGAAGTCTGTTTCCTTCAGGTTCAGGGTCCACGTGCTCGGGGCGGGCACATGGGTGTGGGCGGCAAGCGCCGCCGGGGCCAACACAGAGGTCAACGAAAGAACGGCAAGCAGGCTTCGGAAAAGCTTCATGGGCGGTCTCCTTTTTCGCCTGATAGGACGCCCCGGGCCGGCGCAGGTTACGGCCTGGGGCATCCGCGCACTTTCTAATCGAGCGAGAAATAGTTGAAGTTGCCGGCAGCGTTATAAAAGCCGCCGGTGTCCACGACGAACTGCAGGGTATGCTGCCCGCTCGGCAACGGCACATTCGGGATGTCGAGCGTCTGCCAGGTTTGGAAACCGTTGGTCTGCGGCACGGAGATCACCGGGGTGACTTGCCGGCCGTCGAGGGCGAAGTGGAACGCGCCGCCGCCGACCGCCGTGGCAATCCGCACGTGCAGTGTGTACGCCCGCGTTTGCGCGATGTTGACCGCGTAATTCAGCCACGAGCCGGGCTCGGTTTGGCCAATGTCATAGCCGCCGCCCGTGTCCGAGCAGGCTTCGATGTACACGGTTTCTCCGGGTCGGTAATTCGCGCCGCCTCCTGCCTGCTGCGCTCCGTTCCAGTACGCGGTGCCCTTGCCGCCGGAGTCGAAGTCCTCAAACTGCACCAGGCCCGGAACCGCGTGCGGACCGTTGAATGCCGTGCTCGCCGCGGGCGGTTGGAACTGGAACCAGTTGAAGTTGCCGAGCCCGCCCGTCGGCCCGTTGCTGTCGAGCGTGACCTGCATCACATGGCGGCCCGGCGCGAGCAGGAAGCTCGGCGAAGTCATGGTTGCGTAGGTTTGGAAGCCGCCCGTAAGCGGTACGAACAGGTTCCCGGTCGCATTCAGCCCGTCGAAGGAAACATGATAGTAGCCGCCCGGCCCGAGCGAGGCCACGCGCGCCTGCATGTTGTACAAGCCGCCGCGCGCGATATCGACGGTATAGCGGAGGTACTCGCCTTCCTTGGTGTAGCCCACGTCGTAGCCGCCGCCCGTGTCGCCGGTATTTTCGACGCCCACGGTCGCGTTGCCGCGGTAGGTGGTGTTGCCCTGGTTGGTCGCGTCCAGATTGAAGTAGCCGACGTAATTGCCGCCCTCATCGAAGTTCTCCGCCTCGATCCGACCGGGAACCGCGCCCGGAGCGCCGCCGAAGGGCAGCTCCCGGCCGCCGATGGTGAACTGGACTGTCGAAGCGGCCTGCGCCGCGCCTTCGGTCCCGCGGAACGTAAGGGGATAGGTGCCCGGAGGAGCGTTCTCAAGCGCACCGAGCGGGAACAGGTAGTGATCGGGCGTGGGCGGCACCAGGCCGCCGAAGCTTTGCGAGGGAAGGTTCGGCGCGGTCAAGTCGATCTTTCCGCGATTGCCGCCGTAACGGTTCACATCCACTGCAAAAGAGGTGACCCCGCCCGGCGCGACGGTTTGCGCGGGCGGCCCTGCGGTCACGTCAAAACCGTTGCCCGGGTGCGCGGCCCAGGTAAAGGTCGCGACGGCCCCGGCGGGCAAGGTGTACGCAACATTGCGCCCGTTCCAGTTCAGGCTGAAGTTGCTGGGCTGCGCGGCTCCGTTGAAGACCAGCACGGCCACCGAGCCGTCCGGGTTCTTATACGCCACGTCCTGCAAGCTCCCGTGGCCGTAGGAGTTGGACTCGATGCGTACGGCACCCGGCTGCACGTACTTCGACAGTTGGCCCAGCACGTAGTACTCAACGTTGCGCGTCACAGTCGCGGGCGTGGTGCTCGTATCGACCGTCAGCACGCCGCGACAGTTGGTGCAGCCGTGCTCCACGGTCGGCCCGCTGTTTTGGTCCAGCGCCAGGTTCCAGAACGTGACCGACTGCCCCCAGTTGCGGAGCACGTCGATGACCTCATACTCCGTGTCGTAAGCCAGGTTATCGGCGAAGACCGGGGCGTAACTGCCGCCTGTGCACTCGGTGAAGTAGACCGGGATGCCACCGGCAAGATCATGCACGGCGTTTTGGCCATCGATGGCATTGCCCGCATAGCAATGCATGGAGATGCCCGCGAGCCATGGGCGCACGGCCGGGTCGTTTGCGAGCACCTCGCCGTAGCGCGGGAAGTCCCAATTATGCTCGTAGCCCAGGATGCCGGGCGCGGGTTGGCCGGGGCGGTTCAGCTTGGCGAGCTCGGGGCCGAGATAGCCGGCGATAAATCGGCCCTCATCGACCGGGTTGACAAACATCGTGGGATAGCCGTCGTTCTGGTTCAGCGGCTCGTTTTGCGCGGCGACGTAGGAAATAGGAACGCCCGCGTCCCGGTAAGCCTGCACGAAGCGCGAGAAGTAGCGGGCGAACGCGCCGTAGTTCGCGGGATCGAGCGTGCCGCCGTTCAGGCTGCCGCTGGTTTTCATCCACGCGGGCGCGGACCAGGGCAGCGCGAACACGCGGGCTTGCGGGTTGGCGGCGAGCGCGGCCTTCACCGCGGGCAGGATGTAGGCCTGGTCGTGCGCGACCGAAAACTGCTGGAGGGCGGGGTCGGTCGAGCCGGGGGCGACATCGTCGTAGGTGTAGGAACTCAGGGCCAGGTCGGTCGCGCCCATGGGCTGGCGCAGGAATGAAAGCCGGATGCCGCCCGGGCCGAACAGGTCGTTGATCGCGGCGGTGCGCTGGGCCGGGGTGAGTTTGGTCCAGACCAGGTACGCGGCGGAGTCGGTAAACGACGCGCCCACGCCATCCAGCGGCTGGTAGCGTACCGTGTCGTCAATGTTGATGGGCAACTGTATATTCGTGCCCGGCGTAAAGGTGAGCGCCGGCTGCGGACTGAGCAGCTCCGTCTGGTCCGCCGTGGTTTCAACCACTGAAATGGTCTGCGCGGACAAACCGGCGGCGGCGGACAGAAAAATGCTGAGAACAAGCGTGTGTCGCATAGGGGGAGGGATCCTCGGGAAAGCCGGATGTAGGGATAGCAGCGCCGGCACGCGGATGTCAACGCCGCCCTGCTACACTCACCCTGGCCATGGCCGTGACCGCGATCTATCCCGGCTCGTTCGACCCCGTGACCTTCGGCCATCTGGACCTGGTCGCGCGCGGAGCGAAGCTGTTTGATCGTTTGATCGTGGCCGTGCTCAACAACTCCGCTAAGCATCCTTTATTTTCGGTCGAAGAGCGGGTGGCCATGCTGCGGGAGGGCACGGCGGCGTTTCCCCATGTCGAGGTCGCTGCATTTGAAGGGCTGCTGGTCGAGTTCGCGCGGTCACAGGGAGCGCGGGCGGTGCTGCGCGGCATCCGCGCGGTCTCGGATTATGAGTACGAGCTGCAAATGGCGCACATGAACCGGCGGCTCAGCCCGGAGCTCGAAACCATCTTCATGATGCCCGATGTGAAGTATTCCTACGTGAGCTCGCGCTTGGTGAAGGAGGCGTTTCGATTAGGCGGCTCGGTCGAGGGGCTGGTGCCGGAATGGGTGATCGAGCGGCTGCGGGGACAGGCTTAGGCCGGCTCCCCGGTCTCACTGCCGCGAATCTTGAGCAGGTCGAGCATGGGCGTCGTCACCATGGTTGTGACCAGCGCCATGACCACCAGCATGGTAAACAGCGTGGGCGTAAACACGCCCTTGTTGTAGGCGATGTTGAGCACAACCAGCTCGACCAGGCCGCGCGTGTTGAGTAAAGCTCCCAGCCCCCAGGCCGCGTGCCAGCTTTGGCCCGACCATCGCGCCGCCAGCACCGCGCCCCCCACCTTGCCGCCGATCGCGAACAGCAGGATCACCCCAGCCCAGCCCCAGGTTTGCGCGTCATTGAGCAGGTCAAGCCGTGTGCGCAGGCCGGTCAGCGCGAAAAACAAGGGCAGCAGCAGGATGGAAGCGATCATTTCCAAGCGGGAACGGATGGCGTGCTGCCACTGCTCGACGCGCGGAAAGCAGACCCCGGCGATAAACGCGCCGAAAAGCGGATGGACCCCGGCCCAGTCCGTCGCGGCGGCGGAAGCGAAGGCGAAAGCGACCGAAAGGCCCAGCACCGTGATGGTCAGGTCAGGATGCTTGCGGCGGCGCGCGAACCGCGTCGCGACCGGGCGAACCACCCCCAGCATGAAGGCGAGGTAAGCCGCGAGCAGGCCGAAGTGCAGCAGCAGATTATGCTTGCCCATGACATCGACGAGCGTGAGGGCGACCGCGAGCAGCAGCCAGGCGACGACGTCGTCGACCGCCGCGCACAGGATCGCGGTCGTGCCGAGCGGAGTGTTCGTAAGCCGGCGCTCTTCCAGGATGCGCGCGAGCACGGGAAAGGCCGTGATGCTCATGCTGATGCCCAAAAACAGCACAAACGCAAACGAGCCGATGCCGTGCGGCGCGAACCGGACCCGCAGCGAGTGAGCAAGCACGACGGCGGCGATAAACGGAATGATGATGCTGGTGGCGCTCGCCCCGAGCGCGCGCGGACCTTGGCGGCGCAGCTGCGCGTCATCCAGCTCCATGCCGACCGTGAAAAGGAACAGGATCAGGCCGACGGTGGAAAGCTCCTCCATCGCGCCGAGTGAGGCTTTTGGAAACAGATGAAGGCTCGCGGCGGGAAACAAGCGGCCGAGCACCGAAGGGCCCAGCACGATGCCGCCGATGATCTCACCGATGACCCTGGCTTGACCGAGTATGGTGGCGAGGCGCGCGCACAAAAGCGTCACCCCGACGACCACCGCGATCTGTAGAAGAAGCAAATACATCCACTTTGGTGTATCACGGGCTTTCCGGCGGACCGCCGCCGAGCTTCCAAAGCATCTGCCGCAGGAAGCCCGCCGCGAGTTCAGCGTCGCGGCCTCCGAACCGGAGCCGGCGCAGGTAATTCCGGAGCTGTCGTCGGCGCGTGGGCGAGCCCATGCCCGGAAACCCGCTCGCGGTCAGGGCCTGCTCCAGGAGCCCGGTCACTCGCTCGACCACCTCGGCCGGGGCGGGGGCGCGGTCGCCCGCGTCGCGGGGAAAGTCCTGCGGTAGCCAACGGGTATCCCGCTCCGGTTCCTGAAGGTCCGGCCCTAAGCGCGCGAGCTCATACAAGCAAAGCGCGGCGGCCTGACCCAGATTTATGGAAGGGTGCTCATCGCGTGTGGGGATGCGGAGCAGGGCATGGCAGTGGCTCATGTCATCGTTGGACAAGCCGAACTTTTCGGAGCCGAACAAGAGTGCGACTCGCTCGCCGTGCGCGAGGCTTTGCTTGATGCGGGTTGCGGAGGCTTCCAGGCGCTCGATCGGCTGCAGCTTGGTGCCGGTGGCCCCGCTGGTGCCGATGACAAGCTGGGCATCGTGGACTGCTTCGGCAACGGACGGGTAATCGCGGGCGTTCCGCAGCAGCGCCGCGCTCGGGCCGACGGCGGAGGAGGCCGAGCGGAACTCCTTGTAGAAAATGTTGGCGACCCGGAGGTGGGGGGGGGGGGGGGGGGGGGGGGGGGGGGGCGGGGGGGGGGGGGGGGGGGCCCCCCCCCCCCCCCGCGCCGATGTTGAGGGTATTGCGCGGGGAAACGAGAACGACGGCGAGCCGGTCGAGAAGGGGCATGGCGCTTTAGTCTAGCCTCATGCGCGAGGAGCTCGTAGCCCGGTTTAAGCACTTGACGGAGGTTGAGTTGCCGGCCCGTGCCAAGGCGGAGCACTGGCCGCTTCATTTCGACCACTGCTTCAAGCGGGTGTGCCTGGACCATGCGTTCGGGGATGTTTGGTACAAGCACCTCCCGAAACCGGCCGAAAAGCACATCGACGGCGAGCCGCTGCGTCGAGCGGTCGCCTGCGCGGAAGTGATCCTGGCCGGGGGTATGGAGGAGCTGCGCGCGCGCAACCGTGAAAGTTTAGATTGGCGGGGTAAGCTGTAACTCGCGGAGAAACTTCAATATGCGCGTACTGTGGTTTGCGGGTCTCACCCTTACGCTGGCCGCCCTGGCCCAGAACCCGGTACGGCAGGACTCGACACCCGTTGAGCTTGGAACCCGCAAGGAGGCGCAAGCCGCCGCGCTGGCCACGCTCACAAGCGAGCAGCGGGCGCAGTTCGACCGGGGCGGTCGGGCTTTCGTAACGCGGGACTATCCCGCCGCGCTGGACACGTTTCGCGCGCTGCTGCCGGAACTGCCGCCGGCGGGCGCCCCCTACGCTCTCGCGGGGAAATACGCCGCGGAAGCCGCTTTGAACACAGGCGACCGAGCGTTCGCGCTGAAAACGCTGGAGCCGATCGCGGCGGCCAACCCGCAAGACTGGCAGGCCCAGGTTTTGCTGGCGCGCGGCTATGCCGAAAGCGGCATGGGCGCTGAACGCGACGCGGCGCTTGCGCGGCTTGCCGCCATTCATAAAGATACTGCGTCGCCGGGAGCTGCCGGGCTCAAGGTGTTTCTCATCGAGAACATCGCCCTGCCGAACGGGGCGATCAGTTTGTGGTATTCGTTGGAGCCCTGGGGGTCATACCACACCTACCTTTTCGGCCGCGTTTACAACCAAGCGCACCAGCAAATTCTGAGGCTTGCGCTTGAAAGCGGCGACGCGGACCAGCCCTTGTTCGCAAAAACCTACCCGGAGCTCGCGGCGCGGGGCGAACGGGAGTTCTCGCTCGACGGCTACGGACCCGATGCGCGCAACGCGGACGGGCAGCTCATTCAATCGCACTACACGTATGGATTCTTTGAAGGGCGGCCCCCATACGATATCGTCCGCAAGCAGATGATCGAAGCCGCGGAGGGCGAGCGTAAACCTTCAAGCTCGCGCATCGGCCCGGTTGGGGAGGTGCCGCCGCCCGTGGTCACTCCGGGTGTGAAAAACTAGAGCGCATGAGCGCACTTGCCGTCCCGACCAAAACCTTTTCCGACCGCATCAACCGCATTGAAGTTTCCGCGACCATGGCCGTCACCGCTGAGGCCGCGCGCCTGAAAGCCGAGGGCGTGGACCTGGTGGATTTCGGCGCGGGCGAGCCGCACTTCGCCACGCCTCGGCACATCAAGGATGCCTTAATCGATGCGGTCGAGAAAAACTTTACCCGGTACACGGCGGTCCCCGGCATTCCCGACGTGCGCAAGGCCATCGTCGCGCGGCACAAGGAAGACTTCGGGACCGATTACGCGCCAGACGAAGCCATCTTCACTACGGGCGGCAAGCTCGCCATTTTCAATGCAATCCAGGTGCTGGTCGATCACGGGGACGAGGTCATCGTGCCCGCGCCGTACTGGGTTTCGTACAAGGATATCGTCCAATACGCGGGCGCGACGCCCGTTTTCCTGGACACGGACGAAGCTCAGGACTTCCGCGTGACGGCCGATGCCGTGGCCGCGAAGATTACGCCGCGCACCAAGGCGATCATCCTGAACACGCCGTCGAACCCGGCCGGATCGGTGATCGACAAGCAAGACCTGTTCGCCATCGTGCGCGCGGCGGCCGAGCGGGGCGTGTGGGTGCTGGCGGACGAGTGCTACATCTACCTGCAGTTCGAGGGCGAGCCGGCCTCGGCGGCGCAGGTCGCGGAGGCGCGCGGCCATGTGGTGGTGCTTGGGTCGCTGTCGAAAACCTATGCCATGACAGGTTGGCGCGCGGGTTTCGCGCTGGGGCCGAAGCCGGTCATCGCGGCCATGGGCAAGCTGCAGTCGCAGTCGACCTCGAATGCCGCGACGTTTGTGCAGAAGGCGTGCGTGACCGCGCTGACCAGCTCGCAGGCGTGCGTGGCGGAGATGCGGGCGGACTACGTGAAGCTGCGCGACCGCATCCTCCTCGGGCTGGCGGAAATTCCGGGACTGACCTGCACCAAGCCCTTTGGGGCGTTCTATGTGTACCCCAATGTGAGCGCGTACATCGGAGGCCCGGGCCGCCCGGCTTCGGCCATGGAGTTGTCGAAGCGCCTCTTGAGCGAGGCGCGGGTGGTCGCGGTGCCGGGCGAAGCATTTGGAACAGGCGATCACATCCGGCTGTCGTACGCTGTCTCGCATGACGCTGTGGATGAAGGCGTGCGGCGGATGAAAGCGTGGTTCGCCGGGCTCGGGCGGGGCTGAACCCATGTCTCAAAAGCGAGACATGGGGCACCCTCACCGCACGATGGGAGGGGACGTGAAACTGCAAGCCGCGGGCATCTTGTTCGACATGGACGGGGTGCTGGTGTCCTCGCTCGGTTCGGTGGAGCGCTCGTGGGTGAAGTGGGGCAACATGCGCGGGGTGGACGGCGCGAAGGCGATCCTCGCCGCGCACGGCAAGCGCGCGATTGAAACCATCCGGCTGCTGCGGCCCGACCTGGACGACCAAGCCGAGCTCGCGATTGTGGAACAGATTGAGATTGAGGACACGGAGGGGATCGAAGCCCTGCCCGGGGTGGCCGCCCTGCTGGCCTCGCTTCCATCAGGCAGCTGGACAGTTGTTACCTCGGCAACGGAGAAGCTGGCCCGGGTGCGGATGGAGGCCGTCGGCTTGCACCCGCCTGAGCGGTTCATCACCGCCGATATGGTCGAGCACGGCAAACCGCACCCCGAGCCCTACCTGCGCGGTGCCGCGCTGCTCGGCTTCCCGCCCGAGCGTTGCCTGGTGATCGAGGATGCGCCGGCAGGTGTGGCGGCGGGCAAGGCCTCCGGGTGCACGGTGCTGGCGACCCTGTTTTCGCACTCCGCCGAGCAGTTGCGGGCGGCGGACTGGGTGGTGGGGTCGCTGGAGGGAGTGCGGGTTACGGGAGAGGCTGGAAATCTGGAGATGACGTCGGAAGCTGTTTCAAAAGCGGCCAGGTAGGATTTAGGAAATCCTACCTGTGGTATTCTAATGCTGCGGCACAAACGCAAAAAACTTACTAAGATCACGGATGAAAGCACTTCTCTCAGATGCGCCGCAGGCATGGGTGAGATACGAGAGGAAGTATGGGCGGATATAGACGGTGGGATTGTTCGCTACAATCTTGCGTTCATCTGCTTCGGCTTGTATGCGGGCGACAACGGTAGGGTGCTCGTATACGATACGGCGCACGGCTACCTGCATCGTCATTTTGCCGGCGCGGTTGAGCCGGTAACCCCGGCACCGTACGCCACGGTCTTTCATCGTTTTCTGGCCGAGGTCGCTGAGTTGAAAGGTAGGAAGATGCTATGGAATTGACGGTTTACACGGACGGCTTTGAAGGTTGGGCGAAGCGGGCCCGCGCCCGTGCCAAGGCCATGGACGCGGGCGAGCCGATCACGCCGTCCCGCGGCATTACGTTTGAAAGCGCGGCGGAGATGGTGCGGCTGCTCACCCCCGCCCGGCTCGACCTGTTTGCCTGCGTGAAAGAGCGCCCGTTGTCGGTCAAGGAGATCGCGGCCTCGCTCGGCCGAGATGTGAGTGCGGTGCGAAGGGATGTGGTCGCGCTGGAGCGGTTCGGGATCGTCGAGTCCAAGCAGGTCGTCAACCCGGGGCATGGACGGTCGCGGGTGGTATCCGCGCCGGCGGAGCTGACGATTTCCGCGCAGTTATAGCCGATGGCAGATTCTAGTTGCCCTGCGTAACTTCCTGGACGGTAAACCCGCTCGGTACCGCGAATATTTGAGGGTCCGGCTCGGATCGGGAAACATTGCTGAGGTGAATCGACTGCAGACCTTGCCTGGGGTCGTTGCGCGTCACCGCAAGGTTTGTCAGCAGGTCAGGCGAGTACCAAAACTCTTTCGTCGTCACAAGCGGCTTGTCATTCCCCACCGCGCCTGCGTTGATTGTCAGGGTTTCTTTGGTTCCCGTCACATCAAGGCCGTCCATGCTGCTTCTGCCTAAATCTTCCCTAGCCAAAGACCGGCTTCCCTCGGCAAAAACACCTGCGGGGATCGGCGTAAAATCTCGCGGCGGATGATAACTCGTCACCGTGCAGTGCTTTGTCGCTGCGCTGCATGTGGTCTTTGTCAGCGCAATCGGATCGTAAAGCAGGATCGTGATCAGGCGGGAGCTGCCGTGGTCTCCGGAGTAAAAGCCGCGCTGCTCACGATACATACGTCCTTGGCCATCCCTGGCCAGATTCGCGTCCAGGTGCAACTTGACCGTTGTTCCGTCTCCGAGGGTGCGGTCCCAATCGATTCGACTTTGGGCGGTGAACGGGTGCCCGGGAACAGGCAGAAGGTCAACGCCCGCCACGTGGTAGGAAGTACCGCCGTCAGGAGCCCGGAGCGATTCCTGTGCGTTGGTTGTCAGTGCCGTGCAGGAAGCGAACGTGCTGAACAAAAGTGCTCCGCATACGGATCGCATGGGACTTCCCCTCACTGACCGACACGTTAAGAGCCGCAGACCGTTTTGTCAAGGAGAATGACGCCACTTACGAACGGCTGCTCAGTTCCATATCCAAGCTCGACTGAAAGTACTCCATCGACAATCCCAACCCTTCCTCCAACTGAATTCTCGGTTCCCACCCGAGCAGTTCGCGCGCTTTCGTGATGTCCGGGCGGCGCTGTAGGGGGTCGTCCTGCGGGAGCGGCTCGAAAACGATCGGGGAAGCGGAGCCGGTCACACGGCGGATGGTTTCGGCGCACTCGAGAATGGTCCACTCGGTCGGGTTGCCGATGTTCACGGGTGTATCAATCGCGGATGCGGCGAGGCGGACGATGCCGTCGACTTCGTCGGATACGTAGCAGAAAGAACGGGTCTGCGAGCCGTCGCCGTAGACCGTCAGGGGCGCGCCGCGCAGGGCCTGCATCATCAGGTTCGAGATCACGCGCCCGTCCTCGCGGCCCAGGCGCGGACCGTAGGTATTGAAGATGCGGACCAGGTGCGTATTGACTGCGTAGTAACGACGATACGCGGTCACCAGCGCTTCGGAAAACCGCTTGGCTTCGTCATACACCGACCGCGGGCCGATCGGGTTCACATGACCCCAGTACTCCTCGGTTTGCGGATGCACCTGCGGGTCGCCGTAGCACTCGGACGTGGATGCGTGCAGGAAACCCGCGTTGTATTTCTTGGCGATTTCTAGGGCGTTACGCGTACCCGAGGACCCCACCTCGAGTGTTTCAATCCCGAGCCGGTGGTAGTTGGGCGGGCTCGCCGGGGAAGCAAAGTTGTACACGTAGTCAACAGGGCCGAAGTCGAAGGGCTTGCAGATATCGTGCTGTTCGAATGCGAAGCGCGGCTCGTGCCCGAGGTGGGCGAGATTGACGGCGTTGCCGGTAGCGAAGTTGTCGATGCCGAGGACGGAATGGCCGTCGGCCAGGAGACGGTCGGCAAGGTGGGAACCAAGGAAGCCGGCCGCGCCGGTAAGGAGGATGTGCATAGGTTTATAGGCTCTAGGAGAGAGTACCTGATGGCGGCTTTTCAGCAGAGCGCCGGACACGCTCGACCCTGAGCAGCTTTTCTACATCCGCCAAGTCTTGCAGCCTCGCAGTGGCTTGTTTGTTGCGGATCAGATCATCTCGGCCGAGAAATGGAACAGTAAGTGTGGCCTGAACGCGCGCTTCAATGCGATGCGGCCAGGCTTGATCAAAATCGACGGCGTTGATGGATTGTAGGAGATCGATACGGCTTGGTTCGACACCGATCTGAAAAACCTGCCCGGGGCGATCACGAAAATCTGCCTCTGTCAGGGAGCCGAGCGGCGCTCCAAAATGCACAAGGGCTTGGAATAGGCGATCGCTGCTCGGATAGCTCGCGCGAAAGAGGATGTTGAGATCTTTCGTCGACCGGGGCACGCATGCGCATTCACGGCGTGGCCGCCCACCACCATGTATTCAACGCCGTGGTCGTTCAAAGCGGACAACAGTTCGATCTGATCCTTGAGCATCGATATCGATTCCTTGCAGTCCGTAGTTGTAGCGGATCAGCGAAGCTGTTTCTTCCATTTTTTCAGCGATGCTTTTGCTCAGCCAGTAACGGCAGATGTCGTCTTCCTGCTCGCTGTGGCTCGCGAAGATGCGGATTTCGCGGCTCGGATCCGTCATAAAGGTCTCTCCTATGCGGCGGGCGCGGCTTTCCCGCGTTTGCGCCGCGGCTTTTTTTCCGCGGCAGCCAGCGGCGGCGCGATCGCCTCGATGGCCCGCACGGGAATTTCTTCAGCGGCCGCGCGCCCGTCGGCGACGGCCATCAGGAACTCCTGCGCGCTGAACGCGGTCAGGCGCTTCGCTTCCGCGGTTTCGCGCAGTTTGGTATACACGCCGTCCGGACGCAGGAGGCGCGTCTTTACGGTATCGGCGAGGTAGGCGGCCAGGATCTCGTTGCGGAGCCGGCCGCGCAGCCCTGGATCCTTAATCGGAAACATCACCTCGCAGCGCTCAAACAGGTTGCGCGGCATCCAGTCTACTGAGCCGCAGTAGAGCTCTTCGTCCCCGCCGTTCGCGAACGCGAAAATGCGCGAGTGCTCCAGGTAGCGGCCGACGATGGACCGGACGCGGATGCGCTCGCTCACCCCCGGCAGCCCGGGGCGCAGCGAGCAGATGCCGCGCACAATCAGGTCGATCTCGACCCCGGCTTGCGAAGCGGTATAGAGCGCCTCGATCACCGACTGCTCCAGGAGCGAGTTCATCTTGGCGAGGATGCGCGCGGGCCGCCCGGCGCGGGCGTGCTCGGCTTCGCGGCCGATCAGTTGGATCGTTTTCTCGGCCAGGGTCAGAGGCGCGACATACAGCGGCTCGTAGTTGTCGGACTCCGAGTGAGCGGTCAGGTAGTTGAACACCGCGTGGACGCTCGCGGTAATCGCGGGGTCTGAGGTCAGCAGGCTCATGTCGGTGTAGAAGCGCGCGGTCACCGGGTTGTAGTTGCCCGTGCCCAGGTGCGCGTAGCGCCGCACCGTGCCGTCCTCGTCGCGACGGACCAGCAAGGCGAGCTTGCAGTGGGTTTTCAGGCCGACGATGCCATGAAACACCTGCACCCCGGCGTCCTCGAGATTGCGCGCCCAGCGGATATTGGAGGCTTCGTCGAAGCGGGCGGTCAGCTCGACGACAACCGTGACTTCCTTCGACTGCGCAGCCTCGGTAAGCGCGCGGAAGATGGGTGAATCGTCGCTTGTGCGGTACAGCGTCTGCTTCATGGACACGACCGCCGGATCGGCCGCGGCGGACTCGATAAAGCTCACCACGGCGTCGTAGGAGTCGTACGGGTGGTGCAGAAGGATATCGTGGTGGCGCAGCTCGTCGAACAGGTCCTCGGACTTGCGGTGCAGCCGGAGTTCCCGGCCGTTGAAGACCGGGTATTTCAGATCGGACCGGTCCGTCTGCGCGTAAAGAATCATCAGGCGGGACAGGTTGACCGGGCCGTCGGTCAGGAAAACCTGCGAGTCTTCAATCTCGAAGTTGACGCGGAGCCGCTCGATGATCTCCGGGTCGGCGTCGTGCTCGATTTCCAAACGGACGGCATCGCCCTTGCGCCGGTTGTGGAGCTCGGAGCGCACGGCTTCCAGCAGCGAGCGCGACTCTTCCTCCTCGAAATAAAGGTTGCTGTTGCGCGTGACCCGGAAGGCGGCGGTTGCCAGGATCTGATAGCCGCGGTACATGGCGGCCGCATGCTGCTCAATCAGGTCGGGCAGGAAAAGGTAGTCCGTTGTGGTGCCGCCGACTTCAGTAGGCAGGCGTACGAACCGCGGCAGGGCACGCGGCACGGTGATGACGCCCAGCACGGCCGGCGCGGCGCCCTTGCGCTTGCGGCGCAGCAGCAAGGCCACGCAAAGCGACTTGTTCAGCACCCGGGGGAAGGGGTGGCGCGGGTCGATGGTGATGGGGG
>CAXTSB010000068.1:0-3243 GCA_964246845.1 uncultured Acidobacteriaceae bacterium
GGTGAACTTGCAAGTGAAATTTTGTAAGCCGGCGTTTCCGTGGCCAAAAGCCTGATCCGCTCCCGTTTTTATTCGGTTCCGCTTGGCCGGCTCAGACGCAAGAGCTACCATTTCCATACCGCTGCCGGCGGCTTGGAATCGGAGAGTCTATGGATGTTCAGCTTGCCCCTGAAATGACACTCCCTTCTCCGGTTTTCGTGACGGAAGGGGAATACCTGCGCACCTCTTACCAGCCGGACCGTGAGCTGATCAACGGCGAACTGAGGGGGAAACCCATGCCAACAAGGCTTCATGGCATTGTGCAAATGATGATCGGCATCTGGTTCGGAATGCATTTGCAGGAGTGGCATGTCTCGCCTGAGTCGGAAGTCCGCACCCGCGTCCGGCCCGGCAGCTTCCGATTACCGGATGTGAATGTCGTAACGTTTCCTGCACAGCTCACCGAAACACAGGACGCACCTCCCCTCATAGCCATCGAAATCCTTTCTAATGACGACAGGGTTTCCGACCTTCAAAAGCGCGCTGGGGACCTCCATGCAATGGGGGTTGAAAATATTTGGCTCGTCGACCCGGAGCAGCGCTTGGCAAGCATCTGGACCGACGGGCTGTACTGGAAGCCGGAAGCGCGCCCGAGCGTGCCGGGCACCGCGATTTACCTGGACCTCCCGTGGCTTTGGTCGCAGGTGGACCTGGTGACCGGGAAAGGCTGACTTCGCGCGAACGCCGTCCTGCCGGGTAGCATGAGCTTCGGGGAGGGATGGAACCATGGCCGGCAGTGAAGAACTAAAGCGCGAAGCCGCGGCGCGGAGTATGCGCTATGTCGAGGATGGAATGCGGGTCGGGCTGGGCACCGGGACCACTTCGCGCTACGTGGTCGAGCTGCTCGGGGAACGCGTGCGCGGCGGAATGAAGATCATAGGAGTGCCCACCTCGAATGCCTCGGCGGAGCTGGCGCAGTCGGTCGGCATCCCCTTGTCCACGCTCGCGGAAACGCCCGAGCTGGACGTCAACCTGGATGGCGCGGACGAGGTGGGGCCGGACCTGGCCTTAATCAAGGGCGGCGGCGGCGCGCTCCTGCACGAGAAGATCGTGGCCTCAGCAGCGCGGGAGTTCATCGTGGTGGTCGGCGAGGGCAAGGTGGTGCCCAAGCTGGGCGCGTTCCCGCTGCCGGTGGAGGTGATTCCGTTCGCCGGGCCGCTGGTGCAATCACGTTTGGAAAAACTGGACGCGCACCCCAACCTGCGTATGGCGGGCGACTCACCCTATCTGACCGACGAGGGCAACTGGATTTACGACTGCCGGTTCGGCGCAATCCCCGACCCCGAGCGCACCGCGGCGGCCCTCCGCGCGATTGTCGGCGTGGTGGAGCATGGGCTCTTTCTGAAGATGGCAACCCGGGTCATCGTGGCCGATGCGGGAGGCGTGACGGAGATGGCGCGGTAAGCTTCGCCTACATTCCCGCATCGAATAGCATGAAGGCGAACCGGCGCAGGAACGCCGGGCATAGGAGAAACGATGCAGATCGGTCTGGTGGGTTTGGGGCGCATGGGCGCCAACATGGTCAAGCGCCTCATGAAAGGCGGCCACGAGGTCGTGGTCAATGACCTGAGCGAGAAAGCGGTCAACGACCTGAAGGGCGCGGGCGCCGAGGGCTCAACCGACGTGCAGGAATTCATCGGCAAGCTCCAAAAGCCCCGCGTGGTGTGGCTCATGGTTCCGGCCGGCGCGGTTGACGGCATGATCGACAAGATTGCGCCGCACCTAGAGAAGGACGACATCCTGATCGACGGCGGCAATTCCTACTACATCGACGACATCCGCCGCTCCAAGGACCTGGAATCGAAGGGCATCCGCTACCTGGATGTAGGCGTGAGCGGCGGCGTGTGGGGGCTGGAGCGCGGCTACTGCATGATGATCGGCGGGCAAAAGGAAGCCGTGATGTACCTGGACCCGATCTTTAAAACGCTTGCCCCGGGCCGGGGCGACATTTCCCGCACCAAGGGCCGCGACCAAGCCGAGCCGACCACCGCCGAGGAAGGCTACCTGCGCTGCGGCGAGGTGGGTGGCGGTCACTTCGTCAAGATGGTCCATAACGGCATCGAGTACGGCATCATGGCCGCCTACGCCGAGGGTTTGAACGTGCTCAAGGGCGCGAACGTCGGCAAGGCCGCCGCGCAGGAGCACTCTGCCGAGCTGACCCCCCTGCGCAACCCCGACCACTACATGTATGACTTCGAGCTCGACAACGTGGCCGAGGTGTGGCGGCGCGGGTCGGTCATCTCGTCCTGGCTCCTGGACTTGACGGCGGACGCGCTGCTCGCGCAGCCGGACCTGGCGAACTACGGCGGCGAGGTGGCGGACTCGGGCGAAGGCCGGTGGACCGCGATCGCGGCGATCGATGAGGGCGTGCCGATTGACGTGCTGTCGGCGGCCATGTTCGCGCGCTTTTCGTCGCGCAACAACGGTTTGTTCGCGAATAAGGTGCTGTCGGCGATGCGCTTCGGCTTCGGCGGCCACCAGGAGTTGAAAGCAGGCAAGGCGGAAGGGAAGGGCTGACCGTCCCCTTATAAGCGCTTTGCAAGAACCCGTCCCGAAGGGACCGCAAGCCGCGTAGGTGGTTTTGTCTTTTGCAAGCAGCGGCGCATACAATCGCGCCCATGGAGGAGATCCAGCCCTTTGCGGCCTTTACCCCTTGGGCGCGGGAAAGCGACGCTGTCGGCTTCTCGCGGCGCGCTTTTCTCGCCCGCGCGCTGGGTGCTTCCGCGTCGGCTGCCGCACCGCGCCGCCTTTTCGGTCAGGCAGCGACCGACCGCAAGGTGATCGTCGTCACCTTCGGAGGCGGCGCGCGCGACGACGAAACCTTTTCGGAGTTCGGCCAGGCCAATATTCCCAAGCTGGTCGGCGAGCTTGCCCCGCAAGGCACGTTTTTTCCGCAAGTGGTCAACCGCGGCATCCTGGGCCACTACGTCGCGACTGCGAGCATCGCGACCGGGCGCTATGAAACCTTCAACAACTTTGTCGCGCAAGCCCCGGCCTCCCCGACGCTCTTTGAGTACCACCGCAAGAGTCTGCGCCGCCCCGCGGCTGATTGTTGGGTGATCGCACCGTCCAACGGCTTCGACCGGCTGGGCGCAAGCGCGCACCCCGGCTACGGCGCGGCCTACGGGGCTGAGGTGGTGCTGCCCAAGCGCCTGCTCGCGCTGGCTGCCGGGCGCGAGGGGATGCGCGACTATACCTCGCTGC
>CAXTSB010000068.1:3253-7265 GCA_964246845.1 uncultured Acidobacteriaceae bacterium
CTACGAAACGCCGGCGTCGCTTCCCGCGCCCGGCGCACGGACCGAAGCGGATGCGCAGGAGCTCGAACGGCTGGCGGGTCTTCTGCGGCTTTCGCTTGACGAGTTTCGCGAGCACGCCCGCGCGCTCGAAAGCCCGGACGAGCTTTCGTTGTACATCGCGCGCCAGGTGATGCGGCAGGCCGCGCCGTCCCTGCTTTTCCTTACGCTGCACGACATGGACATCGCGCACAGCGGGGCGTTCTCGCTGTATGTGGACGCGATCCGGCGCGCCGACCGGCTTGTGGCCGAACTGTGGGCCGAGGTGGAGTGCAACTCCGAGTACAAGGGCCGCACCACTCTGCTGCTGCTGCCCGACTTCGGCCGCGACGCGGACGGGGAGGCCTCCGGCTTCCAGCACCACCGCACCGGCGCGCCCATGGCCCGCACCACCTGGATGCTGGCGCTGGGCCGCGGCGCGGGCGGCGGCCGCATCGTGCAAAGGCCGCTCGAATCGGTCGACTTGGCGCCCACCGTCGGCGCGATGCTCGGCTTCCCGACACCGTTCGTGCAGGGCAAACCCGTGATGGAGCTTGTGTGAAGCCGCAGGAGCTTTCCGCGGCTGCCTTCGCGAGTTACCCGCCCGAAGGTCGGGTATTGGGTGTTCAAAACCTACCGCTGCTTCGCTCCATGCCGCTTTCCTTGCTGCCCGCCTACCTGCGGCAGCTACGGGAGGCGGACGTCCTATTCCCGGTCGAGGCCGCACGGCTGCGCTTGCAGCTCGCAACCCTGATCGCGCAACCCGGCCTGATGCTTGCGTTCAGAGAGATCGATATTCCATCGACGCTTGCAGCCATGCCGTGGGTGGAGCAGCCTGCCCGGTTCGAGGCCGCCCTCAGCGCGTCGCTGTGGCAAAGCGGGCAAATCGACGCGTACCACCGGGCGGCATCGGCTTTATTCGCCGCCTTGCCTGAACCGCCTACCCCCGCGGCGCCGCTGCTAGTCGGCGTCATGGGGCAAGGCGCTTCTGTCGATGCCGGGCCGATCTTCACCCGCGCCCGCAAGGACGGCTTGCACCTGAGCAAAGTTTCCGAGACGGATGCCTCCGAAACTCTTCACACGCTGCTGGCTGCCCGCGCACAAGCGAGCGGCAAAGCCTACGCGCACTGGTATGTGGACGGCGGCGCGCCCTTGTGGACCCGGCCGTCGAGCGTCGCGGGCTTTACGTACCCGCAAGTTGCCCCCATGCGGCAGGCCGTGGTGCGCGAGATGGACCGTGCTGTCGCGGAGGGCGCGGGACCGGAACGCCTCGCGGAGCGGCTCGGGGCGCTCCCGCCCGCGTCCTTGCACCTGCAGGAAACGACGAATGATCCGCGTGTGGCCCACTTCCTGCTCAGCTTGCTGACCGAGGGCAGCGGGACGCAGATTTACTCGACCAGCTTTGTGCAGGCGGCGGCGCTCGGGCTCATCCGCCGCGCGCAGCCTGAAACACTGGTGGTCCGGTTTGCGCCCCGGCGCAAGGCCGCCGGCTTGAACGACCTGCTCCAAGCCCGTGCGGAAAGCCCGGAGCTCGACGCGGACGGCGCGCTGGTCGATGCGGACATGGCGCTTTGGTACAGCTGGCTCGCCCTGCGCCGCTTGTCGCCCGGAGCACGCATGCTTCTATGGGTTGAAAGCCGGGGCGAGGCCTTGGCCGCCGGGCCGACCGTGGTGCGCGGCGCGGAAAGCACGACGCCGATGGATTTCGCGGCTGCGCTGAAGCTGGTCGTTTAAGTTCTTCAGGCAATGTTTTGCCGCAGCAGCTCCGGCTTGCGCACGGCAAGCGTCAGGATCAGCTCGCCGAACAGCGTATTGGCCCAGGCGAACCAGGGCCGGGTGTATTTGCCGGCATCGTCAAGCCAAAACGACTCGTGCATAAAGTGCGTGCCGGCGGTCGTGTCGCGCAGGGTCCGCAGGCAGGCGAGCGTTTCGCGGTCGTCGGTCGAGGAAAACGCGCGGAAGATGATCGACATGGGCCAAATCCAGCCCAGGCCCTCGTGCGGTCCGCCGACGCCCTCGCCTGCCTTGCCCCGGAAAAAGTACGGGTTCGCGTCGGACAGCACCCACGCGCGGGTCCGCTGGTACACCCCGCGGTCCCCCTCCTGCACGCAGCCCAGGTAGTCCATCGAGAGCAGCCCGGGCGCGTTCGCGTCGTCCATGCGGAGCGTATTGCCGTAGCCGTCCACCTCATAGGCCCAAACAGTGCCGGCATCGGTTTTCAGGTAGGCATATTGGGCCAGCGCGCGCGCGACCTCGTCGGCGAGCGAGCGGGCGTCGCTCGCGAGGGCGTCGTCATGGACGGCGGTTGCAAGCTCGGCCAGCTGCCCAAGCGAGCGCAAGGCGAACAGGTTGGCCGGGATGAACAGGGGATAGATGCACGCGTCATCCGACGGCCGAAAGCCGGAAAAGATCAGCCCCACGGGCCGCGCCGGGTTGCCGTAACCGTCGAGCGGCAGCGAGTCGGTGGGCGCGTACGCGGCGCGCTGGAAGTGGTAAGGCCCTCGCCCGTCCTTGCGCTGCTGCTCGCGAAAGGTCTTGACGATCAGCCCGGCGGCCGAGCGCCACTGCTCGTCGAACGGAAGCTCGCTGCCGGTCGCGCGCCAAAATCCGTGCGCCAAGCGGATGGGATAGCAGAGCGAATCGATCTCCCACTTGCGTTCACCCACGCCGGGCTTGAGATCGGTGTGGTCCTGGGTCGACCAGGACAGCGGCTTCGACGATGTATCGGGCAGGAAAGCGTTCGCGTACGGATCGAGCAAAATGCAACGCGTCTGCCGCCGGATCACGCCCTCAATCAGCGTCGCAAGCTTCGGGTCCTGCTTGCAAAAAGGCAGGTACGGCCACACCTGCGCGGACGAATCGCGCAGCCACATGGCGTCGATGTCGCCGGTGATGACGAAGGTGTCCGGCTTGCCCTCTTGCATGCCCGGGGTGACGGTGGTGTCCAGCGTATTGGGGAAGCAGTTCGCGAAAATGAGCGCGAGCTCGGGATCAGCGATCTGCTTGCCGACGCTCGCGACGGCAGCCTCCACCGCGGGCGACGAGAACCGGCGCGCGCCGGGCTCGGGTCGCTGAGTGAGCGCGGGTGTGCTTTCCTGCACGGCGGACTGCGCGAAGGCCGGCAGGGTCGCCGCGGCGGACGCGGCGGCGGTGCGAAGAAAGGCGCGGCGGGTGCTGTGTGCGTTCATAAAGATTTGCTTGGGCGTGCGGCATGGTTGCAGGTCGGGGAAAGCAGATCCTTCGTCGCTTCGATCCTCAGGATGACACTTTTTTCATCGAGCTGCCAGGATGGTGCCATGCTTACGGTAGAAGGTCATCCTGAGCGCAAGCGAAGGATCTGCTTTTCACTCCTCAAGCCGACCCTCCCCGCGCAAAGCCGAAACTACGCCGTCAGCGACGGCGGTGCTTTCTCCGGCGCGACTGCGAGTGTGGTGTTGGGCTGCGTGCTCAGCTCGAAGGCCAAGTGCCCGCCGTGCCCGATTTCCTCAAAGCTCACCCACAGACGGTCGAGCGGCTTGCCGTTGAGCGACACGGATTGCACGTACACCGCGTCGGCTGAGGGTTTTTTGGCTTCGATCACCAGCTCGTTGCCGTCGCCGACCTGCACGGTCGCCTTCTCAAACTGAGGCGAAGTCAGCACATAGTTGCCGCTCACCGGGTCGACCGCGTACATGCCCAGCGCGCTGAGCAGGTACCAGGCCGACATCTGCCCGCAGTCCTCGTTGCCTTCCAGGCCGTTCGGGTCGTTGCGGTACATGGTCTGCCGAAGGGAAGCCACGCGCGCCTGCGTCTTCCAAGGCTGGCCCGCGTACACGTATAGGTAAGCAATGTGGTGCGAGGGCTCGTTGCCGTGCGCATACTGCCCCACCAAGCCGGCGATATCCGGTGGCGCGTTCGCGGGCAGGGTCGAAGGCACGGTAAAGAGCTGGTCAAGCTTGGCCACAAACGGCTCCCGCCCGCCCCACAGCGCCATGTAGCCCTTCACATCGTGCTGGAT
>CAXTSB010000068.1:7275-17135 GCA_964246845.1 uncultured Acidobacteriaceae bacterium
CGGTACTTGTCCGTGTGGCCCAGGTCGATGGGGTGGAACGGCTCGGGGTACTTGCCATCCGAAAGCCGCGCGCGGATGAACTGCGTCTTCGGGTCGAACAGGTGCTGGTAGTTTTGCGAACGCTTGCGCTGGATGGCCGCGTCGTCATGGCGGCCTACCGCGTCAGCCACGTGCGAAACGGCCCAATCATTATAGCAGTACTCAAGCAGCTTCGACACCGACTCCTCGACCTTGTCGGCTGGGATGTAGCCGAGGTCGCGGTAGTAGCCCAGGCCTTCCCAGTTGTCATCCATGTTGCGCTTGCGCATCACCGCATAGGCGGCTTCGTTGTCGATGCCCGGCAGCTTTTTGCGGATCGCTTCGGCCATCACGGAAGCCGAGTGATAGCCGGTCATGGTGCCGGTTTCCTTGCCTTGGAGCGGCCATACGGGCATGCCGGCAGGGCTGGTTTGGGCCATGCGCGTCAGGTTGTTCACCATGCCCGGCACGCGGTCCTTGAGGAACAGCGTGTACGAGGGGTGGAGCGCCCGGAAAGTGTCCCACAGTGAGTACGCCGTGTAGTTCTCCTCGCCCGCCTTGAGCGTGTGGGTCTGCCCGTCCATGCCCATATATTCGCCGTTCGCGTCGGAGTAGGTCGTCGGGGCTACCAGCATGTGGTAGAGCGCGGAGTAGAAAATGGTGCGCTGGTTCGCATCCGCGGTTTCAATCCGGATGCGGTTCAGCTCCTTGTTCCAGGCCTGTTTGGCCGCCGCGCGGGTGCCCTCGAAGTCGTAGCCGGGCATTTCGGCCTGTAGGTTCTTCATCGCGTTCGCGACCGACACGCCGGAAATGCCGCAGCGAACCAGAATCTGATCGTTCGCCGCAGGGCTGTAGTGGATCGCCGCACGCACCAGTTTCCCATTCGCCTCCTTCGCGCCGCCGGGCAGCACCGTCCCGTCCTGCTGCAAATCGACCGTCGCGAAGGGCTTGGAAAACTGCATGGCGAAGTAAATCTTGCGCCCGCCCGCCCAGTCTTCCACCTGCCGGTAGCCGGTCACGGTTTCGGTGTCGACGACGGTGATCGTCGCCTGCTTCACGGGATGGTTGATGGTCTTCGTTTTGCGGTCCACCTGATCATCGGCATACGCGTGCGCCATGTCGAGCACGAAGTGCGCGTCGCCGGCTTTCTGGAACGTGTAGCGGTGAAGCCCGACGCGCGTGGTCGCGGTCAGCTCGGCGAGCACCGCGCGGTCTTTCAGCGGGACCGAGTAGTAGCCGGGCGTCATGACCTCATCGGCGTGCGAAAACGGCGCGCGATAGCCTGCCTGCGGGTTGTCGCGTGAACCGGACTCCCACTTGACCGTGCCGACGTTCGGGATCAGCAGCACGTCGAGCATGTCGCCCGCGCCGGTACCCGAAAGGTGCGTGTGCGTGAAGCCTTGGAGCGAGCGGTCCGCCTCGTAGTAGCCCGAGCACCAATCCCAGCCTGTGGTGTAGGTATCCGGCGAAAGCTGCACCCCGCCGAACGGCATGGTCGCGCCCGGGAAGGTATGGCCATGGCCGCCGGTGCCCACGCGGATGTTGACGTATTGCGTCAGGTCTTCCGCTTCGGCTTTCTGCGAACGGCAGCCGGGCAGCATGGGCAGGACACCCGCGGCGGCGGCGGAGGCGATAAACGTACGGCGTGTGAGCATGGGCGTGCGGTCCTTGTCCGGGTAGAGCTGGAAACGTTTCCTGTCTACCATAGACGGATTTTCCAGTTTCTGGCGAGCAAGTCGTGTAGGCTGCTCTTTTCTCGAGGGAGGTGCGGGTTGGGCGCTCGCTGGTTCACATTGGGGTGCTGTTTGCTGGCTGCGGGGGCCGGGGCGCAGCAGGTCTCGCTCATGCCCATGCCCGCCAAGGCCCATCGAGCCGAGGGCGCTTTGGTCGTCACACCCGCGCAGGGTCTGTCGAAATTCACCGTCAACTTCGACAGTCCAAATGGCCAACGAGGAACAGTGTCCGACCAGCGCCTGGTGGATGCGATACACCGCATGTTGGTGCGCCTGGACCGCAAGTGCGGCGGCGACATCCTACGCTCCTCCGCTGAGGTGCCGCCTGCCGGGCCCGCGACTCTCACCATCCTCGTTCAGGGCTCGGGTGAGCGGGTGCCCACACTGGACGAGGACGAAAGCTACATGCTGACCGTGACCCCGGAGGGCGCGAAGCTGGCCGCGCCGAACGACCGCGGGGCGATGCACGGGATGGAAACCCTGCTGCAACTCGCCGGGAACGCCGACGGCGCATGCGTGCTGCCTGCAATCACGATCGACGACGCGCCCCGGTTCCGCTGGCGCGGCTTCATGCTCGACACCAGTCGGCACTTCGAGCCCGAGCCGGTGATCCTGCGCCAACTCGACGCGATGGCGGTGGCCAAGCTCAATGTTTTCCACTGGCACCTATCGGATGACCAGGGATTCCGCGCCGAGTCGCTTGTCTTTCCCCGGCTCACCGGCGCGGCCTCGGACGGCGATTTCTATACCCAGGTGCAGATGCGCGAGGTGGTCGCATATGCGGCGGCGCGCGGCATCCGGGTGATGCCCGAGTTCGACATGCCCGGCCACACCTCGAGCTGGATCGTCGCCTACCCGTCGATCGGCTCCGAAAAGATCGACCGCCTGCCGACCGTGTTCGGCATCCCGGTCGCGGAGCTCGATCCTTCGCAGGAAGCCACGTTCAAGTTCATCGACAAGCTTGTGGGCGAGATGGGCGCGATCTTTCCCGATCAATACTTCCACATCGGCGGTGACGAAACAGAAGGGAAGGGCTGGCTCGCGAACCCGCGCGTGACGGCCTTTATGCAAAAGAAAGGCTTTAAAACGCCCGGCGAGCTCCAGGCCTACTTCAACCAGCGCCTGCTGCCGATCTTGCAAAAGCACGGCAAGCGCATGGTCGGCTGGGACGAGATTCTAGCGCCGGCCCTGCCCAAGGATATCGTGGTCGAAAGCTGGCGCGGCGTGGACTCGCTCGCGGCCGGTGCGAAGCAAGGGTACGAGGGCATCCTGGCCGCGCCCTACTACCTGGACGCCGAGAAAACCTCGGCGCAGATGTTCCTGGCCGACCCGTTGCCGACTGACACCGCGCTCACGCCCGAGCAGCAAACGAAAATCCTGGGCGGCGAGGCCGCGATGTGGGCCGAGCAGATCAACCGCGAAACGGTCGACTCGCGCGTGTGGCCGCGCACGCTGGCCGTGGCGGAGCGGCTGTGGTCGCCGCAAACCGACCGCGACGTGCCGGACATGTACGCGCGGCTGCGCCGAACTTCGCTCGAATTGGAAGGCCTCGGTTTACGGCACCTGTCCGGCCCGCAAGCGATGCGCGACAGCCTGGCCGGGCGGCTTGACCCGCCGGCGCTCGACACGCTTGCCTCCGTGCTGGAGCCGGTTTCGTTTTCAGACCGCTACGAGGGCCAGCACACCGATGCCCTGACCTCGCTCGACCGCTTGGTGGATGCGGTCGCCGCCGACCCGCCCGCGCGGCAGCTGATGGACGGGCAGGTGGAGGCGGTGGTCGGCCGCAAGCCGGTTCCTGAGCTGTTTGCCAAGCAGGACGCGAGCGGGGATGTCCCGCAAGGCTTCGCGCCTGCCCGGCCTGAAGCCGTGGAAGCATTGCGGGCGCGCTTCCGCGCTTGGCAGGAAGCCGCGCCCGCTCTCCTGGAACTCGACGCCGAAACACCGCGACTGAACGACATCGGCCCTGTCGCGCTTTCGCTCGGCGCGCTGGGCGAAGTCGGGTCCGAGGCGCTGGCCTACGTGGAGGTCGGCCGCCCCGCGCCGACGGAATGGGCCGAGCATGCACGCGCTCTCCTCAAGGAGGCAGCGGAGCCCAAAGCATTGGTACGGTTCGCGGTGCTGGTGGCAATGAGCAAGCTGGTGGAAGCGGCTGCGAGCGCTAAGTAGGGTGACCTCCGAAACTGACCCAAGCGGGTCACTCCTGAACGGAGTGAAGGATCTGCTTCGACACCGTCCGGCAAACAGCATATCCTTCGCCGCGCTCAGTATGTCACCGTTTGCAACGGCAACTCTCGGATGCCCAGGATGGTAGCCTGACCCAGCATGGGGTTGAGAAATCGCATCGGTTGGGCTCTTCTGTCGGCATTTCTGCTCAACTGGGCCTTTCCCGTCGCGGGTCCGCTCCCGCCGTGGCGCGGCGTCCTGGGCATGGCCGCGCTCGTGCCGCTGCTGTATGCGGTGCTGGAATCTGGAGCCGTCAAACGGCGGCATTACTTGCTCGGCTCCGCGCTTACCGGCTACGCGGGCGGCGTGCTTTGGTACGGGCTTAACTGTTACTGGATTTACGCGACCATGCACCAATACGGGGGCATCCCTCCGGCCGGTTCCGCGGGCATTCTCATGCTGTTTTCATTCATCCTCGGCGGGTACTGGGCGCTGTTCGCGTTTTTGCTGGCGTACTTGCGGAAGGGTTTCGGACGCCTGCTCCCGGCTGCCTGCACGGTGCCCCTCCTATGGGTTGCGGTCGAGTACCTGGCCGCTCATCTCACCTCCGTCCCGTGGGACCAGCTCGGGTACGCGCAGGTCGACAATCTCCTGCTCACCAAGCTCGCGCCCTGGACCGGGGTATACGGGCTTTCGGCGGTGCTGGCCGGTGTCAACGCGGTCTGGCTGGGAGTGTTCTTCGCGCGCTCGCCGCGGCGCCGGCTGCGCTTCGCGGGCGGGGCGCTTGTGCTCACCTGCGCGCTGCAGGCCGGTTCGTTGGTCCTCGGAAAGCCGGAACAAGCCGGGTACCGTGCCGTCCTGGTCCAGCCCGACCTCCGCGTCGGCGCGGAAGGCCAGGACGAAAACGACTGGGTGGACTCATCCCGCGGCCCCGAGTGGACCCGGCGCACCGGCGAACTATTGCGCTTGAGCGAACGCCCTTGCACCCCGTACTTGCTGGGCCTGCCCGAGCCCAAGCCGGTCGAGGTGCGGCGGGTGTGCCCGGCGGGTGAGCGCCCGAATCTGGTTGTGTGGCCCGAGTCGCCTTCGCCGTTCCGGGCCTGGGATCCTCGGTTCACCCTTCTGCTCGGGCACCTGGCGGCCGGCACGGGTGCGGCATCCATCGTCGGCGCGCCTTCGCTCGATCTTGTCGGCCGCATTTATAATGCTGCGATCCTTACCCGCCCTGACGGCACGCGCGCGGGCGAGTACCGCAAGGTCCACCTGGTGCCGTGGGGTGAGTACGTCCCGTTCGCGCGGTTCTTTTCTTTCGCCGGGACGCTCACGCAGAACGTGGGCCGCTTTTCTCCTGGAACGTCCAGGCCTGTGTTCACGCTGCCCGACGGCCACAAGGCGGGCATCTTTATCTGCTACGAATCCGTGTTCGCCGACGAGGTCAGGCTTTTTGCCAAGGCCGGGGCTGAGGTGCTTGTCAACATCTCCGACGACGGCTGGTACGGCGACACCAGCGCGCCCTGGCAGCACCTGAACATGGCGAGGATGCGGGCCGTCGAGAACCGCCGCTGGATCATCCGCGACACCAACTCCGGCGTGACCGCGGCCATTGACCCCGAGGGCCGCGTGACTGAATCGATGCCCCGGCACCGTTTGGGTTCGGTCGCGGTCGACTACGGCTACCGCGGCAACCGGACCTTCTACACGCGCCATGGCGACGTGTGGGCGTGGACGTGTGAAATACTTACGGTTGCGGCGCTTGCTTGGGCGCTTGCGAGAGGACGCCATGCTGAGCGAACTTGAGTTCCAGTACACGCCGGTCCGCGACAAGATCGCCGGGCTGCGGGAGTATCTTTGACCCGGACGGCTTGAGGGCGCAGTCGGCTGAAATCGAGCGCAAGCTGGGCGACCCGGGGCTGTGGGCCAACCCGGCTCTTTCGCAGCCCTTGATGCGCGAGCGGAAGCGGGTGGACGCGTTGCTGGCCGATGCCGCCGAACTGGACCGCCGGACGGGCGATGTGGAAGCGTATTTCGACCTGCTGCGCGAAGGCGAGCCGGTCGACGCCGACCTTCAGCGTGAGATCAACGGGCTCTCCACATTTGGAGACGCGCTGGAGCAGCGCACCCTGCTCGGCGAGGAAACCGACCCGCTGAACGCGATCGTGACGGTGCACCCCGGCGCGGGCGGGACCGAGTCGCAGGACTGGGCCGAGATGCTGATGCGCATGTACCTGCGCTGGGCCGAGCGCCAAGGCTTTAAAACCGAGATGAACGATTACCAGGACGGCGAGGAAGCCGGAATCAAATCGGCGACTTTTACCGTGTCGGGCGAGTACGCGTTCGGCCTCCTGGGCGGCGAAACGGGGGTGCACCGGCTGGTGCGCATCTCGCCCTTCGACCAAGCCAAGCGCCGCCACACCTCATTTGCCAGCGTGTATATTTCGCCCGAGATTGACGACGCGATCGAGATCGACATCAAGCCGGACGAGATCCGCACGGACACCTACCGCTCCGGCGGCAAGGGCGGCCAGCACGTGAACACGACCGACTCCGCCGTGCGCATCACGCACTTGCCGACCAACATCGTGGTGCAGTGCCAAAACGAGCGCTCGCAGCACAAGAACCGCGAAAAAGCGATGAAGATGCTGCGCTCCCGGCTGTACGAGTTTGAGCTCGAAAAGAAGCGCGAAACCACCCGGCAGATTGAGGACGCGAAGCTCGATATTAAGTTCGGCTCGCAAATCCGCTCATATGTCCTGCAGCCGTACCGCATCGCGAAGGACCACCGGACCAAGGTCGAGGTGGGCGATGTGGACGGGGTGCTGGATGGGGCATTGGGGCCGTTCCTTGAGGGGTATTTGAAGGCGCGTCGCGACGGCGTGCCGGTCGCGGCGGGTAGGGATGAGATGGAAGTCTAAGGCGATACTCAGCGCCCTTACAACAGCATTCTCTCTTGCAAGGGGAAAACCGGCCAACAGGGCCGACGGAGGCTTTGGAGATGAACGCGCACTCTGACCTGATCTTGCCGAGTGTAGTTGCCATCGTGGGCTTGCTGACCACGCTCGGCACAACGCTCGGAGGCTACCTGCTCCGGCGCCCTCAGTTCGCGGCCCTCAACAAGCGCCTGGACGGAATCGATCACCGTCTTGATGCGATTGACCATCGCCTGGACCGAGTGGAGGATCGGCTTTTGGCCATCAAAGGAAAGCAAGCTGTGCAAGGCGATCGCCTCGCGAACTTAGAAGGGGCTACTCGTTCCTAGCGAACTGGCCTTGTCTGTCACTACAGTCCACCAGCCGCGTGAGTGAGGCCGACCATGAACAAATCCGAAACTATCGACCGCATACTGCGGGGGACCAAAACCATCGCCGTCGTGGGCCTGAGCGACAACCCCGACCGGGACAGCTTTCGCATAGCCAAATACATGCAGGAGAACGGCTACACAATCATCCCGGTCAACCCGGAGGTGGAAAGCGTACTGGGGCAGCACGCCTACCCGGACCTGGACGCGGCAGCCGTTGACCACACAATCGACCTGGTCAACATCTTCCGGAAACCGACCTTTGTGCCGGAGATCGTGAAAGACGCGATGCGGCTGAAGCTGCCGGCTGTGTGGCTGCAGCTCGGCATCATGCACGACGAAGCGACGGATTGGGCCGAGGCGGACGGCATCCATGCCGTCGCGGACCGGTGCCTGATGATCGAGCACAAGGCATGGCTCGGGCGCGGAGGCGGCCGGTGACCTTCACCTCGACCCATGCGCGCGCGTTTGTCGGGACGGATATCACCGTCACAGTTACGGCGGGAGAAAGCGAGTCGATCGCCGATGTTTCCGTGCAGCTGGACGGGTTCGCGCTGGAAGAACTGATCCTGACCGACGGAACGGAGAAATACGAGCGGAGCTTTTCAGGCGTGGGCGCGAGTACGCCGGGCGCGGAGCATACCCTGATCGTGACCGCGCGCGACGCGGGCGGCGGCGTACACGGCGCGACCACACGGTGGACAGATCAGTAAAGGATTGTCGCGGGGTTCTTCCTGCTTCCAACACTCTCATTGAAGGGTCCTCCTGAAGAGCGAAGCAAGGAAGGATCTACTTTTCTCAGGCTGCGTGCGGAAGCAGCTCCTTCGCTGCGCTCAGGATGACACCAGATTTGCAACTTCCAGCCTGTACTCAGGAAGACGCAGGCTGCCCGGCCCGCAGCGCGCGCAGCCTGCGCCAGCGGCGGGCAAACAGCGACAGGCACACCGCCGCCGCCGCCCCTATCAGTAAGTCGGCGGCGAAGGTAGAGCCGCGGTCGCCGCGGGTGAGCGCGAATACGAAGTCCGCCCCAAACAGGACGGCGGCGGTGAATTGGGACCACATGACAAGCTTGGCGGGGGTGACTCTCATGATTCCTCTCGGGCGCTCCCGAGCATAGCGCGAGCCGAATGGTTTCGGAGCATGACCCGTTACTTTGGTGCGGCATCCCCGTCCCGTTTTGGGAATGCGCCCTCGCGCAGGCGGTCGAGCTCGGCCAAGCGCTGCGCCAACAGCTTTTCGCGGCCTTGCTCGGTAGGCCGGTAGTAGCGGCGCCCCGCGAGCGAAGTCGGCAGGCACGGCATCCCGGCGGCAACCCGGTCCGGCTCGTCATGCGCGTACCGGTATCCCTTGCCGTAGTCGAGCTCGCGCATCAGCTGCGTCGGCGCGTTGCGCAGGTGCAGCGGAACCGGCTCGGGGCGGGTCGCGTCTACATCCTTGAGAGCGGCGGCAAAGGCGGCGTACACGGCGTTCGACTTGGGTGCGAGCGCGAGGTATACAGCAGCTTCGGCCAGGGCGAGCTCGCCTTCGGGCGCGCCGAGGAAGTCGAACGCGTCGCGGGCCGACAGGCACAGGTTCAGCGCCTCCGGCGCAGCAAGGCCGATGTCCTCGACCGCCATGCGCGTGAGCCGCCGCGCCAGGTAGCCGGGGTCCTCGCCCGAGCGGAGCATGCGCGCCAGCCAGTAAAGCGCGGCATCGGCGTCGGAGTTGCGGATGGATTTGTGCAGCGCGGAGATGAGGTTGTAGTGTTCCTCGCCCGACTTGTCGTAAAGAAGCGTGCGGGTTTGCAGGGCTTCCCGGGCCTGCGCTTTCGTAATCTCCGAGCCCGGCGGCGCGAGCTGCGCGGCCGACTCAAGCGCGTTCAAGGCATTGCGCGCGTCCCCGCCCGTCCCAGCCGCGAGCAACGCCAGGGCATCCGACGCGGCGGATGAGCCGAGCGCGCCCAAACCGCGTTCAGAATCGGTCAAAGCACGGAGCAGCAGCTCAATTAACTCCGCTTCACCTAAAGCATGGAGCGTATACACGCGGCAGCGCGACAGGAGGGCGGCGTTCAGCTCGAAGCTCGGGTTTTCGGTCGTGGCCCCAATCAGGCGAACCGCGCCCCGCTCGACGTAGGGCAGGAACGCATCCTGCTGAGCGCGGTTGAAGCGGTGGATCTCGTCAATGAACAGCAGGGTGCGCGCCCCGTGCGCGGCTGCCTGCTCGGCCTCAGCCATGACCGCCTTGATCTCCTTGATGCCTGAAAGCACGGCGGAAAACTCGACGAAGCGCGCACGGGTATTCGCGGCGATGAGCTTGGCCAGGGTGGTTTTGCCGACGCCCGGCGGCCCCCAGAACAGGACCGAGCCGGGCTCACCGCGCTCGATCAGTGTGCGCAGGGGAGCGCCGGGCGCAAGCAGGTGCGCCTGCCCGACGAACTCGTCCAGCGTGCGCGGCCGCATGCGCTCGGCGAGCGGAGCGGGCGCGGCGAACAGGCTCATCGGCTCCGCATCCTTGCCGCCTCGTATAGGAGCAGCGAGCCCGCCACGGCGGCGTTCAAGCTTTCGACCGGGCCGGGCATGGGCAGGCTCACGCGTGCCTCGCAGGCCGCGAGCTCGGCGGGGGACAGGCCCGCGCCTTCGTTGCCGATCCAAATCGCGGCGGGGCCGGTGATC
>CAXTSB010000069.1:0-16857 GCA_964246845.1 uncultured Acidobacteriaceae bacterium
GTGCAGCTGCGGGAAAAGGACCTGCCGGAAGCGGCGCTGGCCGCGCTCACGCAAAATCTGGCCCAGCTCACGCGGGGCACTGGAACGCGCCTGCTTGTTAACGGGCTGCACCCGGCGCTTGCGCGGGTGAACGGAGCGGACGGCGTACACCTGCCGGGCGGGGCAGGGCGCGCCCGAATAACTGAAGCACGTGAGTTGGGCTTGGTTACGGTGAGCTGCCATACGCTTGCGGAAATTACGGAGGCGCGCGAGGCGGATGCCGTGCTTTGGGCGCCTGTGTTCGGCAAAGCCGTGGACGGCGCGGTGCTGCCCGGCACGGGCCTCCTGGCGCTCGAAGAAGCGTGCGCGCTGGCCGCGCCCACGCCTGTGTTTGCCCTGGGCGGCGTGACTGCTGCAAATGCTCAGGAGTGCGTACGGGCCGGAGCCGCCGGGATTGCGGGCGTCCGGCTGTTCGCGCGGTTTACAGCCGCGCCACCGTCAGCTTGACCGCAACCGGGCCGCCTTTCGCGGCGGCTTCGGCGAAGCGCTCGGGGAATTGAATGCCGCGGTCGGTTTGATCTCCGTTCAGGAGGCGCGTGCGATGCCACACTTCGGGGTCGCCGGGTTTTGCGCCCGGCGTGAAAAAGCCTTCCTCGGCTGAAACAATTTCCATGCCGATGCCCGGCAGGTATCCCGGGCGGTGCAGAAAGACCGCGGCGTCGATGCCGCTCAGGAGGAACTCATTCGGGCCGAGCTGCGCAACCAGCGCGCGGCCGAGGTGCTCCTTGGTGCCGGGCGCGGGGCGGCCGTCCGGCTGCGGGAAGCCGAACCGAGCCTCGACGATCCAGGCTCCGTTTTCATCGGCGAGATTGGTAATGCCGTCCACGTCGTCCCGGGAAACGGTCGCGTTCGCCAATGAAAGCGGGTTCGTGTCGCCAAGACTCGGCGGCGTCGGCGGCATTGCACCCAGTGGAAGAACTTTGGTCAGCTTGCCTCGGACACGCGACCCGAGCGGGCGGTCGGACGCGCCGAAGGTCACCGACTGATCCGCCCCGCCCTCCGCCTCGACCAGCGTCCGCAGCTTGTCTTGGTAATTGAGCGCCGCCACGGTCCGGTCCATGGAACCAAGAAGCGCGTTGTTTTCGGCAAACGCCTTTTCGACCCCGCCCGGCGCAAGGGTCGACCAGCCGGTCCAGTCCACCCCGAACGGCGACCAACCGATCGCACCCCGGCCCAATGCAACGAACACCAAGGGTGCGTACGCGTCTTCCAACCCGCTCTCCGGAATCCACAGCGGGTTGTCCGGGCGGCTGTAGGTGTCCATCAGCTGCACAGCAAAATCGGGATTGCTCGCATAAATATCCGGCCCGATCATGTCCACGGCGGGCGCGGCCGCCTTCCACAGGGCGAGCATGGTTTGCACGGGACCGCCCGCCGGGTAGCCGATACCGGGAATCGGGATGTGCCGCTCCGGCAGCTCGCCCGGCGGGTACTGCACCCACACGTTGCAGTACAGGGGCAGCGGAAACTCGCGCTTGCCGGCCTCGGCGACGGCATTGATATAGCGGGCAATCGCATAAGCGGCGAACGCCTCGTCCGCGTCGCCGCCGAAGACCTGCCGCCAGGTACCCTGGGGCTTGTGGAGGGCTTGGGTGAGCTCCGGCGGCACCGGCCCGGCGATCGCGGCATCCGACTCCGGCGAAAAATCCCGCACCGTCCCGATCGACCCGGACTCGTTCTCCACTTGCACCATCAGCACCGTGTGCTCGTTCCCGTCGCGTTCGCGCAGGTGGCGCATGAGGGCCGCAAAGGCTGTCCGGTCCGCGTTGAGCGTGGCCGCGCCGCGGGCAGCCATCACGTCCAGCTCCGCGCCCCACTGGTTGCGCACCCGCGGGAAGCGCGCGCGATCCTGCTTCACCCATGCGGGCACGTAATGGTTATTGCCGTTTTTCCATGTCGCGAGCCACAGCAGGATCAAGTGCAGCCGGTGCGCCCGCGCGCCGTCCACAAGTGCGTCCACATTGGTCCAGTCGTACGTGCCCTCACGCGGCTCCACCTGCTCCCAGGAGACAGGCGCTTCGGCGGTGTTGGCGTGCATGGCTTCGAGCGCGGGCCACACCTGGGGCAGTACTGCCGGCCAGGAGCTCGAGTTATTGATCTGCCCGCCGAGGATCAGGTAGGGCGCGCCGTCGACCAGCAGCGCGTGGCGACCGTTGTCGGTGACGAGCTTGGGGGCGGGAACTTGGGCGGCGGCTGTCGACGCAAGAAGGCAGGTGAGCAGCGACAAACGCCCCTTGCCGGTTGCGAAGCATGATGGGCGCATTTACGAGTCCAACTCAGCCCAGAGCCAATGGAGATCAACATATACGGGCGCGTTTACGGCGAGGAGCCGTGTGCCGATTGCCGGTTCCCAGCTTTTGCCGTTCCACACATCGGCGGTGCGTCCTTTCGGGTCCAGCAGCCAGATATTCTCCGTCCCCATCTTTCGCAAATCATCCGCCCGCGCCCGCAGATCAGCATAGCTGTCGTCCGGAGATAAAACTTCAATCGCGATCAGGGGCGGTTTCACGAGCGGACCTTCCGCCTCATCTTCCTTCCGGACAACAACAACATCCGGCAAGCGGAACCGGCCCCGCTCGACCTCCGTCCGGGTTTCCACGGAGGTACCGATATCCCACTCCGCCCGATGCTGACGGAACCACATACCCAGGATGACCTGCAAAACACCGTGAAAATATTCCGGCACAGGTTTCTCCTTCAGCACACCATCGATGTACTCGACGTCGGGCCGGTAGGAAGTTTGCAGATACTCCTCAAGACTGACTTTTGTCGCAGCGGTGGCCATACGCCCCTTCAGGGTTACTCGTCGTCCACTTCCGCCCAAAGCCAATCGAGGTCGACAAATACCGGCGCATTGACCGCTTGGAGGCGCGGGCCCTCGAACAGCCGCCATTGCCTGCCGTCCCACACCTCCGCCGTGCGCCGCTTCTCATCGAGAAGCCAGATATTTTCCGTGCCCATGGTATGGAGGTCGGCGGCGCGGTCTTTCAAATCCTCATAGCTGTCGTCCGGAGAAAGCACCTCGATGGCGATCAAAGGAGCCGTGGCCAGGGTTCCGCGCACCCGCTCCCCCTTGCGGACCACGACGACGTCGGGGAGGCGGACATGGGTGGGCTTTACCTTTGTGTGCGTTTCCACTGACACCGCGATGCCCCACTCTTTCCGGTGCGAGCGAAACCAGCCGCTTAATATAGCCTGCACCTCGCCATGCCGCATGCCTGTCAACGGTTTCTCCTTGAGCTCGCCATCAATATATTCAGTAGGCCGCTCATAACTGGTCGCTAGATACCCTTCCAGGCTGATTCCCGTCGCAACCGAAGCCATCCCAACCTCCCGTCCGCCCCACCATCCTACGCCCGCTTCAGTGCGCCGCCACCATGGCTTCCACGTCCTTCACAAATACAGCCTGGCTTGCCGGCCGCGTGTAGAACATGTGGCCGCCGGGGTACTCGTGCACGCTCACCCGCGCCGGGTCCGCGCCGATCGAGGACGGCGGCATCTCGTCTACCGTCAGCACCGAACCCATGAACGGGCAGCTCAGGTCGTCCCAGCCGTGTGCGATCAGCACCCGCAGCTTGGGATCGGCGGCAACCGCCTCGCGCAGATCCTCGCTCGCGCCCTTGCGCAGCGTTTCACCGCGATCCCAGGCCCTGTTCACCTCATAGGAAAGCGCATGGTAGCGCGCGGTCGTCTTCCAGCCCACCGTGCGCGTTACCCAGTCGACCATCGCGGTAGTGGTCGGGGCGATGATCCCTTCAAGGATCGGGTCGCTTCCCTCCTGCCGAGGCGAAAACGGAAACGGGTCGGGCGCGGTCACGTTTGAGTCGTACACCGAGCCGATCTCGCCCTGCTCGCGGTGCACCTCGCGCAGGTACGCGCCGGTTTCGATGCGGCCGCCGGAATGCTTCACAAACGCGGGATCGAGACCCGTCATCTCCGTCACCTTGCGGATCACGCGCGGCGTGGCTTCCGGGTTGGAACGGCCGGCGAGCAGGTCGGTCGCATACTCGCCGCGCGTGTAGGCGATGACCTGCTCCATATGTGCCGCGTCGAGCATGTGCTCGCGCTCCAGGTGCGCCGCCGTGATCGCAGGCAGGGTCATCATCCAGGGCAGCGGTGAGATCGCTCCGTTGTCGTCGATGGACGGATTCAGGTACGGCGAAACCAGCACGACGCCGTTCATCGCGATGCCGAGCTCGGTTTGCAAGTAGTGCGTCACGCGCGGGCCGCGGTAGCCGCCGTAGCTTTCGCCGACAAGATATTGCGCGATTGCAGGCGGCCGTTCTTCGCCAGCCAGTCGTAGACTACGCGCGACAGGTACTCAATGTCCGGGTCGGTCGCGTAAAACATCTTTTGCGTCTGCTCGGGCGGCACCAGCGAGCGCGAGAACCCAGTCCCGATCGGGTCGATGAACACCAGGTCGGTGAAGGGCAGCCACGAGCCCGGGTTGTCGCTCAACCGCGCCGGGTCCGACGGCGAGTCGCCCTGCACCGCGAACTGAATGCGCTTGGGCCCGATGGCACCGAGGTTGAGGTAGACCGAGGACGCGCCCGGGCCGCCGTTGAACGCGAAGGTCACGGGGCGGTCTGTCCGATCTCCAGGGCCGTCGAGAGTATAGGAGGTGATGACCACCTCGCCCGTCTTCACCTCAGGCTTTGCCGGGTCGGTGCGCCCGTAAATCGGGATGGTGCCGACGCCAGCGGTGTAGTGCAGGGTTCTGCCGGCGACCGTCGCGGTTTGCGGCACTTGCGCGTCCGCGGGCAAGGGCGGCAGCGCGTCCGTGCTCGTCTCGGGTGCTTTCGCGGGCGCGTCCTTATGGTCTTGGCACGCGGCGGCAAGGGGCAGGGCAAGCAGGAGCAGGGCAGGCAAGCGGAAAAAGCGCATGGGCCAACATACCGCACCGTTTCCGTGATTGCGCGGTTACCTTTCCGGCATATACCCTCAGCGCACAGTTATGAACCAGACCTCGCCCGCCGTCCCGACAAAAAGTCACTACGAAATCCTCGACGGGCTGCGCGGCGTGGCGGCGCTTACGGTGGTTGCCTTTCACTGCTTCGAGCCGTACTCCAGGGCTGACCACACCAAGCAAATCATCAACCACGGCTACCTCGCGGTCGACTTTTTCTTTGTGCTGTCCGGGTTCGTGGTGGCGTACGCGTATGACGACCGCTGGGGCCGGATGACGCAATGGGAGTTCTACAAGCGCCGCCTGATCCGCTTGCAGCCCATGGTCATCGCGGGCTCCGTGATCGGTGCCGCGCTGTTCTACCTCCAAAGCAGCCCCGAGTTCCACTTGATCGCCGCGACCCCGGTCTGGAAGGTGCTGCTGTATATGGTGATCGGGGCGACGCTGCTTCCGGTACTGCCGTCGATGGACATCCGCGGCTGGGACGAGATGCACCCGCTCAACGGCCCGGCGTGGTCGCTATTTTTTGAGTACATCGCGAATATTCTGTACGGTGCCGGCGTGCGCAAACTCGGGAATCGCGCCCTGGCCGTGTTGGTATTTCTCGCGGGCGTGTTCCTCACGCACATGGCCGTCGCGAGCGTTCATGGCGATGTGATCGGCGGATGGTCGGTGGACGCGACCCAACTGCACATCGGCTTCGCACGGCTGCTGTACCCCTTCTTCGCGGGCGTGCTGCTGATGCGGCTGGGCAAGCGCATCCATGTGCCGCACGCGTTCGGGGTGTGCAGCCTGCTGCTGCTGGCGATCCTCGCGTTTCCCCGGGTGGGCGGCTCCACGCACCTGTGGGCAAACGGGATCTATGACTCGTTTTGCATCCTGTTCCTATTTCCCTTGGTCGTGGCCATGGGCGCGGGCGGCCGCGTTACGGGCCGCGTGGAAACCAAGCTGTGCCGATTCCTGGGCGGCATTTCCTATCCCATCTACATCACGCACTACCCGCTGATCTACATCTACACCGCATGGACGGCGCGCCGGCACTACCCGGTCGCGGCGGGCTTCGGGTGGGGCGCGCTGCTGTTGGTTGCCGCCGTCGCGATCGCGTATGGGTGCCTGAAGCTGTATGACGAGCCGCTGCGGGCTTGGCTGGGGGCGCGGTACTTAACTCGCAGTGCGAAAGTAAGCCGCCCGGTGCGGGTGAGCGAGGCAGCGCGCTGACCCGTCCGGCATGAAGCTGAGTTTGTGGAAGCAGCACCTCGGAGCAGTTCCGGAGTCGGTGTGGGCTGCTCCTGACTTGAAAGTACTGATTCTTGCCGACAATGACCTGACCGAGTTGCCCGCGCGGGTCGGCGAACTCCGGCAACTCTGCACGCTTGATCTCGGACATAACCGGCTCACGCACCTGCCGGATGAGTTAGGCGAGCTTGCCGCACTTCGCGATTTTCTTTACCTCCATGACAACCGCCTTTCCGAGCTGCCCGCTTCCCTGGCCGGGCTCCAAGTGCTGCGATATCTCAACATCAGCGGGAACGCCTTCCGCGTGTGGCCGGAAGCTGTTTGCGGCATGACCGGCCTGCTGGAGCTGCGGGCGACGGACAACGAGCTCGCCGCGCTGCCGGACAGCGTGGCCGCGCTCAAGAATCTGCGGGAGCTGCACCTGCGCAACAACAAACTCCTAACTCTGCCGCGCGCGATCGGCGCTCTGCCGGAACTGCATCAACTGGACCTGCGCGGGAATCCGCTGACCGCGCTGCCGGAGGAGCTTCTCGGCCTGCCGAAGCTTGAGAAATTAGACCTCCGCTGGGTGGAAACACTGGAACCTATGCTCTGGCTCGGCGAGTTGGAGACTAAAGGCTGCGCGGTGTACCTGTGAAGGGAAACCGGGTGTAGTCTAGCCGGAGAGGAAGCGATGGCTGCCCAACCGAATTTCAAGATAAACAGTGCCACCCGCGCGCGTATAGAACAACTTGCCGCGATGCAGGACACAACGCCCGATGAAATTGTACGTAGGGCTGTTGATGCCTATATCGTCGAGGAAGAGTCTGAGGATGAGTTGCTTACGAGAGCACAGGTGGCCTGGGATGATTACCAGACCACAGGACTCCATCTAACTGGGGATGAGGTGGACGAGTGGCTCGCGAAGATTGAAGCGGGCGAAAACCCGCCCATGCCTCCATGCCACACGTAAGTTGGTCACGCCCGGCTCTTTATGACCTGGCTCGCCTCACCGCTTTCATAGCCGAAAAGGACCCCGCCGCTGCAAAGAGAGCTGGTCGCGTGATCCGGCAAGCAGTTAAAGAACTGCAAGTCTTTCCAAACAGCGGACAGCGCTTCTCTGATCTGTACGCAAACCGACACAAGTGGACCGTGAAGTTCGGTAAGAGCGCATACTTGGTTTACTACGAGTATGACGGGCACAGCATTACAGTCTTATCGTGCGGCACGGACGCGAAGATTGCTGACTGCACCAAACACCCGCATTGACCCCCGCCCCCGCGACCCGTACGCTAGTAATAGCAGCCATGCTCATCACACTCCAAGACCTCCAGCGGGAGCCGGTCGAGTACCGGGCTTCCTTTCCGCCGGGCGGCATCGAGTTCGGCTCGGATGTCGAGCAGCGCGGCCCGCTTGCCGCCGAAGGCCGCGCCGACCGGCTTGAGGAACATCGGGGTCCGCGCGAGATCGTTGAGGACATCCGCATCCGCGGCAGCTATAAAGGCCTTTTCCAGGTCTCCTGCGCGCGCTGCCTCGATCCGGTCGAGCACCCGCTCGCGGGCCAATTCGACGTTCTGTTCCGCCCTACCGGGGTCGATTCGGACGACGGCGAACACTCCATCGGCGCTTCCGAAACGGAAATCGGCTATTATCAGGACGGCAGCGTCCTCCTGGAGGACGTTCTGCGCGAGCAGGTGCTCCTGTCCCTACCCGCGCGGACGCTTTGTCGGGAGCACTGCAAAGGTCTGTGCCCGCGCTGCGGACGCAACGGCAACACCGACCCATGCGACTGCGAGCAAGCACCGGCGGATGTCCGGTGGGCCGCGCTCGGCGGTCTGCGGGGCCGGATCACCGCCTCGTAACGCCGCCGCTTTGAAAGATTGAAAGGACTCCTGTGCCCAACCCGAAACGACGCCACTCCAAGCAGCGCACCGCCAAGCGCCGCTCCCATGACTTCCTGACCGCGACCGGCTTGTCCGAGTGCCCTAACTGCCATGAGCGCAAGCTGCCCCACCGCGCGTGCGGCAAATGCGGCGAGTATAAGGGCCGCGCGGTGCTCGCAACTCCCGAAGCCAAGTAGCCGTCTACCACCCCATCATGCTCACCGACATCGCCGTTGATGCCATGGGCGCGGACAAAGCGCCCGACCCAGAAATCTGCGGCGCGATCCAGGCTGCGCGCGAGCTGCCCGTCCGGGTGCAGCTTGTCGGCCCGCGAGAGCGCATTGAACCCGCCCTGCGCGAAGCACTCGGAGGCGAAAAGCTGCCGATCACGGTCGTCCATGCGAGCGAACGCATCGCCATGGACGAAAAAGCCGTGCTCGCCGTGCGCAAAAAGCCGGATTCCTCCATGCGTGTGGGCTTGCGGCTGGTGCGCGAAGGAAAAGCCGCCGCATTCCTGACCGCCGGCAACACCGGCGCGGCCATGGTGACCGCCAAAATGGTGCTCGGGACGCTCCCCGGGGTGGACCGGCCTGCGCTCGCCGCGGTGCTGCCGACCTCCGCCGGAACGCCCTGCGTGCTGCTCGACGTGGGTGCGAACGTGGATTGCCGCCCGCAAAATCTCGCGCAGTTCGCGGTCATGGGCGAGCTGTACGCCCGCACTGTGCTCAAGGTACACAGGCCGCGGGTGGGCTTGCTCTCGATCGGCGAGGAAGAAGGCAAGGGCAACGACCTGACCGGCGAGGCGTTCCCGCTGCTCAAGGCTTTGCCGCTCCAGTTCATCGGCAATGTCGAGGGCCGCGACCTGTACAACGGCAACGCGGACGTAATCGTGTGCGACGGCTTTGTCGGCAATGTGGCGCTCAAAACCAGCGAAGGGCTGTCGCGGCTGGTGCGCGACATGCTGAAGCAGGCCTTGGCGCGCACGGTGACGGCCAAGGTGGGCGCGCTGCTCTCCCAAAAGGCTTTTGCCGCGTTCAAGCGCAAGATGGATCCGTCCGAGTACGGCGGCGCGCCGCTGTTGGGCGTGCGCGGCATCTGCATCGTGGGCCACGGCTCGTCCAACGACAACGCGATCCGCAACGGTATCCGGGTCGCGGCGGAGTTCGCGCAAACCGGGCTCAACCGGCATATCGAGGAAGAGCTGGCCGGCTCGCCTGTTCCGTTGTAGGCCTACTCTATCGTCTGAAAGCAACCTCGGAGATTGTGTGTTTTGTATGCCGTTCCGCCGATTCCTGCCGCTCCTGTTCTCAGCCGCGCTTGCCGCGCAAGGAACAGGCGGGGGAGGCGGTGCCCTGATGGCCGCGGCCTCGGCCAATAACGGCCTGCTGCTGCCCGATGCGCAGCCGTGGCATTTGCGGGCTTCATACCAAACCTATGACGAGGCGGGAAAAGCGAAGGAGCAGGGCATTTTCGAGGAGTACTGGGTCAATCCGAAAAAAGATCGAGTCGGCTACACGAGCGACAGCTTCACCCAAACCGACTACCTGCTTGAGTCCGGACACTTCCGCGCGGGCACGCCCCGGTGGGCCGGCTTGGACGAGCAGCTGGTGCGGCACTCGCTGGTTCACCCCATGCCGAATCCGTCCGCCGTGGCGAATGCTTCCTACGAGCGCGAGGACCTCCATATCGGGGCCGAGGCATTCAGCTGCGTGACAGTGAGCGTGCCTGTGAGCGGGGAAGGCGCCGAGCCGCTGCCTTCGCGCCCGGTGTACTGCTTCGACCGGGACAGCGAAAAGCCTGTGCTGCGGTTCGAGGAATCCGCCGGGGACGGGTACGAAACACACTTCAACAACCCCGCGCAGTTCGGCGGCCGTATGATCGCGCGCGACATCCGCATCAGCCACGCGGGCAAGCCTTTTCTCGCGCTTCACGTGCAAACCTTGGAGCCGCTGCAGCCCGGCGATGCCGTGTTTGAGCCGCCGACGGATGCGGTGAAGCCGCCGCCGCAGCGCATCCGCATCAGCGCTTCGCTTGCGCAAACATACCTGGTTCAGGGTGTTGCGCCGGACTATCCGCTCCTGGCGGAGCATGCGGGGGTGCAGGGTACGGTGGTGTTGCAGGTGCTTATCGGGGCCGACGGCCGGGTGCTGCAAAGCAATGTCGTGAGCGCGCCCAGCAAGGACCTGGGAATGGCGGGTGTGGACGCGGTGCGCCGCTGGACCTACCGTCCTTATCGGGCGAACGGGGAAGCGCTGGAAGTGGTCACCGAGGTCAAGATGCAGTTCCACATCCCGAAGAAGTGACCGGCAGGGGAGGCCTGCCGGTCTTATTACTGCGGGCTGCTTCCCGAAGCTGCTGCGTTTGCATCCGCGGCTTTCTTTTGGTCCTTCGCGACCTTGCCTTCTTTTTTCGCGGCCTTTTTGTCGGCTTTGGCCGCCTTTTTACGGGCCTTGGCCTTGCTCTTCGCGGTGTCCGCGCCGGCTTGGTTCGCGGCGGCCTCCTTATTCAGCTGTGAGGCGTTTTGCGCCGGGGCACCCGGGTCCTGGCTGCTTTGCGCCGCGAGCGCAACGGGCGCGCCCGCGAGCAAGAGTGAAAGTACGGCAATCTTCAAGCGATGCATCGTTCCTCCGATTGTTCTGCCCTATTTAGACGCGGCGCGCGGCATACTGGCCGTATGGCATGGTTCCTGGCGCTTGATGTGGGCGGGTCGAAAACAGCGGCGGCCCTGGCCGATAACACGCAAGTGCTGGCGCGGGCCGAGGCCGGCAGCATCAAGGTGCTCCGTGTTCCGCCCGAAGAAGCCGCGCGCAATCTTGCGGCTTTGCTGGCTGAGCTTGTACAGCAAGCCGGGCATGAGCTGCGGGGCGCGGTGGCCCGCACTTGCGTGGGGTCTTCCGGCATTTCGGCTCCGGTAGTGCGGACTTGGCTCGCGTGCGCGATTGGGGAGTCGGTGGGCGGAGAAATTGTTCTGCTCGGCGATGAGGTGATCGCGCTCGATGCGGCGTTCCGGGGCGGGCGCGGGGTGCTGGCCATCGCGGGTACAGGCTCCAACATTGTCGGCCGCGCTCAAGGCGGCGGGCTGATGCACACGGGCGGATGGGGGCCTGCGCTCGCCGACGAGGGCTCCGGTCACTGGATCGGCATGCATGCGTTGCGCGCGGGCTTTCGCGTGCTCGATGCGGCCCCGCCGTCCTCCGCCGACCGCGTGAGCGCGGACGGAATACCGGTGGCGGTGCGGGAAGAAGATTTGCCGCCCATGCTCCGCGCCATCATGGGGGCGCTCGGGCTTCATTCGCTGGATGAGTTGATCGGAACCGCCAATACGTCCGGATTTCACGCGGCTGCGCTGGTGCCTGTGGTTGCATCGGCGGCGCGCGGGAACGACCCGCTTGCGTTTACTGTCCTGGCTCAAGCTGGGCGTGATCTAGCCGGGCTGATCTCGGCGGTAATTGAAAAAATGCGTTTTGTCGAGGGCGCAGCGCTGCCGCCGCCCGCTGTTGCGTTTACGGGCAGTGTGCTCGCGCACGTTCCGGAGGTGCGTGAGGCCATGCACGCCGTGCTCCGCGCGCACCATCCCGGCATCCGGCTGCACACCACGCCGGTGGATCCGCTCGAAGGGGCGCTGTGGCATGCGCGCGGCCCAGTTTGAAGTTGAATCGGACCTGACCGGGTGTATCGTCAAGCCATGACCACCGAGCAGTTCTATCTCGGCATATCCATTCCCGCGGTAATCGCTTTTCTTGGGATCATGACCAGCTTGGTGACGTTCTTTGTAAATAACAGCTCGCTGAACAAGCGGCTAGACGGCATCGACAAGCGGTTGGACCGCATGGAATTCACCATGGACGCCATGCGGCAGGACATAGCCGACATCAAAGTCAATCAGCGCGGGCGTGACGTCGAGATTGCAAACATCAAAGACCGTTTGAAAGGCTGAAGCGCGGCCGGCGCTTCGGGCAAGTAAGGCGGCTCTGTCTTGCAAGTCGGCCGCGGCCGTTGCCCCGGCGCAAACCTTGCCTCCGGGCCCGGCTTTGGTTTCAGATAAGAGCCGATGCCTAAAACCGTTTTTCTGTTCCCCGGCCAGGGATCGCAGGCTGTCGGCATGGGCCGCGACCTCCATGACCAGTTCCCGGCGGCCCGCGCGGTGTTTGAAGAAGCAGACGACACACTCGGTTTCGCCCTGAGCCGCTTGTGCTTTGAAGGGCCCGAGGAGCAGCTGCGGCTCACGGCATTTACCCAACCAGCGATTGTCGCTGTTTCGATAGCGGCAGAGCACGTTCTGCGCGAGCATGGCGTTGCTCCGGCAGCGGTTGCGGGCCACTCGCTCGGCGAGTACGCGGCGCTCGTGTCCGCCGGGGTGCTTACCTTTGCCGATGCGCTCCGAGCCGTACATGCGCGCGGTACCTACATGCAGGAAGCCGTGCCGGCGGGCGAAGGCGCAATGGCCGCGGTGCTGGGTCTGGACGCCGCCGCGACCGCCCTGGCCTGCCTGAACGCCGAGGCGGAAACCGGCGAGATCATCGCCCCCGCGAACATGAACAGCCATGCGCAAATTGTCATCTCCGGCAGCCGGGCCGCGGTGGAGCGCGCCGGGGCGCTCGCGAAAGAGGCCGGGGCCAAGCGGGTGGTGCCGCTGCCTGTAAGCGCGCCGTTCCACTGCGTGCTGATGCGCCCGGCCGAGCAGCGGCTCGCGCCCCTGCTGGACTCGCTTGCGTTCGCGGACGCGGCCGTCCCGGTGATTCCCAATGTGCTGGCCCGGCCCGAAACGGCCGGCCCGGCTCTGCGCGCGGCACTGGTCCACCAAGTCACGGGCGCGGTGCGCTGGGTCGAGTCCGTCGAGCATACCCGTGACAGCTTCACCCCGGACCTTTGGATCGAGGTCGGGCCGGGTAAAGTTTTGTGCGGGCTGCTCCGTCAAATCGATCGAGGCCTCTCCATGTCGAACGTCGAGGACGCCGCAAGCCTCGAAGCCACCCTCCACGCCCTCAAGAAAGAAGCCGCATGAAGCCTGACCTGCTCCCGATAAACGAGATTGCCGCCAAGCTGGAAATACCTGAAAAGTATCTGGAACCGATCGGGCGCCATGGCGCGAAGGTCAAGCTCGGGCTGCTCGACGACCCCGCGTTCCCGCGCCGGGGCAAGCTCATCCTGGTCACCGCGACCACGCCGACGGTTTCCGGGGAAGGCAAGACCGTCACCTCCATCGGCCTGACGCAAGGGCTTGAGCTGGTCCTGAAAGGCACGGGCAAGCGCGCCGTGCTGACCTCGCGCGAACCCTCGCTGGGGCCGGTGTTCGGGATGAAGGGCGGCGCGGCCGGCGGCGGGCGCGCGCAAGTGGAGCCGAGCGAAAAGATCAACCTTCACTTTCACGGCGATTTTCACGCGATCACCTCCGCGCACAACCTCTTGTCGGCGCTGCTCGACGCGCACATCTTCCACGGCAACGAGCTCGGGATCGACCCCGCCACCGTGACCTGGCCGCGCGCTCTCGACATGAACGACCGCGGGCTGCGGCGCGTGACCACCAACCTTGCCGGGCCGAAAAAGGACGGCAGCGCGCCGCGTGAGGGCTCAAACCAAGGCGCGGGTTTTGTGATCACGGCCGCGTCCGAGATCATGGCGATCCTGGCCCTGGCGCGTAGCCGCGACGACCTTCGGGAGCGCTTGGGAAGCATCGTCGTGGCGCAAAACAAAACCGGCGAGCCGGTGCGCGCGCGCGATCTCGACGCGGTCGGGCCCATGATGGCGCTGCTGGCCGAGGCGATCGAGCCCAATCTCGTCCAGACCACCGAGGGCACCCCGGCGTTTGTCCATGCCGGACCGTTCGCGAATATCGCGCACGGGACTTCGTCCGTCGTGTCGCAGGACATGGGGCTGCGCGTGGCGGATTACGCGGTGAACGAGTGCGGGTTCGCGTCCGACCTGGGCTTGGAAAAGTACATGGACATCGTCACACGCGAGTCTGGTTTCATGCCCGCGGCGGCGGTGCTGGTGACCACCGCGCAAAGCTTGAAAAACCAGGGCGAGGGCGACCTGGAACGAGGCTTCGCAAACCTCGGGCAGCACGTCGCGATCCTCCAAGGCTTCGGGCTGCCGGTGGTGGTCGCGATTAATCACTTCCCGAAGGATACCGACGAGGAGCTCGCGCGGCTGAAGGCCTGGTGCGACGAGCGCGGGCTGCCCAACGCGTTTACCGAAGCGTTCACGCGCGGCGCGGAAGGTGCGGCGGACCTGGCCCGGGCGGTGCTGGCCGTGTGCGACAAGCCCGCTCCCGCGCTCACGCCGGCCTACGCGCTCGACGAGCAGCTTGAGAAGAAAATCGAAGCGGTCGCAACCAAAGTGTATGGGGCCGCCGGGGTGGACTACTCGGACGAAGCCCGCGCGGCGCTCGCCCGCTTCACCGGATGGGGCTTCGGCGCGGTCCCGGTGTGCATCGCGAAGACACAGTACTCGCTTTCCGACGACCCAAAGCTCCCGGGCGCGCCTACCGGCTGGCGCTTGCGCGTGACGGGCGCGTCGCTTTCGGCCGGGGCGGGGTTTGTGGTGGTCATCGCCGGAAGCATGATGCTGATGCCGGGGCTGCCCAAAACCTCGCGCGCGATGGGGATCGATGTGGACGCGGAGGGCGCGGTCACGGGGCTGCGCTAGATCCTATGTCGAATGTGATTTACGTGCTCGCCGGCGTGTACATCGTGGCCATGGGATGGTTCCTCAAGACCGTGCCCGGCGAGTCCGGCCCCTACCCGGGCGGCGATGAGCGCGCCAAGCGGGAGGCCACGCCCATTAAGCGCATCCTGGTCATCGCGCTCGGCCTTTTGCTGTTGACCTACGGCGTGTTTCAGCTGGTGGATGCCCGCAAACACCCGGAACACGCGGCCGTACTGGAGCAAGCCGATGCCCTACCTTCTTAAATCCGAGCCTGAGAAATACTCCTTCGACGACCTTGTGCGCGAGGGCGAAACCGTATGGGACGGGATCCGTAACGCGCAAGCACTTAACACGCTCGCGGCGATGCGCAAGGGCGAGAGGCTGGTGATCTATCACTCGCAGACTGGCAAGGAAGTCGTGGGTTTAGCGTCAGTTGTGTCGGTCGACCCGGCGGACAAGAAGAATCCAATCATGCGCATCAAGGCCGGGCGGCGCTTGAAAACGCCGGTACCGCTCGCGGCCATGCGGGACGCGGCCGTGTTTCGCGACTCACCTTTGTTCCGGCAGTTCCGACTGTCCGTGGTGCCGCTTACCGACGAGCAGTACGACTTCATCGTTGGTTCCGATAAGCACGCCTGAGTTATATTTCCGAACACCCGCGGTCCGGGCCGTTCGCGTAGACTCTAACCCAGCGAAGGTGCCGCGCTCACGAGTGCGGGTAAACGGGAAGCCGGTGTGAATCCGGCGCTGTCCCGCAGCGGTGATGGGAACGAACGCGGACTCGGAGGCTTGGACCTCCACGCACTGCCCCTCGACAGGGGTGGGAAGCGGTTCGCCGGTAGGCTGCCCAAAGTCCGAATACCGGCCTGCGCGCCGCCCACGCGGACAGCCGCGGGTGTGTGCCTTAGGAGCTCCGCGCCTCGTGGACTGGGCCGGGAGTCTTTCGCCGCGTTTGGGCTTTGACCCGAGCGGAGGCAGGCGCACGGGTGGTTCCCCTTTTCACGGACGACATGGGAGGAACCGGAATGGCTTTGGATACGGCAGTACTGGGTTTTGGACGCATGGGTGTGGGGCGCGAGCTGAAATGGGCGCTGGAAGGCTTTTGGCGCGGCGAGCGGACGGAAGCCGAGCTCGCAACGACGGCACAGGAGCTGCGCGCGCGGCACTGGCGGCGGATGGCGGAGGCGGACATCACGCACATCCCATCCAATGATTTCTCGTTGTACGATCAAGTGCTCGACACGCTGGTCGCGGTCGGGGCGACGCCCGCCCGCTTCGGTTCCGGACCCGTCACACTCGCGCGCTACTTCGGCATGGCCCGCAACAGCCGGGAGCAGACCGCGATGGAGATGACCAAGTGGTTCGATACGAACTACCATTATCTGGTCCCGGAGTGGTCCGAGGAGCTCGGCTTCGAAGCAGACCCGCGCAAGGCCGTGGGCGAGTACAGGGAGGCCAAGGCGCTCGGGATCGAGACGCGGCCTGTGTTGATCGGCCCGATCACCTTGCTGCTCGCGGGCAAGCCTGTCTCGCCGGAGTTCGACCGCTGGGCGCTGCTGCCGCGCCTTTTGGAAGCGTATGGGACGCTGCTGCGGGCGCTCAAGGATGCGGGCGCGCAAACGGTGCAGATCGATGAGCCCTGCCTGGCCACGGATTTGCCCGCCGAGGCTGTTTCGCACTTCCCGCAAGCCTACGCCGCGCTCGCCGAGACCGGGCTGCCGCTCCACCTTGCGACGTACTTCGGCGCGCTTGAGGAGAACCTTCCCTTCGCTTTCGCATTGCCGGTCGCGGGCGTACACCTCGACCTCGTCCGCGCGCCGGAGCAGCTCCCGACGGCGCTGGAAGCTGTGAAGCCGGGGCAGAAGCTCTCGCTCGGTTTGGTCGACGGCCGCAACATCTGGGTCAACGACTTCGAGCGCAGCCGGGGCTTGATCGAGCTGGCAGTCGCGAAGCTCGGGGAGGACCGGGTGATGCTCGCGCCGTCGTGCTCGCTGCTGCACACACCCGTGGACGCCGCGGGCGAAACCCGCATGGACGCGGTGGTGCGCTCCTGGCTTTCCTTCGCTTACCAGAAGCTGGACGAACTGGCGACGCTGGCTGCCGGAGAGGACCGGGCGCACGCCGCGCACGCCGCGAACCGGGCCGCGCTGGCTTCGCGGCGTGCGC
>CAXTSB010000070.1:0-16814 GCA_964246845.1 uncultured Acidobacteriaceae bacterium
GGTCCGCGCACAGGCTGAGCCATCGCGCGAGCCGCTGCTCCAGGCTGTGCTTGGCATTGCATCCGGCCGTTTGCGTCGCCTGCGTAAGCTGCGCCTGCACGTAGCGCAGCGCCAGATATTGGAACTCGGCACCCCGCTTGAACTCGGCTGCCGCCGCATCTAGAGAGCACAGGTAGCCGTGGCCGGCAACCTGCATGTATACCCGGTTCAGGCTCCGCTTGGTCCCCATCAGAGCCGAAATGCCGACGGCGGACTCGAAGCCGAACAGGCCGACCTCGACCTGCGAGCCGTCCTTAAAAGTATTCGTCATCGAGCCCACGCCCTGCTCGATGAAGAACACATGGCGGATGGGCTGGCCTGGAAACTCAAGCTCATGGTTCAGCTCGAGGGCGAGCGGACGCAGCCCAAGCCGCCCGACCGCGTCGGGAGGCAGGTTTTGGAGAAGCTTGTTCCGGTACTGTTTGTTCATGTGCGCTGAATGCCTACCCCGGTCAGGTCGGGCTGGCGAGTTCTGTATTCCATCCAGCATAAGGCAGCCGAACATCCCTGAAAACAAGCTCCGCAGCCGCGCATGTATTTTGTATATGCATCTTTCATGCCTACTTCATCCAGCGTGCCGGCGCGCCCCGCTGCGGTGCTTCGAGCATGCGTCAGTAGCCGGAATCTGTAACGACCGCCGAGCCGATCTACATAAATTGTTCGCTGTCCAACTATTCCAGCGCGGGATTCGCATCCTACGCAAATGAGACTGGCTGCAGGCATTGATCCGAAGGCCACCCGCTCTGTTCGTGACGAGAGCTTCCTACCCCCCGGGGAAGCGTGCCGCATAGAAGCGCATCGCGAGCATTTCCATAAACCCGTTTCAGTTCAGGACCGCACCCAGCAGCACCCGGGAGAAAATCTATGGCGGAAGACCTCACCACTTTGGTGTGTTTGTTCCATCACGAAAAGCAGGCGCACGCAGCGCTTGACGATCTGCTCAAGGCAGGGATTCCTCAGTCCTCGATCTCACTGATCGATCAAGCGCAGTCTTCCGCCGGCGGGTATGCCGGAAGGTCGCTCGAAGATTTGGGCGTTCCGGACCGGGATCATCGCCATCTCTTGGACGGCGTACGGGCTGGCGGCATGGTCATCGCCGTATCCGAGATTGCGGAGCGCGTCGGCAAGGTAGAGCAGATATTCGGCAGCCATCAGGCAGGCAAGATCGATGAGCAGGCGATCGCGCCCGCGGCGGTGCCGGTTGCGGCGCCTGCGGCGGTCGCGTCCGAAGGCGCGGTTATCCCAGTCGTTGAGGAAAACCTTTCAGTCGGCAAACGCACGGTGGATCGGGGCGGCGTGCGGGTGTACCGGCGCATGGTCGAAACGCCGGTGGAGGAATCGGTCAACCTGCAGGAAGAGCACATCACGATCAATCGCACACCGGTAGACCGGGCCGCTACCGGCCAGGAGCTTTCGCTCCAGGGCGAGCGCACGATCGAGCTGACGGAAACGGCTGAGGTCGCGGTGATCGGCAAGACTGCCCGGGTAGTGGAAGAGGTGCGCGTCGGCAAGGAAATGACCGAGCACGCCGAGCGCGTTCACGATTCCGTGCGGAAAACCGAGGTCGAGGTGGAGCAGGTGGCGGCAGGCACGGCAGCGCCGACCGCAAATACCGCGATGCCTGCCGAAAGCGACCGCGCCGTGACGCGCGGCGGTTTGTAACTTCCCTGTCGTACTTACCCCAGTTTGTGATTTAGGAGAAAGACCCATGGCCGACCGCGTGAAAGTGTACGAAGAAGCAGGAAAAAAGAAGGGGCTGCCTATTTGGGCTTGGCTGATTCCCTTACTGCTTCTGCTCGCGCTCCTGCTTTACTTCCTTACTCGCCGCCACGATACAGCGGCAGTTGCACCCCCGCAGACGCAAACGGCAGCCGCGCAGCCGAGCTTGGGCACTGTGTATTTCGACACGGACCAAGCTGAGCTGACCCCGCAGGGCAAGGCAACCGTGCAGCACGCGTCGGATCAGATGAAGGCGAACCCAAGCATCAAGCTGCGCCTCCAGGGTTATACCGACAGCACGGGGGGCGGCGCACATAACGGCAGCCTTTCCGAGCGGCGCGCCATCGCGGTTGGGAACTACCTGAAAGCGCAAGGGATCGACGGCAGCCGGTTGAATGGGCAGGGCTTCGGCCCCGAGCAGCCTGCGGCAACCAATGCGACCGAAACAGGCAAGGCGGACAACCGCCGCGTTGAGCTTTACACACAGCAGTAATCACCTTTAAGGAGCAGAGCATGTCGAAAACAGTAGCGGGACTCTTCAGCACCATGGCGCAGGCCGAGCAGGCAAAGCAGGCTCTGGTGAGCCGGGGCTTCACGGCGAGCGACATCCACATCACGGCAGCGAATGGCGGTTCCACGGCCGTTGCAGGCACGAGTGCGGGCAGCGGCACGGGCATGGCGGGAATCGGCGAAAAAGTGGGGAACTACTTCCGCAATCTGACGGCGGGCGACGAGGACACCCACAAGCAGTACGCTTCGAGCGTGGGATCCGGCGGCGCGCTGGTGTCGGTATTCGCCGAAGACGCCAAAGCCGCGCAGGCAGCGGTGCTGTTGAAGCAGGCGGGCGCGCAGGACCTGGAGGGCGGCGCGCAGGCAACCTCGGCTGCCGGGCAGGATGTGTACAGAACGAGCGCGGCCGGGGTTACGGGCGACGCGCTGATTCCTGTCATCGAGGAGCAGCTGGTCGTCGGCAAGCGGGTTGTGGATCACGGCGGTGTGCGGGTGTACTCGCACGTGGTCGAACGCCCGGTGGACGCGGAGATCATGCTGCGCGACGAGCGCATCGTGGTCGACCGGCACCCGGTAAACCGGGAAGCGACAGAAGCGGACTTCCAAGCCGGCAGCGGCGGCACGATTGAGCTGAGCGCGATGGGCGAGGAAGCAGTGGTCGGCAAGTCGAGCCGCGTGGTCGAGGAAGTGCGGGTGGGCAAGCAGGGCAGCGAACACACCGAGGCCATCCACGACACCGTGCGCAAGACCGAGGTCGAGGTCGAGCAGGTCGCGGCCAAAGCCGGGGTCGGCACCGCGTCTTCCGAGAACTTTGCCGCCGCAACACCGACCAAAAACCAAAACTACTGAGCAAACAGCAAAACGCACGGACTATGAGGCCGAAGCTCACCCTTCGGCCTTTGTTTTACGCGTAAAAGAAACAAAGAGGAGGAAGCATGTTCGGACGAGCCCAGGGAGAGAAAGAGGGCATACCCGAAAAAACGGGTAGTGCGCTTATAGCAGCGGGAGAGCTCCGGCCGGAAGAGCCGTTCACCGACCTCCAGCTGCCAGACGGCCGCGTAGTGCGGCTGCCGACGCAGCTCCTGCTGCCGACACAAGCCGCGGCTGAACCCATGCTGCCGGAGGATGGCGCGGTCATTCCTGTCATCGAAGAAAGCCTGACCGTGGGCAAGCGCACCGTGGAAACAGGCAAGGTGGTGCTGCGCACAAGTGTGCAGGAGTTCGAGCAGGCGGTGGATGAGGCGCTTACCTCGCGTACCTACAAGATTGATCGGGTGCCCCTGAATCAAAAGGTGGCCGCAGCGCCCGAGATGCGGCGGGAAGGATCGACGACCATTTACCCGGTGGTCGAGGAGCGGCTGGTGTTTGTGAAGGAGCTGGTCCTGGTGGAGGAAGTCCACGTCACCGAGCAGATAACGGAGCGGCGCGATACGCAGATGGTTCGGCTGCGGCGGGAGCAAGTGGAGGTGGAGCGAGTATCGCTTACGGAGCGTGCTCGCTTAACACGTCGGCAGCTGCTGAACCCGCAGGTTTCCTTGGCATTGACGCTCAAGCCCTGGATCGGCGCCATTCTGCTGCTTAGGATCGCCGGCATGGAAGCTGACTTGGCGATCCCGCGGCGGAAGGCGGTTTCCAGTCTGCTTGCAGCCGCGGGTGCCATCGGTGCCTCACTCGCGGTCGGCGCATGGATCGGCACCCGCATCTTCGGGCGTGACCAGACAAGCTGCTGAAAAGGCTAGACCCTACGCAACACGTTCGCTTCCGGAGCTGAGTTTTTCAACAGCATCGACCGTTTGTGACGCATTCCGGAGCCTGCCTCCATTCATCGGGGCCTGGAAGTACAACCGAGTTCGGACAGCATAGTGCGTCCACGAACGAAACGTACGTTCGCGGTTGCTTTGCGCTCCTGTACTCCTCTTCGGTCACCGGCTTGAGCCAGATCGTCTTGCCTTTCTGCGTAGGTGTGACGGCGATATAGGCAAAGGTCGAGTCGGGTGCCGCCGTGTGCCAGTGCTCCACGCCGGGGGCGGACTTGATCACGTCGCCCTTGTGCACGACGCGGACCGGTTGGCCGCGCTCCCGGTAGTAGCCGGTCCCCTCCGTGATGAGAAGCACCTGGCCGCCGGGATGGATATGCCAGTCGAGCTTCGCACCGGGACCTGAGACGGCCCGCGCGATCGTCGGATCGAACGCTGCATCTCCGTCCTCGTTTCCACTCCGAGCTTGAGGCCGACGAGCGGATCGAGGCTGACCTGCTCGATAGCCCGCCACAAGCTGAAGAGTTCCGAAGTCGAAACCAATACGCGGGTCTGCTCGAAAAGGTCGCGGGGCAGACCGGCGCGGTGCAGCACCGTGGGAAGGGGTACGCCCAGCTCGGTCAGCTTCAGCGCCAAGCGCCCCGGAACTCGGAAGTGCTTTACCATCGGTGCCTCCCCTGAAAAGAGCGTAATCAGCACGCCGGCTTCAGCCCTGCCGAACGCGCCAAAAAGCCGGCCAAATGCGACAAGATCAGAGTATGCGCGCGTTGGCGCGATCGGAAGGCATATTGGCGCTTTTGGAAGAGCGCGCGCCCGACGATAAGCCTAGAGTGAGATCGACGGGACATCTCGCACCCCCTCAACCAAGGAATCCATGCAAAAGCGCACACTCGGAAATGACCTGGAAGTTTCGGCCGTCGGCTTGGGATGCATGAGCATGACATCGGCCTACGGCCCAGCGGCCGACAAAGCCGAGATGATTCAACTCATGCGGGCCGCGCACGAGCGGGGCGTGACCTTCTTCGACACCGCCGAGGCCTACGGTCCCTTTACGAATGAGGAGCTGTTGGGCGAGGCTTTGGAGCCTGTCCGCGATCAGGTTGTCATCGCCACTAAATTCGGCTTCAATATCGATCCGGCAACGGGCAAGCGCGGGCCGGGAACGAATAGCCGGCCGGAGCACATCAGGGAGGCGGCGGACGGCTGCCTGAAGCGGCTCAGGACCGACCGCATCGACCTCTTATACCAGCACCGCGTCGATGAGAGCGTGCCGATCGAAGACGTTGCCGGGGCAGTCAAGGAGCTGGTCGCGGCAGGCAAGGTGAAGCACTTCGGCCTTTCGGAAGCCGGGGTGGGCACGATCCGCAGGGCGCACGCCGTGCAGCCCGTGAAGGCGCTCCAGAGCGAGTACTCGCTATTCTGGCGCAACCCGGAAAACGAGACCCTGCCCGTGCTTGAGGAACTCGGCATCGGCTTCGTACCGTTCAGCCCTCTTGGGGCCGGCTTCCTTACCGGACAGATCGACGAGAACACGAAGTTCGACCCGGGCGACTTCCGCAATCTTGTGCCGCGCTTCTCGCCCGAAGCGCGCAAGGCCAACATGGTTCTGGTGCAGGCCGTGCAGGAAGCCGCTGAGCGCAAAGGCATTACACCGGCTCAGTTCGCGCTGGCATGGCTGCTGCGGCAGAAGCCTTGGATTGCTCCGATACCCGGTACGACCAAAGCGAAGCGCATGGAGGAGAACGTCGGCGCGGCCGAAGTGATGCTTTCGGAAGCAGAGCTGGAGGAGATCGACGCTGCGGTTTCCAAGCTTGCCCTCGAAGGCGAGCGCCTCCCTGAAGCCATGCTCAAGATGACCGGGCGCTGAGACAAAGCGCCGGTACACAGCCGAATAGATTGACAGCCTAAAAAGGCTGATTCATGCGAAGACCCTGCTTTGGGGAATGGTCGTGCTGGCTGCGCATGCGGCAGGTGTCCGCGCACAATCGGCCGAAGCGAAGGACTCGGGGCCGGTGGTCCGCACCGCTTCCGGCAGTGTCCGTGAAGCGGCTGACGGCGATATTGCGAACTCTTCCACCTCGGGAGCGGGTTTCGCGCGAAAGAGGGTGTGATGTTGGTCGCCGCCAATTACCGCGTCGGCCGGTTCGGCTTTTTCGCTTTTCCAGCCCTGGAGCGGGAGCATCCGAACGAGCCCAAGGGCAATTATGCCTACATGGACCAAATCGCCGCCTTGTAATGGGTGAAGCGCAACATTGCAGCATTCGGAGGCGATCCGAATAACATCACAACTTTCGGCTCTTCCGCCGAAGGAATGTCGGTCTACAGCCTCATGACTTCCCCGATGCGCGCGAGGTCTGTTCCAGAAAGCTGTCGTGGAGTCCGGCAGCTCGCGGGACGGGGTACTCATAGCTCGCCCGATAAGCAAGGACGGCGTCGATCCGAACTATCCGGCTTCGGCCGAAACCATCGGCTCCGATTTTGCATGCTCCATGGGAATCGGCGGAAAGGACGTGGAAAGCATGGCTAGACTTGACCCAGGCGGCAGCCGAGTCCGGCAAACGGACCGACCTGTAAGCATCCCACCGACACGGGCAGCGGTTGACCCGCGCGGGAGGCGCAAACAAGAATTCTGGGCAACGGGCGGCTCGGAGATTTCAGCGCTCGGCTTCGGCTGCATGGGACTCGGCTTCGGCTTCGGCCCCGCGGCCGAGAAGCAGGAAGCCGTCAAGGCGATCCGCGCGGCTTGCGGCGGCGGCGTGACCTTCTTCGACCCGGCCGAGTCCTACGGGCCAAAGCTGCACGAAGAGGTCGCGGGCGAGGCCCTTAAGTCCATCCAGGCAAAAACTTATCCGGACGCTCTTTCCATTCCACTTATTAAGTTGCTCATTCTATTGGTGCCCGGAGGGGGACTTGAACCCCCACAGCCCTTTGGGGCCTGCGGATTTTAAGTCCGCTGCGTCTGCCGATTTCGCCATCCGGGCACGGGGTTATGGTACCAGCGCGGCTCCACGCAGCCGTGCGCGCAGCGCGGCGGTGGCGACCCGGTGGCAGTGGAGGCAGAGCGTTCTCACATTGGCGAGGTCGCACTCGCCGCCGCCTTCGGCCACGGGCAGGATGTGGTCGGCGTCCCACAGGCTTTTGCGGGTGAGCCGTTTCAGGCCCCACACAGCCAGCAGCTCGGCCCGGCGCGCGCCCCGCGAGCGCTTCAAAAGCCGGTACGCGGCCAGGCAGTCCACGGTACAGCGGGCGCACACGCCTCGGTCGCGCTTCAGGACGGCTTCGCGCAGGTAGCCGGGGTCCGAGCGCAAGCGCCACTCGTGCACGCAAAAGGCCGAGCAGAAGGTTCGCCGACGCGGGGGCACCTCGAGCGAGCACCAGCGGCACAGCGCGCGGCCGCCCGCGCCGCGGGGTAGAGCGGCAGGCGCGACCCGTCCGCCGGGCATGACACGGCGGCGGCTTTGGAACTGGGCGCTCATCTGTTCTACAAGATACCGGCTCTTACGCGCTCGACCCCGGCGCTCGCAGCTCCGGGATCATCCGAATCGGATATTTCGACCGCAGGGTAATCTTCGGCACCACCCCCACCGGCTGCCCGGGCACCAACCGCAAGCGCCACTTTTGCGCGATGGTCGCGGTGATCAGGATCGCCTCCATCCACGCGAATGCTTCGCCGATGCACTGCCGCGAGCCGCCGCCGAACGGGAAATACGCGAACTTGTGCCGGGCCGCCTTGCGCTCGGGTGTAAATCGCTCCGGGTCGAAGCGGAGCGGGTCGGCGAACTGCTCCGGCGTGCGCTGCATGATGTACTGCGAGAAGAAAAAGTACGTGCCGGCCGGCAGCTTGTAGGGGCCGATCTCCACGTCCGTCGTCGCCTGCCGACCCATCGCCCAGGCGGGCGGGTACAGCCGCATCGACTCGGACAGGACCATCTCGGTATAGCGCAGCCGGGGCACGTCGGCGAGCGTCGGCAAGCGGCCTGCGAGCACCTCGTCGAGTTCGCGGTGCAACCGGGCTTCGGCTTCGGGGTTTTGCCCCAGCAGCAGCCAGGTCCAGGCGAGCGCGTTTGCGACCGTTTCATACCCGGCGAGAAAGATGGTGGTCACCTCGTCGCGCACCTGCTCGTTCGAGAGCGCGGAGGCGTCCTCTTCATCGTGCGAGGCCAGCAGCATGGACAGGAGGTCGCCGCGGTCGCCGCCCGAGGCGCGCCGCTGCTCGATCATCCGGTACACCACCGCGTCCAGGTGGCGGCGCGCGCGTTTAAAGCGCATCAGCCCCGGGATGGGCAGGTGCAGCAGCGACTCGGCCTTGGGCAGCGCGACCAGGAAGTTGTACAGGTCCATGATCGCGTTCACTTCGTCATTGATGGTCTGCACGTCCTCGGTCACGTCCGTGTCGAAGATGGTGCGCGCGACCACCTGGAGGGCAAGCCGCATCATCTCGGCGACCGCGTCGATCTCGACCCCCGGCTGCCACTCGTCGCGCATGGTTTGGGCGCGGGCGGCCATCACCTCGCCGTAAGCGGCCACGCGCTGCCGGTGGAACGCGGGCGCGGCGATGCGGCGGCGGCGCATATGCTCCTCGCCGTTCGAGGTGATCAGCCCTTCGCCGAGCAGGATCTTCATGCGGCGCTGGGTGCGCTCCTTGATAAACGCGGGTCCCTTGGTGACGAGCACCTCGCGGATCAGGTCGGGGTCGTTGAGGAAAACGATGTGGTTCGGCCCGAGGCGGTAGTGCGCCGCGACTCCGTACTGCTGCTGGAGATACTCAAACAGCAGGATGGGATTGGTCGACTTAAAAAACTTGCTGAAGAAGTAAAACGGCAGGTTGCGCCGGAGGCCGGGCGGGTAGCGGAAGCCGCCGCGCGCAAGGATGGGAAGCCGCGGAGACGGGGGAGGCGCGGAAACGGGCAGGGCGCTCATACGCAACCTTTACGATACGCGCCGCACGGTCTCAACTCTCCGTCCGTATCGGTTGCGACCGTATGCACAACGCGGGAGCGGCTCAGAGCTTCACGGTGAGCTAAAGTGTACGAGCGAAGCGAAAGTTCCTATCGCAAAGCATAAGGGGTCATCCTGAAGAGCGCAGCCGGGATCCTCGCCGAGCTTGCTCGGTGGGGTAGAGAGCGATGAAAGATCTGCTTTCATCGGGCAGCGCGGAAAAGCAGATTCTTCGCTACGCTCAGGATGACCCGTTTGCAAGGTGAGATTTACCGGTTATTTATGCTTGCGCCTGTCGCGATTCGGCCCGCCGTAAATCCATAATCTCAAGCTCGATCCCGCCGTACTCAGGGTGCTCGTTTTCCCGCAGGCGATAGACGAGGTCGATGCGGTCGCCGCGCGTGAGCCCGAGGGCCTGCACGCGTTCCGCCCAGCCCCAGCCCAGGGCGGTTGGGTGGGCCTGCCCTTGTGACAGCTGCAGCTTGACGTGGCGCTCCTTCATAAAGCGCGGCTCCCCGGCCAGCTCCACCCCGTACGCCGCGAAAGCCGGCTCGGGGTTGTTCATGCCGAAGGGCTCCATCAGGCGGACCGCGCGATAAAGCGCGGGCGTGACATGGTCGAGCGCGAGCTCACCGTCGCAGCGCACGGTCGGCGTGAGTGCTTCATCCGGCATGTGCGCGGCGGCATAGGCCGCGAGCCGGGCGCGCAGCTCCCCAATGCGGGCGGGCGGCAAGGAGAAGCCGACCGCATGGGCGTGCCCGCCGAAGCGGGTGAACAGCTCCGGGCAGCTTTCCAAGGCGCGCAGTAGGTGAAAGTCCTCGACCGAGCGGCCCGAGCCGTGCGCCTCCCCGTCCTCGCGCGCGATCACGACGGCCGGCTTCGCCTGCGTGTCGACCACGCGCGAAGCCAGGATGCCGATGACGCCCCGATGCCAGCCTTCGCCGTCCAGCACCAAAACGCGAGCGTCCTGCGCCGTCGCTTGCGCCAACACCTCACGCAGCGCGGCGGCCTCGGTATCGCGGCGGGCTGTGTTCAAACTGTCGAGCTTCGCCGCGAGTTCATCGGCCCGGGCCCGGTCGCGCGTGGTGAACAGCTCCACCACATCGCTCGCGACATCCATGCGGCCCGCGGCATTGATGCGCGGCCCCAGGCGGAAACCCACGTCGGCCGCACTCAACCGCTTGCGCGCGGGGTCCAGCTGGGCAACCCGCATCAGTGCGCGCAGGCCCGGACTGGCCGGATGGTGCAGGGCTTTGAGGCCCAGGGCGACGATGGCGCGGTTCTCACCCGTGAGCGGGACCGCGTCGGCCACGGTCGCGATAGCTAACATCTTCAGAAACGACGGCAACACTTTCGTCCGCAGCCGTTCGCGGTCCGCTTCGGACAAGGCCGCGCTTTCCAGCAGCGCCTGCGCGAGCTTAAAGGCCACCCCGGCCCCGCACAGCCCCTTGCAGGCGTACGGGCAGCCGGGCTGGTTCGGGTTCAGCACGGCCAAGGCCCGGGGCAGCGCGCCGTCGGGCAGGTGGTGGTCGGTTACGATCAAATCCAGGCCAAGCGCCACGGCTGCTTCCGCGGCGGCGAACGCGCGGATGCCCGTGTCGACGCTGACCACCAAATGCACGCCGTCGGCGGCCGCCGCTGCGAGAACCTCGCGCTGCATGCCGTAGCCTTCACGCAAACGGTGCGGGACGTGGAACCGCACCTGCCCGCCCAAGCGCTCCACGGCTGTTTTCAGCAGCACGACGGCGGTGGTTCCGTCCACGTCGTAGTCGCCGTAGATCAGGATCGGCTCCCGCCGCTCGACCGCGAGCCGGATGCGCGCGACGGCCTCGGCCATACCGTGCATCGTGAGCGGGTCATGCAGTTGGTTCAGCTCAGGGTGCAGAAACGCCCGGGCTTGCTCAATGCTGTGCAGTCCGCGAGCGGCGAGCAGCTCCGCCGCGGCTAAGGGAACAGGGAGAGCCCGCGCCAGCTCCCCCGCGAGCTCCGGGCTGCGCTCGGGAAACAACCAGCGCTTGCGCTTCGGCAGTGGTAGGGCGGCAGCGCTCAGGCGTCTTCATCCTCGTCAAAAGTGATGGACCCCGAGCCGTATGCTTCCATCGCCTCCAGCAGTGCCTCGTAGCGTTCGTACCACTCGGTCGCGGTTTCGTGCACAAACGCGACGCCCTGGTGGACAAACCCCAGCTGCACGAACCCGACCTTGCCCGCATACCGCCGCAGCGCCTGCACCTCATCGAACTCAGGCGCTTCCTCGTCGGGAAAGTTCTGCTCGCGCAGCTGCTCCAGCATGCCGTCCAGCTCGTCGCGGGTCACGGTCACGTCGCTTAGGGTCAGGAACGGCGCGCCCGCGGCTTTCGCGGTCTCCACCAAGCGTTTCCAGCCGTCCGGGTCGCCCTCGTCCTCCCATAAAACTGTGGGCACATCGTCGCCCACGTGCCCGGGGAACTGCCTGAGCCCGTGCCCGGTGAGGAACGCGTTCATATCATCCTTGAGGCCGTGAAGGTTGTCCTGTGCCATCCAGGCATTTTCGCAGGTTTGCCCATCCCCGCGCGAGGCCCTTTCGCGGCCCGCCGGCTATGCTAGACTCCGACACACGACGATGATCTTTTCCCGCGAGTATGTCGGCTACCTGGGCCGTAAAACCGTGCAGCACCTTGTCGATCAGAAGCTCATCAAGACCGGCCGCTTCAAGGATGCCGAGGAGCGGGTCACCGCCGCCATGACCGAGGAGCTCTCACTGGAGGACCGCATCAATGAGGAGGTCCGGGTGATCCTCGAGCAGATTCAGGACGATATGCGCCGCTCCGGAGCCGAGTACGGCGAGATGTTTAAAAAGGTAAAGCAGCAGTTGGTGCGGAAGTACAAGGTGGTTTTGTGAGGATTTCGCCCGACAAGGTCAATAAGCTGGCCCATGCCGTCGCCGACACCCTGGCCGGCATCGACGAGGTTGAGTTCCAGGAAGACCGCGACACAATCCGCAAGGAAGCCCGCAACTACCTGCAAACCCTCCTTGCGGAGGAGATGCGCATCGACCAAGCGGCCCGCGCCAAGATCAGCTCGCAGCGCAAAATCATCCTGGAAGGCACGCAGGAGTGGTCGATCCTGTACCGCAAGTACTACAACGATGAGGTCAAGCGGCTCGGCATCTAGGGCTGTTGCCGGGCTTTTTGCAGCTGCTTTTCCCGCCGCTTCCGCAGGAAGTGGTTTTGTATGTCAGGGATGAACTCCTGGAGCTCCGAGCCGATCGTGCCCTCAGCGGTCACGGTGGCAGCGCCTGAGAATGTTTTGCCCACGCCGCGATCGCCGGACGGATAGTACACATTGGAAATGCCGCCGCCGATGATGTTGCCGAGCACGTTCGCGAAGTTGGGGCCATAGCGGCCTGAATCCCAGCGCGACCAAACCGCCGTGGAAGCGGAGTACAGCGCCCGGTGTGTGTACCCGTAATCCTCGCCTTTGCGGAAGTAGCGCGGGTCCTCGTGGAGCGCGGAGGTCAGCACCGCATTGCCCCAAAAGTTGCCGTCAAAAGTGTCCGCATAGGCTGCTCCGTAGCGCTTGAAGTATCCTTGCACGCCTTGGCCGTATCCGGGGTTGCTGTCCTTCGCCTGCCCGATGCCCGCGACAAAAGCGTCCAGTACAAACAGGTACGGGTCCGTGGTGCCCTTCCAGAACAGCCCGAACTTCTGCTTCGGCGTCAGCGGCTCGTAGGCACCCGGCTTTTGCACGACGGAGAACGCGGGGATGACGCCAAGGATTCTTTGGTGTTCGGCTTTGGAAAGGCTGTAGGGTTTGTTGTCGGATTGCCCATCCTTGCCGGCCGGAGTCGGCTGGGCGGGCGCTTGCCCGGACTGCGGGGCAGGCGCGTCCGGAAGGCGCAGGTCGCGGTCGTCGGCAAGCCCCGGCATGGCCGCCGCTAAAAAGCCCGCTGCGAATATCTTCATCGCGCGGCTGTGCCGCTTCCATGCTCATCTGCCGCGCTGATCCCCCCGAGCCTGCGGCCGTTTCCGCGCCCGGCACATGCCTTATCTTACCTTTTAAGCCGCACCCGATGGCGCTGCATGTTCCGGTACTTCACTCGACGTTCATGCATTCCGGAAAGTTGCCGATAGAATGTAGGAGCGCCCCCCCGAGCGCCTGCTGTTCCCTCGAAAGGCCGCCATGCCCCCTGAACACGCGACGACCGAACGCAGCCAACGCATTCTTGGAGTGGATTTCTATTGCGGCACCGCCCGCGAAACCATCACGCGCATGAAGCAAGGCGGTCTCCTGGTGGTGCCGGCAGCCCCCGCGCTCAAGGATCTGCCTTATAACCCGGACTACCGCGAAGCGCTGCTGCAAGCCGACCTGGCCATCACCGACAGCGCGTTCATGGTGCTGATCTGGAACCTGATCAGCCGTCGGCGCGTCCCCCGCGTGTCGGGTTTGGAGTACCTGAAGGAGCTGTTGGAAGAGCCGGATGTGCGCGAGCCCGGCAATACGCTGTGGATCATGGCCAACCCCAAAAGCGCCCGCATGAATCTGGAATGGCTGCGCGGCGAGGGTATCGCGGTCGACGAGCAGGATGTATATCTGGCACCGCTGTATAAGGGGGAGATCCAGGATGAGATTCTGCTCCGGAAGATGGCGGCGCACCGCTACAAGCATGTCGTGGTGACGGTCGGCGGAGGAACGCAAGAGCGCTTGGGGCTGTACTTGAAGCGCAATCTCAGCTATCTGCCCGCGATTCACTGCATCGGAGCAGCCATCGCCTTTCTTTCAGGCGACCAAGTGCACATCCCCACCTGGGCGGACCAAACAGGGCTGGGCTGGCTGTTCCGCTGCCTTTCCGCTCCGGCCGCGTATGTGCCGCGGTACTGGGCCGCGCGCAAGCTGGTGTGGCTTATGCTGCGCTATCGCTCGGAGCTGCCGCCGCTTGAAGCGAGAGCGGCTTAAGCATGGAAGCGGACGGAAAAGGATTGAGCGCAACAACTCCATCCGCCGACCCTGCCCCGCGCTGCTAGATGCCTTCCCGCGTCACTTCGTGGTCACGGTCGAAAGCGTTGGCCCGGTCCGATTTGACCTCCGCGTCGTACTTCGCGGCCTTAGCCTTGTCGATCAGGCTGTTTCCCGCATCCTTCACATTACCCCAAGCCTCGCGCGCACTGCCCTTGATCTGATCTTCCCGGCCCGCGTCTTTCAGGGCATGGTCGCCCACCAGGGCTCCGGCCGCTTCCTCAACATGGCCGCCGATCTTCTGCATGACTCCCTTGAGCTTGTCGTCGTTCATGGGTGTACCTCCGAAGAGATAGGGTGCCGGCGTACGTCCGAGGGTTGGCCTTAGGCGGTTTAAAACGTAATCCCTGTCCCGCTGTGAAACACCGCACAAACGGAGTAGGATGGCGCGCATGAGCACAGCAAAACAGTCCGGCATTCCGCAGGCGGCGTGGCCCTGGGTCGGTTTGGCTTCAGGCCTCGCCTTGGTTCTCTTGATCCACGGAACTTGCTTCGACCGTACGTAGAACTTAGGGCCGCTTACGAACGCCGCGCGGGCGCGGGAAGGCTCCGCGCCCGTTCCCGCTGCCACTCCCGGTAGGCTTCGCTTTTCCCCATGCCGCGCTCCCGGGCAGCGCGCTTCAGGGCGTCTTTTTCGTCCAGGCCTTCGTTTTGCCGCAGCTCGGCCATGCGGGCGGATAAGGTTTGCGAGGCCGCTTCAGGCGAGGCGGCGGGGAGCTCCAGCACAAGCACCATCTCGCCCCGCACCCGCTCGCGGGCGGCCAGCTCGGCGCGTACGTCCGCCGGGCTGCCGCGCAGGAACTCTTCGTGCAGCTTGGTAAGCTCGCGCGCGAGTGCAATGCGCGCGCCCGGAAGAAGCGCGTGGAGGTCGGCAAGCGTGTCCAGGATGCGGTGCGGCGCCTCGTGGAAGATGTGCGTGCCGGGCGGAAGCGACTCCAATCTGCTGCGGCGCGCCCCGGATTTTTCCGGCACGAAGCCGTGGAAGGTCCAACTGCCGCTCAACAACCCCGAGGCGACCAGCGCGGCAAGCGCGGCGTTCGGGCCCGGAATGGGGTACACGCCGATGCCTGCCGCCGTCGCCGCGCGGGTCAACAGCGCGCCGGGGTCGGAGATGCCGGGCGTACCGGCGTCCGAAACAACGGCAATGCGCGCGCCCGCTTCAAGCGCGGGGAGCAACTCGCTGGCCCGGACCTGCTCGTTGTGTTCGTGAAAGCTGAGGAGCGGCTTCTCGATCTCGTAATGCGCCAGCAGCTTGGCGGTTTGCCGGGTGTCCTCACAGCAGATGCGGTCGCACTCCCGCAGCACCCGGAGCGCGCGCAGGGTGATGTCCTCTAGATTGCCGATAGGGGTGGCGACCAGGTACAAGCCCGGAGCAAGGGAGCTCACACGCGCTCTAGAGCTTTCTCAGGATGCTGGCGCGGCGCTGTTCCAAGAGCGGGGGCATGCTTTGGCGCATGTTTTGGAGCGTCACCAAGCCGAGCACGCAGCCCTCCTCGTCGGCGACCGGAATCATGCCGACGCGGCCCAAGCGCATGCGCCGCATGGTTTTGCCCAGGGTGTCGTCCGGGGAGGCGATCAGGAAGGCGCGGTTCATCAGCGACTGCACGTAGTTGTTGCCCTCGATGCGCATGGACGCGAGCAGGAGGCCGCGCGAAACAACGCCGACGATCTCGCCCGACCGCACGACGGGAAAATCGTCCTGAAGCGAGTGCACAATACGTCCGAGCGCGTCGTGGAGAGTATCGGATGGGGACAGGAAGGTGAAATTGCGCAGCATGATGTCGCGCATGAACACTGTATCGACTACCGATTGAAAGGAGATTCCTTGATCGTCCAGCTGCGCCCCGATCGCGGTAAAAAAGCCGCCCAGGAGCAGCCATGGAGCAGCCGCCTCGGCCAGCGGCACCTCAGGGAAAGCGAACAGGAGGCCGATGCCGAGCGCGGTCGCGAACGAGCCGAGCATGCGGCCCAAGCTGACGGCGGCGCGCGACGCCTCCTCCGGCCCATGCTTTTTGACGGAAAGCTCGCGCAGGAGCCGCCCGGCATCGAGCGGAAACGCCGGAACCAGATGGATGAGCGCCAAACCGAGGTTAAGCCAAACAGCGGAGCGCAGCAGGTGGGCGGGGCTCACCAGCGGGTGCGCCGCAAGCAGCACGCCCGGGCTGCCGCCGGCCAGCAGACCGGCCAATAGGCCGGCGGCTAATACGTTGGCCAGCGGCCCCACCAGGCTGAGCGCCACGGCGACGGCCGGCGGCGGCGTGGTTTCTTCCATTTCCAGCGGCGATTGCAGGCCCCCGACCGGCAGGAGCAGGATGGAGCGCAGCTCAATGTGCCGGAAGGCAGCGGCAATCGCCCGGGCTGTTTCGCGCACGGCCACCGCACCCAGAAGCAGCAGCCATAAAACAGTGCCGCGCCAGCCGCCCATGCCCGCCCCGCTCGCGTACATGTAGCTGACAAAAAGCAGCGCAGCGAAGAGCCAGTGGATGCGGAGCTCCACGCCGAACAGCCGACCGAGAGAAAAAGACCAGGTGCGCACGCGTCGGCTGACTCCTTGGAGGGTTGGGAAAGCGGTTGAGCTCATTGTAATTGGGTGATGATGGGGTATGCGGATTATCGCCGGGGAGTTTCGCTCGCGTGTGCTCCGGTCGCCCAAGGGCATGGCGACGCGGCCCACCTCGGACCGGCTCCGGGAAACCCTGTTTAATGTGCTGGGCGGGCGCGTCGAGGGGGCGCGCTTTCTTGACCTATACGCGGGTTCGGGAGCGAACGGCTTGGAAGCCGCGAGCCGCGGCGCGCGGGAGGTGGTGCTGGTGGAGCAGGCCGCGTTCGCCCGGATGGCGGCCAAGGCGGGCGCGGCGG